>JBGQLG010000165.1:0-12027 GCA_041499965.1 Methylomirabilia bacterium
CTCGGAGTAGTCCGTGAGCTCGATCACCAGCCCGGCGTCGCGGCCGAGCGCGTCGACGAACGCCGCGATGGGGCCGTTGCCCTGGCCCTTGATCCAGCGCTCGCCGCTGTCCAGCCGCACGTGAGTCTCCAGCGTCGTGGCCCCGGTGTCGGGCGCGGTCGTGATCAGCGGATGCCCGATCAGCGCCACCGGCTGGGTCGGCGTCAGGTAGGTCGACTCGAACGACGACCAGATCTGATCGGCGGTGATCTCGGTGCCGCTCTGCTCGGTCAGCCGCTGGATGACCGACGAGAACTCGATCTGCAGCCGCCGGGGCAGGTCCAGGCCGTGCTCGAACTTCATGATGTAGGCGACGCCGCCCTTGCCGGACTGGCTGTTCACGCGGATGACCGCTTCGTAGCTGCGCCCGACGTGGTGCGGGTCGATCGGCAGGTAGGGCACCTCCCACACGTCGTAGTCCTTGCCGAGCGCCTCGAAGCCCTTCTTGATCGCGTCCTGGTGCGAGCCCGAGAAGGCGGTGAACACGAGGTCGCCCACGTAGGGATGGCGCGGATGGACGGGCAGCCGGTTGCAGTGCTCGACCGTGCGGCGGGCGGCGTCGATGTCGGCGAAGTCGAGCTCGGGATCGACGCCCTGGCTGAACAGGTTCATGGCCAGCGTGACCACGTCCACGTTGCCGGTGCGCTCCCCGTTGCCGAACAGCGTGCCCTCGATGCGGTCGGCGCCGGCCATCACGGCCAGCTCGGCGGCGGCCACCGCGGTGCCCCGGTCGTTGTGGGGGTGCAGCGAGAGCACGATGCTGTCGCGCGCCTTCACGTGGCGATGGAACCACTCGATCTGGTCGGCGTAGACGTTGGGCGTGGCCATCTCGACGGTGGCGGGCAGGTTGAGGATGACCTTCCGCTGGCGCGTCGGCTCCCACACGTCCATGACCGCCTCGCAGATCTCGATCGCGAACGGGAGCTCGGTGCCGGTGAAGCTCTCCGGCGAGTACTGCCACTGCACGTCGCACTCGGGGATGGTGCGCGCCAGCTTCTGGCAGAGCTGGGCGGCCCGGACGGCGATGTCGACGATGCCGGCGCGGTCGAGCCCGAACACCACGCGGCGCTGCAGCGTGGACGTCGAGTTGTAGAGATGGCAGACCGCGCGGGGCGCTCCGCGCAGTGACTCGAACGTGCGCTCGATCAGCTCGGGCCGGGCCTGGGTGAGGACCTGGATGATGACGTCCTCGGGGATGAGATCCTCCTTGATGAGCTGGCGCACGAAGTCGAAGTCGGTCTGCGACGCCGACGGGAATCCGACCTCGATCTCCTTGAACCCGCACTGCACCAGCAGGTCGAACATCCGGCGCTTGCGCTCGGGGTCCATGGGATCGATCAGCGCCTGGTTACCGTCGCGCAGATCGACGCTGCACCACCGCGGGGCCTTGGTGATCACCCGGTGCGGCCACGTCCGGTCCGGCAGCGGGATCGGCGTGAACGGGCGGTAGTGCTGGAACGGCATCGGACTGGGCGGACCGGCTTTCGGCGCCATCGGGCGTCTCCTTTCAAGCGACCACGCACGTGCTCGGTGAAAACAAAAAAGCCTCCCCGGACTACGGGAGAGGCTTTCAGGCGCGCACCCGGTGAGGGTGCGCGCCTAGGTCAGAAGCAGGTTCGCGAGCGGATGTGCCGCGCTCGTCGACCTCACTGTGTCGAGGGCCATGGACTTCATGTGGCGGTTATTGTGCAACGGGCCGCCCCCACCTGTCAAATCCCCTGGATGCGGTAGACCCGGGCCGCATTGCCATGGAAGAGGGCGCGTCGCTGAACCGCCGGCAGGTCGGCCACGAAGGCGTGGAAGGTCTCGAACAGCGGGCCGTAGGCGATGCAGAGGCTGTCGACGGGGAAGTTGCTCGCGAACATGCAGCGGGCGACGCCGAAGATCGCGATCGCGTCGCGCACGACCTGACGATTGCCGGGCTCCGGCCACGATGTGTCGGCCAGGCCCAGCCCCGAGATCTTGATCGACACGCTGGGCGTCGCCGCCACGCGCTCCAGCGCGCGTCGCCAGGCCGCCAGCGCGTCCGGCGCGCGGTCGGCCGGCAGCCCGGTGTGGTTCACGACGATCGGGATGCGCGGGAAGTCGCGGGCGAGATCGGCGGCGGCGCCGAGGTGCCACCACGGCGTCTGCAGGTCGAAGTGCAGGCCGTACCGCGCGAGCAGCGCGTAGCCGCGCCGCCAGCGCTCATCGTCCATCGAGCCGGGCGCCCCGCGCCGGGCGTCGGCCGGGGCGGCGGTCGCCGCCGGCTTCTGGCGGATGCCGCGCACGAAGTCGAACGCCGCGTGGCCGGCCAGCACCGCCTCGACCTCGGGGGCCTCGAAGCGCGCGTGTCCGACGGCCACGGTCGGCAGCCCGTGCTCGCGGCGAAGCCGGCGAGCCAGCGCGTCTCGCCGACCTCGTCGGTCGTGTCCCACTCCGCCTCGACGTGCACGGTTGCCACCACGCGCTGGCCGGCGGCGTCGCGACGGAAATCCGGCGGCAAGTAGGGCCGGCGAAGCGCCGCGTACTCGCCGTAGCGGAAACTGGCCAGCGGCGCGGTCGACAGCCACGGATGCGCCGTACGCGGCGGATCCCAGAAGTGCTGGTGCGCGTCGACGATCGGCAGATCGCCGGTCACTTCGTCGGCTTCGGCGAGATCCTCCGGCCGATCTTCTTCTCGATCACGTGGGTGACGGCCGAGAAGTCCTCCTTGCCCCAGCCGCCGGCGACGGCCTCGCTAAAGGTGCGCTGGGTCTCCTCCAGGATCGGCGTCGGCACCTTGGCCGAGCGGGCCAGGGCCAGGGCCAAGCCGGTGTCTTTCAGCATGAGCTCGACGGCGAAGGTCGGCGAGAAGTCGCCGTCGAGCATGCGCCGCACGCGACGGTCGAAGTAGGTGCCGAACGCCATGCCGCCGCCGTTGCGCACGACCTCGTCGAAGACGTAGGGATCGACGCCCGACTGCACGCACGTCGCCAGCGTCTCGGCCACCGCCACGGCCACCGCGGCGCCGAGGCCGTTGTGCAGCAGCTTCACGCGATTGCCGGTGGCCGACGGGCCCACGTACATGTGCAGGCGACCCATGATGTCGAGGTAGGGCTTGATCGCGTCGAGCCTGTCGCGCTCGCCGCCGACGATGAAGAAGATCTCGCCCGATACGGCCTGCGGCTGCGAGCCGAGCATCGGCGTGTCCATGTGCACGACGCCCCGCGCTTTCATGCCGGCGGAGACCTCCAGCGTGGCCTCGGGGCTCACGGTCGAGCAGTCGCAGGTGATCAGGCCCGGGCGTGCGCCGGCGCCGATGCCGTTGGCGCCCAGGTAGACGGCGCGCACGATGTCGTCGTTCGGCAGGCAGGTGAAGAGCACCGCCACGCGCGAGGCGACGTCACCCGGCGACACGGCCAGCGTGACGCCGGACTGCTGGGCCACGGCCGCGGCGGCCGTCGCGCTGGCGTCGTACACGACCAGCGGCACGCCGGCCTTGGCGAGATTCGCGGCCATGGGACTGCCCATCGTGCCGAGCCCGATGAATCCGACCGTGTCAGCCATCGCGGAAACCTCCAGCGGTCAACGAGGGCCGCCACGGCTTCGCCGGGGCGGCTCGAGCGTATGGGGGATTGGGGGCCATGTCGGGGCCCCCATGTCAAAGAGGCGTCTTGTCCGCCCACGGCCGCGCGGTCTCGAAGGCGCGCGCGGCCTGCAGCACGGTGAGATCGGCCAGGCGCCGGCCGACGATCTGCAGCCCCACCGGCAGCCCGCCCGGCGTGAAGCCGGCCGGCACGGTGGCGGCGGGCTGGCCGGTGAAATTGAATGGGTAGGAGAACGACGCCCACGGCAGCCAGTCCCAGGCGTGCTGCGGCCACCCGGCGGGATTGAGACGGCCGACCTCGAACGCGGCGACCGAGGTCGTCGGCGTCAGCAGCAGGTCATAGCGCTCGAAGAGCGGGCGCACGCTGTCCCAGTAGGCGAGCTTGCGCCCGCGCATGGCGACGTAGTCCTGCGCGCTCCACCGCGTCGCCTCGTCCATGCAGGCGACGAGGCCCGGATCCATCCGGCTCCGCCACTCGGCGAGGTGCTGGCCGTAGTTGCCGAGGTAGTGGGCGCCCCAGATCAGCCGGATCATGTCGTGCGAGTCGGCGAAGCCGGGTTTGACCTCCTCGACGCTGGCGCCCAGCGATTCGAAGGCCCGGGCCGCCGCCGCCACGACGCTCGCCACCTCGGGATCCACGCGCAGCCCGCCGAGGTCGGGACTGAACGCCACCCGCAGGCCCCGCACGCCCCGGTCGAGCTGGCCGACGTAGTCGGCCGGCGGCGCGTCCAGGCAGCTCGGGTCGGCATCGTCGGGGCCCGCCATCACGCTCAGCATCAGGGCCGCATCGGCCACCGTGCGGGTCATCGGCCCGGCGTGCGTCGCGTAGTCGTTGTTGGACACGGGCCACAGCGGCACCCGCCCGTAGTTGGCCTTGATGCCGACGATGCCGCAGAAGGCCGACGGAATGCGGATGGAGCCCGCGCCGTCGGAGCCCTGGTGCAGGGGACCGAGCCCGGCGGCGGCCGCCGCCCCGGCGCCCGCGCTGGAGCCGCCCGTGGTGACGCCGGTGTTCCACGGATTGCGCGTGATGCCGGTGAGCGGGCTGTCGCCGAGCGCTTTCCAGCCGAACTCGGGCGAGGTCGTCTTGCCGACCATGACGCCGCCGGCCTCGTGCAGCCGCCGCACGTAGGGCGCGTCGACCTCGCCGATCCGGTTGGCGAAGATGTGCAAGCCGAACTTGGTCGGCACGCCCTTGGTGAGCGTCAGGTCCTTCACCGAGAACGGCAGGCCGTGGAGCGGGCCCAGCGGCTCGCCCTGCATCACCGCCTGCTCGGCCGCGCGGGCGGCGGCCAGCGCGGCGTCGGCGGTGACCGTGCAGAACGCGTTCAGCGTGGGATTGAGCCGCTCGATGCGCTCCAGCACCGCCCGCGTCAGCTCGACCGGCGAGAGTTTCTTCGACCGGATCAGCGCGGCCAGCTCGGTCGCCGGCGTGTAGGCGAGGTCCACCGCGCTCACTGGCCGGTGAACCCCTTGCCCTCGTCGGCCAGGCGGTTGAGCAGCGCCGCCGGGGTCCAGAACGCGTCCCCGCTGGCCTTCTGGAACGCGAGCATCGTGTCGCGCAGCGCCCGCACGCCGATCTGATCCGCCCAGAACATCGGGCCGCCGCGGTAGACCGGCCAGCCGTAGCCGTACACCCAGATGACGTCGATGTCGCTGGCCCGGGTGGCGATCTTCTCGTCGAGGATCTTGGCGCCCTCGTTCACCATCGGGTAGAGCAGCCGCTGGAGGATCTCCGCATCGGTGATGTGACGGCGCGTGATGCCCTGCTCGGTGGCCACCTCCACGATGATCTTCTCGACGTCGGGATCGGGGATCGGCGTGCGATCACCCTTCTCGTACTTGAAGTAGCCGCTGCCGGTTTTCTGCCCGAAGCGCCCCAGCTCGCAGATGCGGTCGGCCACCGGCGACTTGGTGCCGCGCCCCTTGCGGATGCGCCAGCCCACGTCGAGGCCGGCCAGGTCGCCCATGGCGAAGGGCCCCATCGGGAAGCCGAAGTCGGTGAGCACCTTGTCGACCTGATGCGGCAGCGCGCCCTCCAGGATGAGCTTCTCGGCCTGCTGGCCGCGCTGGTGGAGCATGCGGTTGCCGACGAAGCCGTAGCAGACGCCGACCAGCACCGGCACCTTGGCGATGCGCCGGCCGATGCTCATCGCCGTGGCGATCGTCGTCTTCGACGACTTGGCGCCGCGCACGTTCTCCAGCAGCCGCATGACGTTGGCCGGGCTGAAGAAGTGCGTGCCGATGACGCTCTCCGGCCGCTTGGTGGCCGAGGCGATCTCGTCGACGTCGAGCGTGGAGGTGTTCGTCGCCAGCACGGCGTCGGCCTTCGCGATCCCGTCGAGCTTGGCAAAGACCTCCTTCTTGATCGGCATCTCCTCGAAGACGGCCTCGATGATCATGTCGGCGTCGCGCACGGCACTCCAGTCCGTGCTGCCGGTGATGAGCCCCATGCGCTTCTCGACGTCGGCAGCCGTGAGGCGGCCGCGGCTGGCCGTGGCCTCGTAGTTCTTGCGCACGATGCCCAGGCCGCGATCGAGCGCCTCCTGGTTCATCTCGACGACCGTCACCGGGATGCCGGCGTTGGCGAAGTTCATGGCGATGCCGCCGCCCATGGTGCCGGCGCCGATCACCGCGGCCTTCTTCACGTCCCTGGCCGGCGTGTCGGCCGGCACGTCGGGGATCTTGGCCGCCTCGCGCTCGGCGAAGAAGAAGTAGCGCTGGGCCTTGGACTCGGGCGAGGTGAGCAGCTCGGCGAAGAGCTCGCGCTCGCGCTTGAGGCCCTCGGCGAACGGCAGGCTCACGGCTGCTTCGACGGCCTTGATGATGTTTTCGGGGGCCCGGAAGCCGCGGATCTGGCGCGCCACCGACTTGCGGAAGTTCGCGAACACCTCGGGCTTGCCGCGCACCGCCGCGACCTTCTCGTCGAGGTCGCGGATCTTCTTCAGCGGGCGCTTCTCGTTCAGCACCTTGTCGGCGAACGCCACGCCCGCCGCCGCCAGGTCACCGTCCACGATCTCGTCGATCAGTCCGCTCTTGAGCGCCTCGTCGGCCCGGATGGGATCGCCGCTCACCATCATCGACAGGCCCTTCTCGACGCCGACGACCCGCGGCAGCCGCTGCGTCCCCCCCGCGCCCGGCAGCAGGCCCAGCTTGACTTCGGGAAGCCCGAAGCGCGCGTCCTTCACGCCCACGCGATAGTGACAGGTCAGCGTGACCTCGAGCCCGCCGCCGAGCGCGGTGCCGTGGATGGCGGCGACGACCGGCTTGGGGCTGTTCTCGATGAGGTCGAGCACCTCGTGCAGCCCCGGCGCGGCCGGCGGCTTGCCGAACTCCGTGATGTCGGCGCCGGCGATGAACGTGCGCCCGGCGCATACGATGACGATCGCGCTCACCGCGCCGTCGGCGATCGCCTGCTGCACGCCCTCGCGCAGCCCCTGGCGCACGTGCTGGCTGAGCGCGTTGACGGGCGGATTGTTGACGGTCAGCACCGCCACGCGGCCGCGGCGGTCGAGATCGACGGACTTGGTGATGGCTGTCATAGCTGTGTCCTCTCGGTTCGACGGGTCGGCCTGGCGACGGCGGGATCGTATCACGGCCGAGGGGCATCGGCGCCTGGCGCCCCGATGCACCGTGCGGCTACAATTCCCCGCGTGGGCGAGCTGACCGGCGTCTTGTTCGACATGGGAGGCGTCGTGATGGACTCACCCCTGCACGCGATCGCCGGCTACGAGCGCGAGCGCGGGCTGGCGCCGAACTCGATCAACCGCGCGATCGCCGCCGCCGGCGAGACGGGCGCGTGGGCGCGGCTCGAGCGCGGCGAGCTGACCGTCGGGGCCTTCCACGCGCTGTTCGAGGCCGACTGCCGGGTCCACGGGTTCGAGGTGGACGGCGCCGCCGTCATGGCGGCCATCGCCGCGGCCGGCGTGGCGCGTCCCGTCATGCTCGAGGCGATCCGGCGCCTGCGCGCCCGGGGGTTCCGCGTCGGCGCCCTCACCAACAACTGGAAGCGCGAAGGCCCGGACGACGACGTCATCCCGCACCGCCTGCGGTCGCACTTCGACGTCTTCGTGGAGTCCCGCGTGGTCGGCCTGCGCAAGCCGGATCCGCGGATCTACCAGCTCGCGTGCCGCGAGCTGGGCGTCGAGCTCGCGCGCACCGCGTTCCTTGACGACATCGGCAGCAACCTCAAGGCGGCGCGCGCCCTCGGGATGACCACCATCAAGGTGGACGACCCCGAGCCCGCCCTGGTCGAGCTGGGAACGCTGCTGGGGCTGGATCTGCTCGGGTGACGCGCCGACGTCAGCCTGCCATCACCGGCGCCGGCGGGAGCGTCGGGCCGGCTTCCCCGGGCCGCGGTCCCCGGGTGGCAGCTTCCAGAGGTAGATGAAGAGGGAGCAAAACAGGGCCAGGGCGAGCGTCAGGCCGTGGCCGAGGACCTTGTCGTACGCCGGGGACGCTGGACCCCGCAGCCACCCGATGAAATCGACGGCGAGCGTGTCCACCGAGACCGCCGTGATGGCGGCGAGCAGGGCCTGGACGAGCGCCTCGAACTTCGCGCGCTGCGTGTCGATGGCGAGCTGCAGGCGGGTCTTCAGCTCCAGCAGCCGCTCCTCCTCCTTCGCGCGCCGGGCGGCGGTGCCTCCCTCCACGAGCGCGTGCTCGAACAACCGCTGCTCGGTCGGGTAGAAGAACGGATTCGGGACCCACTTCTTCCGCAACGCGTCCTCGCGGCGCCCGACCGCGACGGAGAGCTCGCGCACGGAGCCGGGGTCGGTGTCGCGCGTCGATTCGAATGGCTGCAGGAGCCCGTCGTCGCAGAGGGCGGCGGCGTGCGGCAGGATCAGGTACGGGCTGATGCCGACGGAGCCGGCGACGGTGCGCGCCGCGCGGTCGTCCTCCGCGACGTACACCACCCGCTCGCGGTGCACGCGCAACAGCGCGTCGGCGAGCTCGACCGACGGCGTGAGCGTGTCGCGCGCCTCGGCGCGGTCGATCCGGTCGAAGTCAAGGATCCCGGTGACGATCCCGCACAGCGCCTCGCGCCGCGACGGGTCGCGCACTCCGGCCCACGGCTTCGCGCCATCGACCCGCCAGCCGAGCAGCTCGACGGTGGCGGCGATCGGCGCCGCCACGTGGTGGGGGACGGGTGGGTCAACGCCCTCGACCCGCTGGATATGGTCGTGGGTGATCGCGGCGACGGCCTGCAGGAGCCCGGCGACATCGAGCGCGGGGCGGTCGCCGTCGCCCAGTCGAAACGTGATGTTCTTGGTGATGCGACGCGCCGCCTCGGGGCCGCCCACCGGCACCTCCAGGAACTCCTGGTCAGCCTCGTCGTCGGTGAGCTTGAGCAGGGCGACGACGTCCTGCTCGTCGAACCAGCGGCGCGGATCGCCATCGCTCGCCAGCCGCTCGTCCACCCGCAGCGTCAGGTGCCAGACGATCAGCCGGGCGTCGAGGAAGATCGACGGCGCCAGATAGGCACGCACCAGGCGCTGGCGAAGCGGCCAGTGCCGCTCCTCCTCGCGGTTCTCCGAGCGGAACGTGACCCACGAGGGGAACTCGATCTCGACCTCGAGCCCCGCGTCGCCGTCGGCCGGCTCCGGATCGAGCGGCTTGGTCATGCACACCGTCCGGAAGAGCCGGCGGCCGGGGACTCGATAGGCCCGCGAGAGCAGGTCGGTCTCCATGGAATGCAGCACCCGGCACTGATACTGGCGAACTCCGCTCAGGAAGGCGGTCGTTCGTTTGGTGTCGCTGAGCGCCTCCACGAAGTGCAAGCAGACCGCCGCCTGCGTCAAGCGCAGTCGCGGCAGCGGCACCGTGAGCGGGCGGCCCTTCCGGTCGACCAGCTGCAGCTGCATGTGCGCCAACGTCTTCGTGTCGAAGGAGCCGCCGTTCTCGGCCGCGAGCGCCTCGTAGAACTCCTCGAGAAACGCGGAGACGGTGGCGGCCAGCTCGCGGTCGGCCGGGCGGCGGCGGGACGGCGGCGGCAGCCAGAAGAGCCGCAAATGCCGGACCGGCTGCTTGCCGACGCCGAGAGCCGGCTGGACATAGTCGAGCTGCAGCATGCGGGCGCGGAGCCGCGCAAAGAAGCACAGCCGACGACGCGCCTCGTTCTTGGCGGTGGCCGTCGACAGGAGGCCGGGCCACTCGACCTCGGCGAGCATGACGGGCTCGAAGGTCTCCGTGCTGAACGCTTCGCCGGCCGTTTTCAGGAGGTCCCTGGCGTAGCGACGTCCGCGATACGCCTCGTCCACGTAGAGGTAGGTGGCGAGCACGCAGGCGGCGTGGCGATAGTGCTCGGCGGCCAGCCCACCCACGACGCGCTCCTCGTCGTTCACGCGCTCGACGGCGACGACGATCCGCATCACCGGCTGCGGCGGCGTCTTGCCGTTGATGCGGGCCCGCCACTCGCCGGTCGATTCGGCCTCGTCCCCGCTGAAGTGTTTCGCGTAGCCCCGGGCGAACTGGGCGAACAGGGTATCGAACCGGCCTGGATCGGCTTGCTGCAGAGAGGGATCGAGCACGACGTACGTCATCTAGCTGACACGCCGACCCTGTTCGGTCGGCGCCCGACCGCGGTGGAGGCTACTCGTCGTCGGTGGCTTGCTGCCGGCGCATGGCCTTGCGCCGCTTGCGCCGCGCCTGGGCCTGCTTGCGCTTGCGCTTGACCGAGGGCTTCTCGTAGTGGGCGCGGCGCTTCATCTCCTGGAACAGACCCTCTTTCTGCATACGCTTCTTGAGGGCCTTGAGCGCCGCCTCGATCTGGTTCTCGACGACCTCGATTCTCATGAGGCCGCCTAGGTTGCCACATTTCGCGGGCGATTCCCAGCCCTTTAATCTGCTATCCTCTCCCGCCGTGAGTTCAGGACTCGAGGACCGGTTCCAGACGCTGCACGAGATCGTCAAGGCCGCCCGGACCACCCTGGCCCCCGGCCCGTGGGATTACCTGGTCGGCGCCGCGGAGACGGAGACCACCCTTCGCCGCAACCGCCTGGCCATCGACTCGCTGGCCTTCCGGCCCCGGGTGCTGCGCGACGTCTCCAAGGTGGACGCGACCTCCACCTTCCTGGGCCGGCCGCTGCGCATCCCGGTGATGATGGCGCCGATCGGCTCGATCGAGAGCTTCACCCCCGGCGGGGGCGCCACCGCCGCCCAGGCCTCGGCCGAGTTCGAGGTCCCCCAGATGCTGTCCTCGGTCTGCAACCCGGGCCTCGAGGCCGTGGCCAAGGCGGCGGACAATTTCCGGATCTTCCAGCTCTATGTCCGGGGCGACGACAGCTTCGTGGACGATCACGTTCAGCGGGCCGTGGCCAACGGCTACACCGGCTTTTGCCTGACGGTGGACACGGCGTCCTACAGCCGCCGCGAGCGCGACCTGGCCCGGCGGTTCGTCAAGCCGTGGCGCGCGCGGGCCACGGGCTTCGACTACCAGGCGGGGCTCGGCTGGAGCCACGTCAAGCGCTTCAAGGACACGCACCCCAACGTGCCGCTGATCCTCAAGGGCATCGCCACCGCCGAGGACGCCGCGCTGGCCTGTGAGCACGGGGTGGACGTCGTCTACGTCTCCAATCACGGCGGCCGCCAGCTCGATCAGGGCCGTGGGTCGCTCGACGTCCTGCCGGAGGTGGTCAAGGCGGTGGGCGGTCGCGCCAAGATCATCGTGGATGGCTGCTTCCAGCGCGGGACGGACGTGGTGAAGGCCATCGCGCTCGGCGCCAACGTGGTCGGGATGGGCCGGATGCCCTGCTTCGGCCTGGCCGCCGCCGGCGCCGCCGGCTGCGTGCGCATGCTCGAGCTGATGGAAGACGAGATCCGCATCGCCCTGGCTCTGCTCGGCGTCGATCGCCTCGGCGCGCTCGATCCCTCGTACGTCCACGCCGCGCCGCCCGTGGCGCTGCCCCACGTGTTCAGCGCGTTCCCGCTCCTCGACGGTCCGGATTATTGAGTTTGGGGGGAGCGAACCGCCGCTCCCCCCAAGCCCCCCACCGGTTCGGATGGGTGTGAGACGGATCCAATGGCGCCATGACAACTGCTGGATCGCCGCAAAAGAGAGCGCGCTTCGTGAATGACGGGCGGGTCCGCAGTGGGGGGCGGAGGGGAATGCGGCAAACGAGAGGCGCGCGGCCGGCGAGGGGAGTGCCGTGAGCGAGGGGAGCGCGGTGAGTGAGGGGAGCGAGCGGGTGTTCGAGAAGAAGGACGGGTGTGATCTGTGTCGGGCGGCGAAGATCACGCCGTGGTTTCATGAGGACGAGATCTGCTGGGTGGCCGAGTGCGAGATCTGCGAGACGCCGATGGTCGTGTGGCGCTTCCATGGCACCGAGCCGCCCGACGAGCACCTGCGCCACATGCAGGCCAAGCTGCGTGAGGTGGCCGCCGAGCGCGTGGGCCAGTTCTGGATCGACGATCACATGCGC
>JBGQLG010000166.1:0-11990 GCA_041499965.1 Methylomirabilia bacterium
AACGGCTGCGACTACTGCATCGCCTCCCACACCGCCTCCGCGCGCACGCGGGGCATGACGAACGAGATGCTGGGCGAGCTGCTGGCGGTCGTCGGCATGGCCAACGAGACGAACCGGCTGGCCAACGGGTACCAGGTCGAGATCGACGAAGCCTTTCGCGCGCCGGCGTAGCCAGCGACTCGTCCACTCCTCGGTCGCGAGCGGTCTGGGCTTGTGGCGCGGCCGGCGGGGCGACAGGGTCCCGTCGGTTCCGCGTGAGACTTCCCGTCGCGCGTAGGGATGGTCGGAGCCTCGTCCGGCGTGAGGCTAGACACGATCGAAGTCAACGAAACCTCTGGGGACCCTGTCGCCCCGCCGGCCACGCCGCAAGCCCAGACCGCTCGCGACCGCGCAGCGGAGGAATCGCTGACCCGGGATCCGCTGACCCGGAATTCTAGGAGCTGTGGAAGCCGGCGGCGATTGCCTTCTGCAGGCAGCGGGCGACGGCGGTGTTGGTGCGGGGCGAGTAGTGCAGGGCCATGAAGCGCTCGTCTGGGGGCACGGCGGCGACGCAGTCGGTCAGGTCGAGGTAGCGGATGTGGTTCGCGTCGAACGTCTCCCGGGCGACGCTTGCCGCTCCCGAGACAGAGCCCGGGTGGGGGCGCGACGGGAAGTAGACGACGATCGGCACGGCGCCGCGCTCGCGCGCAAGCCGGATGAAGGCGCGGACGATCTCCGCGTTGAGCGCGCGCTGGGCGGGCGGGCTCACCGCGGGCCTGGGCGTCGACCACGGGCGGTAGCGTGAGAGCACGAGGCGGATCGCGTAGGCGTGGTGATAGAAGTGCTGCGCCCACTCGATCGGATCGAACGAGGCGTCGAAGGCCAGGTAGGGTAGCTCGGTGATCGCGCGCGTGTCGAAGAGCGTGCGCGGGGGGGCCAGCGGCAGGTTCAGGGGCGTGAGGCCCTGCGGGCCCAGCACCAGGCGCGGCTTGGCGAACGGCATCCCGAACCCGGGGAAGCACAGGAAGGCGTACACGCACATCGTCCGCCGGACGTCGTCGTCGATCACCCCCAGGACGGCGATCTCGGGGTGCCAGGCGGCCACGTCGCGCCGGTAGCGCAGGTAGGCCTGATCGATCCCGTAGCCGTCCACGCCGAAATTCAGCACCTGGAACTCCGGGCCCAGCGCCCGCTCGAGCTGATTGCCCCACGTGTCCTCGTAGTGAACCTCGAGTCCGAACGTGAACGAATCGCCCACCAGCGCGACGCGACGCTTCGCCGGCAGGGCCGCGAACGACACGCCGGGCCGCGGGCTCCGCATCCCTTCGACGCTGCTCACGTAGATGGCGGCGTCCGCGGCGGGCGCCGGCCGGCGGCCGGCCGGCGAGCCGAGCCGGGCCAGGTACTCGTCCACGCCCGGGCGGTTGTAGTCAGCGCTCTGCCGGCTCGGTCCGATCGTCCAGCCGAGATCGGAATCGGCCACCAGATACGACCGGGCGGCGCTCGCGTCGTCGAGGAGGGCGCGGCTGCGCGCGGCCACCTCCTCCCACCGGTGCGGCAGCAGGACCGTGCCGGCGACGACCGGCCCCTGGATGGTGGGCGTGGCCAGGAGGCGCACGACGGCCTCGGCGACGCCCGAGACGAGCGCGAGCGAGACCAGGTTGACGACGAGCGGGACCGCCAGTCGCCGCCCGCGCGGCGGCGCCACGCCGCGGACCAGGTACGCCAGCCCCAGCACGGAGGCGGCGAGCGCGACGAGCGCCGCGATGCACACCCACCCGGCGGGCCCCGCCAGGAAGCTCAGCAAGGTCCGGTCGCCCCGTCGCTGCAGCGTCAGCACGGCAACGGCCGCGCAGAGCTGCACGACGTAGAGACCGGTGAGGAGCCGTGAGCCGGAGGCGATCGGCTTCGTCATACGCGCGACGCCGGGCAGGATCGTCCGAAAGCGTGGGCCTGTCAATTTGTGGCGGGCCCGCCCGAGCAGGAGTATCCTGCGCGCCGTGAAGCGAGCGACGCTGCGTGTCTGGCCCGTCTGGCTCCTGGCCGTGGTGCTGGCCTGCAGCCTGACCATTCTGACGTCGCTCGGCCACGCCTCGCCGCCGGATCCCACCTGGGTCGCTGGATACTACGACGACGCCGACCACGACGACGTCGTGCTCGAGGTCGTCGGCATGGTCGCCGCCCCGGCCGCCGACCCGCCGCAGGCGCTCGCGCCGGTCTCCGCGGGCCCGGCACCCTCGGCCGTCGTGCCCGAGGTTCCGGTCCGCCGGAGCATCATCGCTCGTCTCGATCGCGCTCCCCCGCTCGCCTAAGTCCCTTCGCTTCGTCCGCTGTCCTCCTCGCCCGGCCCGGCCGGGGATTCGTCGCAATCAGTGCCATCGGAGGGGACGATGAAGGTATCCGTGGTCATCCCTGTGTTCAACGAGGTGCAGACCGTCGCCGAGGTGCTGCGGGGCATCGCCGTCGCCGACCTCGAGGCGGAAATCGTGATCGTCGACGACGGGTCGACGGACGGAACGCGCGAGGTGTTGCGGTCGCGGCCCGGCGTCACCGTCGTCTTTCACGAGCGCAACGCCGGCAAGGGGGCGGCCATCCGCACCGGGCTGGCCTACGTGACCGGCGATGTCGTCATCGTGCAGGACGCCGACCTTGAGTACAGCCCCCAGGACTACCCGGCGCTGCTGGCGCCCATCCTGGCGGGTCACGCCGACGTGGTGTACGGCTCGCGGTTCCTCAGCGGCCCCCACCGCGTGCTGTTCTTCTGGCACGCGGTCGCGAACCGGTTGCTCACGCTGCTCAGCAACATGCTGAGCGACCTCAATCTGACCGACATGGAGACCGGCTTCAAGGTCTTCCGGACCAGCGTGCTGAAGGACGTCGATCTGCAGTCGGACCGGTTCGGCTTCGAGCCGGAGATCACCGCCAAGATTGCGCGGCGGGGCTGCCGCATCTACGAAGTGCCGATCTCGTATCACGGCCGCGACTACGCGGCCGGCAAGAAGATCACCTGGCGCGACGGGGTCGCCGCCCTCGGCCACATCCTGCGCTTCAACTTGCTCCGCGCGCGGCGGGCCAAGCCCCTCGTGCCCCACCGCGTCGTGCGCCGGCCCGACACCACCCCACCCGCCCATGTGCGCAACATCGCCTAGTGCGACGTGTCCCGAGGCGCCGGGCGGCCCGCCGAGGCGCGGGCCCACCGTGGTGGACGCGGCCGTGTGGGCCGCGATCGTGGCCGTCGGCGCGATGCACTACGCCCTCGCGCTGCGCGCCGACGACTTCTTCACGGGCGACACGACGTACTTCGAGCTGGCCCGCTCCCTGCTCTCGCACGGTGCGTACGGCTTCAACGCCCGGCCCGAGACGGTGGTCCCGCCGGGATTCCCGGCGTTCCTGGCCACGCTGTGCGTCACGGTGGGCTGCGGCTACTCCGTCTTCATCCACGCGGTGGTCGTGTGCTCCACGCTCGGCGTCCTGGCCGGCTACGAGCTGCTCCGCCGTGAGGAAGGGCGGGTGGCCGGTGGGGTCATCAGCCTGCTGCTGATCTCCTCCCCGCTCCTGTTCACGCTCGAGACCCGGACGGTGCTGTCGGACCTGCCGTACCTGTTCACGAGCATGGTCACGCTGCTGCTGGTGGGGCGACTGGACCAGGCGCGGCGCTCCCGGGCCGACACGAGAGGAGACGGCTGATGCTCCTCGACCTGCTGCGTGACATCGAGGACCAGAACGTCAAGCTGGGGGGATGCCTGGAGCGCGGCGACACCAGCCAGGCACTGATCCATCACGCCGAGATCCGCAGCCTCATCCTCGAGGCCGCCGTGCTCGTGCTCCGTCACGAGGCGGGCCGGTGACCTGGCTGCTCTGTGCCCTGGCGCTGCTCACCTCGCTGCTGATCCGGTCGGCGGGCATTGCCCTCGTGGGAGGGCTCGCGGCCTGGCTCGCCGTCTCCTGGCTCACCGATCGACGGGCCGCGGGCGGCCGGCTGAGGATCTTCCTGCCGATGGTGGTGGCGGCCATGCTGGCCCAGGCCGCCTGGATGCACTGGGTGGCGGCGCACGAGTTCATCGAGTGGCCGATCGGGGGCTATCCCCGCTCCTACGTCTCGCAGCTGAGCGTGAAGAGCGGCAACGACCCGGAGCTGGGCGCAGCGTCGCTCGTCGACATCCCACCCCGCGTGGTGAAGAACCTGACCGAGCGCGTGACGGGGCTGGTGAGCCTGCTGGCGTGGCCGGGATGGATCAACCCGGTCTGGTCATCGCCGATGCTGGCCGTCCCTTTGATCCTCATCCTCATCGGTCTCGGCGGCTCGCTGTGGCCGAGCGGCGGCCGCGTGACCGAGTGGTACTTCCTCGGGCACGAGGCCATGTATCTGCTGTGGCCGTGGGATCTCGAGATGCGGTTTCTCCTGCCGATCGTGCCGCTGGCCGGGCTCTACCTCTGGCGCGGCGGCCGGCGCCTGCTCGGCTGGGCCGCGCGGCGACCGCGGCGGACCGGCGCCTGGACCGCCCTGCTGGCGTTGCCGGCCGCCACCCACGCCGGTATCTCGGCGTGGCGGACGGAAAGCATGCAGCTCACGGTCGCGGCGGCGTTCTGGGCGCTGCTCGCACTCGTGGGCCTCGCCGCGGCGTCGATGCACGGGATGCGGCTCCGCGCGGCGGTCGAGCGACTGCCGTGGCCGGTGCTGGTGTCGGCGCTGAGCGCCGCGGGCTTGCTGCTCTTCACCGCGGAGGTGGGCCTCGGCATCGCCCGCGAGGCCCGGCTCGGTCGTGACAATCTCGCCTTCGACCTGACGGCGCGGGCGACGTACCCCGACGTCGAGGCCGGCCGCTGGCTGCGAGCGCACACGGCCGACTCCGCGATCGTCATGGCACGACAGGTCGACGTCGTCTACCACTACTCGGGGCGTCAGGTGATCTGGTTTCCGCCGATCAGCGACCCCGGCCCGCTCATGGAGGGTATCCGGAAGTACGGCGTGCAGCTCATCGTGATCAACGAGCGCACCTGGAGCTACTGGCTCCCGCCCGAGGAGGACTGCTTCGCGGCGCTGGCCCGCGCCCACCCGACGGCCTTCCGGCTCGTCGCGGAGGGCCCGCGCTTCCGGATCTTCGAGGTGATCGCGCGCGAGTGACCCCCCCGCGCCGCTTCAGCGCATGGCGGCCAGCGGAGCCAGGCCGAGGTCGCGCGTGCACTCGGCGAACCAGGCGAGCACTTCCTTGTGCAGCGGGATGCCGTGGGCCCGGCGATGCTCGATCTCCTCGGCCTCCGACAGCCCCGGGTAGAGGACGCGCTCCTCGCCCGGCGCCGGCTGGGCGGTGCGCAGGGTCCTGAGCATGTCGTCCATCGTGGTCTTGAACTGCTCGGGATCGGTGAAGGCGCCGATGTCGTACGCCGCGAAGTGGTTCTTGGACCCGCTGCCGGGCGCCAGCATCGTGGGCAGCGCGCCGGAGAGCACGGTGGACAGCACCTCGGCCATGAGTGCCAGGCCGTAGCCCTTGTGGGAGCCCTGCTCGCGGGTGCCGCCGAGCGGCGCCTGGTGATACTCGTCACGGTCGAAGACGGGCTTCTCCTCCATGATCGGCGTGCCGTCCTTGTCGGTCACCCAGCCGGCCAGCAGCGGCGAGCCGACGCGGATGGCCAGGCGGATCTTGTTGCCGGCGATCGCCGAGGTGGCCGCGTCGAAGAGCATCGGCGCCTCGTGACGCGCCGGCGCCGCCAGCGCGATCGGGTTCGTGCCGAGCAGCGGCTTGGCCGCGAAGGTGGGGACCACGCTCAGCCCGGCGCCGGTGAAGCACACGCCGATCAGCCCCTGCTGGGCCGCCTGCATCGCGTAGTGGCCGATGGCGCCGAAGTGCCCGCTGTTGTACACGGTGACCACACCGACGCCGACCGCCCGGGCCTTGTCGACGGCCAGCCGCATGGCCTTGGGGCCCACGATGATGCCAAGCCGCCGCTCGGCGTCGATCACCGCGGTGGCGGGCGACTGTCGGACGAGGCGCCAGCCGGGTCGCGGATCGAGCTTGCCGGCCTTGTAGTCGCGCACGTACATGCGCAGCATGTTCGAGACACCGTGGGTCTCGACGCCGCGCAGGTCGGTCATCGTCAGCACGTCGGCGCCCTCGGCGGCCTCCTCGGGCGTCAGGCCGAGCTTCTCGAAGATCTGGGTGACGGTGGCGCGCAGCGCCGCTTCGGAGACGAATACCTGGTCCTTGGCCGGCACCTTGAAGCGCTCGAGAATCATGGCCTCACCTCACGGGCAGGGATCGTAGCGCGATTGACTTCGCCGGGCCAGCGCGGTACACGAACGATCGTGAGCGATCGGCCGGAGCGAACCCGCGCGGCGTGGCTCGACGTCCTCGCGCGCTACCAGCGCGACGCGGATCGCGCCGGCTCGGCCGACTACTGGTCGCCCTCGCTCGACTGCGCCGGCCGCGACGAGCTGATCGCCATCCAGAACGCCAAGCTGGCGGTGCTCACGCCGTTCCTCTACGAGAACAGCGCGTTCTACCGCCGCCGCTTCGACCGGCTCGGCCTGGCCCCGACCGACATCCGCACGGTCGGCGACCTGCCGAAATGGCCGGTGGTCGACAAGGCCGAGATGATCGCCGACGGCGCCGCCGCCCCGCCCTACGGCACCTACACCACCCACGACGACGCCCTGTGGGCGACGCGGGGCTGGATGATGTTCTCCTCGTCGGGCTCGACCGGCGCGCCGCGCATCTTCCGCTACTCGCAGCGCGACCGCGAGCTGTGGGCGTGGGCCAACGCGCGGGCCCTGCACGCCTTCGGCATCCGGCCGTCCGACAGCGTGCTGATCTGCGCGGGCTACGGGCCCCACGTGTTCGCCTGGGGCGTGCAATTCGCGCTGGCCGCGATGGGCGTGGGGTGCATCCCCGGCGGCGGCCTGACCGGCGAGGCGCGCGCCATGCTGATCGACCGCTTCAGGCCGACCGTGCTCACGTGCACGCCCTCCTACGCGCTGCGCCTGGCCCGCGTGATGGCCGAGCGCGGGCTGGACCCGGCGGCCAGCTCGGTGCGCCTGCTGCTCGTCGGCGGCGAGCCGGCCGCGGGTCTCGTCGGCACGCGCCGGCGGCTGGAGACGCTCTGGAACGCCCGGCTCGTCGAGTTCTACGGGTGCACCGAGGTCTCGCCCCACTGCGGCGGCTATTCCTGTCCGGCGTCCGACCAGGGCCCCGGGCCCGTCACGACCCATCTGATGGAGGACGTCCAGGTCTGGGAGCTGGTCGACGCCGACAGCCGGCAGCGCGTCGGCGAGGGCACCCGCGGCCTCACCGTGTGCACCAGCCTCAACTCGGAGAGCTCGCCGCAGCTGCGCTTCCTGGTCGGCGACTACACGACGCTCACCACCGCGCCCTGCGCGTGCGGGCGGACGCACGTGCGCGCGGTCGGGGCCTTCGCCGGCCGCAGCGACGAGCTCATCAACCTGCGCGGCGTGAAGATGTACCCCGTCCAGCTCGAGGAAGCGGTGCGGGCCGTCCCCGGCGTCGGCGACGAGTACGAGATCGTGCTCGCCACCACGGCCGACGGCCTGGACGTGATGACTGCGCGGGTCGAGCACGCCGACCACGCGGTCGCCGCTCACGTCGAGCGCGAGATCCGCGCGCGTTGCGAGGTGCGGTGCGAGGTCGAGGTGCTGGCACCCGGCACCCTGCCCAAGACGGAGTTCAAGGCGCGCCGCGTTCGCGACACCCGCCGGGCCGGCTGAGGGGATGACCGAGAGCGGCCGGCGGTTCTGGCTGGGGATCGACATCGGCGGGACCTTCACCGACTTCAGCCTCTTCGACACCGAGACCGGCGCGCTGATCGGCCTCAAGGTTCCCTCGACCCCGCACGAGTTCGCCGAGGCCGTGCGGGAGGGGCTCGATCAATTGGCGACGGAGCACGGCGTCGACCTGCGCGAGATCGGCACCGTCGTGCACGGCACCACCATCGCCGTGAACACGCTCATCCAGCGCACGGGCGCCCGCCTCGGCCTGCTGGTCACCGAGGGCTTCCGCGACGTGCTGGAGCTGCAGCGGCTGCGGCTGCCCAACCCGTTCGACCTTGACGGCACGCGCCCGCTGCCGCTGATCCCTCGCGCGCGGGTGGCCGAGGTGCGCGAGCGCCTGCGCGCCGACGGCCGCGTGGACACCCCGCTCGACGAGGATGGCGTGCGAGAGGCGGTCCGGCGCCTGGCCGCGCAGGACGTCGAGGGCCTGGTGGTCTCGCTGCTGCACGCGTACCGCGATCCGGCGCACGAGCGGCGGACGGGCGCCCTCGCCGCGGCCGTCGCGCCCGCGCTGCCGGTGAGCCTGTCCTCCGACGTCTGGCCGCAGGCGCGCGAGTACGAGCGGACGGCCCTCGCCGCGCTCGACGCTTACGTGCAGCCGAAGGTGCGCCGCTATCTGCAGGGCTTCGAGCAGGCGCTGGCCGCGCGCGGAGTGCCGGCCACGCCGCACGTGACCAAGTCGAACGGCGGCATCATGCCCGTGGCCGCCGCCCGCGCGCAGACGGTGGCGACACTCCTGTCGGGCCCCGCCTCCGGCGTGATCGGCGCCGCCTACGTGGCCGGCCGGGCCGGCCTGCCCAACGTCATCACGCTGGACGTGGGCGGCACCAGCGCCGACATCGCCGTCGTCGAGGGTGGCCGCCCGCGCTGGAGCACGAGCGAGCACGTGGGCGGCGTGCCGGTGATGATGCCGGTCGTGGGCGTGACGGCGATCGGCGCCGGCGGCGGCTCGGTGGCCTGGGTGGACGAGGTCGGCGTGCCGAAGGTGGGCCCGCAGAGTACCGGCGCCCAGCCGGGGCCGGCCTGCTACGGACGGGGCGGCAAGGACGCCACGCTGACCGACGCGTTCCTCGTCTGCGGCTTCCTCGACCCCGAGCGCTTCCTGGGCGGGCGGATGCCCCTGCGCCGCGACCTCGCCGACGAGGCCGTCGCGCGCTTCGCCGGCCCGCTCGGGATGACGCCGGACGAGGCGGCCGAGAGCATCGTCCGCGTGGCCGTCTCGAACATGTACGCGGAGTTCACCAAGATCCTGTCCCGCGCCGCCGTCGACCCGCGCGACTTCGCGCTCGTGGCCTTCGGAGGCGCCGGGCCCGTGGTCGGCGCGCTCGTCGCCCGCGAGGTCGGCATCCCCACGGTGTTCGTCCCTCGCTCGCCGGGCACGCTGTGCGCGCTGGGCGCCCTCAGCGCGGACATCGTGAACGACGCGGTGCGCACCGTGCACACCCGCGTGGACGCCGCGCCGCCCGAGACGCTGCGCGAGACGTACGACGCGCTACGCGCCGAGCTGGCGGACTGGCTGGCGCGCCACGGCGCCGGCTCGGAGGCGCCCACCTTCCGTCTCGCGGCCGACATGCGCTACGTCGGACAGTCGTACGAGATCGAGGTGCCCGTCGAACCCGCCTGGCTCGTCGCCGACGGCGCGACCGCCATCCTGGCCGCCTTCCACCGGGGGCACGAGCGCGCCTTCGGCCACGCCGACCGCGAGGCGCCGGCGGAGATCGTGAACCTGCGCGTGCAGCTCCGGGCCGGGCGGCCGCGGGTGCCGCTCGCCGAGGCGCCGGCCGGAGCGGGACCGGCCACGCCGCGGACGACGCGGCGCATCTGGCTCGACGGCCATCGCGCCGAGGCGGGCGTCTTCGAGCGCGCGGAACTCGGACGCGGCGCCCGCCTGGTCGGCCCGGCCATCGTCGAGCAGCCGGACACGACCGTGCTGGTGCCGGCCGGCCACCTCGGTGAGGTCGATCGCTTCGGCAACCTGCTGCTCCGGAGGGAGCGCTGATGCGCCTGGATGCGCTGACCGTCGAGATCCTCCGGAACTACCTGCAGGGCGCCGTCGAGGAGATGGCCTACGTCGTGGAGCGCACGGCCTACACCACCTTCGTGAAGGAGACGGCCGACTTCACCTGCGGCCTGCTCACGCCGTCGGGCGAGTTCTTCGCCTATCCGGTCGAGCTGGGCGTCGCCAGCTTCGGTGGCATCAGCTACGCGCACACGCTGGAAGCCGTCGGACCGCTCGCGCCGGGCGACGTCGTCATCACCAACGATCCCTACGGCTCGGCCGCCGCGGCGACGCACCTGCCCGACATCCATCTGATCCGCCCGATCTTCTGGGACGGGCGCCTCGTGGCCTACGGCGCGGGCTTCCTGCACAGCTCGGATGTGGGCGGCATGGTGCCGGCGTCGATCACGCCGCGCGCCTCGGAGATCTTCCAGGAAGGGCTGCGGCTGCCGCCCAAGAAGCTGTTCGTCCGCGGCGCGGTGAACCGCGACTTGCTCGACGTGATCCTGGCCAACTGCCGCATCCCCGAGCAGAACTGGGGCGATCTGCAAGCGCTGGTGGCCGGCCTCACGACCGGGGAGCGCCGGATGCACGAGCTGATCCGCCGCTTCGGACCCGACACCGTCGACAAGGCCATGGACGATCTGATCGACTACGCCGCCCGCAAGGTCGAGGCGCTGATCCGCCGCATGCCGGCCGGTCGCTACGAGTTCGTGGACTACATCGAGGACGACGTGGTGACGGACATCCCGATCCGGCTGAAGGTCGCGCTCACCATCGGCGACGGCGAGATCCACCTGGACTTCACCGGCAGCGACGTCCAGGTGGGCTCGGCCCTGAACGTGCCGACGGCCGGGCGCGTGCACCCGTTCATGTCGATCGCGCTGGTGAACTACTTCGTCACCCGCGACCGCACGATCCCGCTGAACGCCGGCGTGCTCCGGCGCGTGCGCATGACCCTGCCCGAGGGCTCGGTGGTGAACCCGAAGTTCCCGGCGGCGTGTGGCGTCCGTTACGCGACCGTGCTGCGGATCTACGACGCGGTGCTGGGCGCGCTGGCCCGCGCCGTGCCCGCGCACATTCCGGCGGCCAGCGGCGGCCAGGGCTGCATGGTCGCGCTGTCCCTGCCGGATCCCGAGGCGGGCCGGCACCACGTCACCGTGATCGAGCCGATGATCGGCGGCGGCGGCGGCCGGCCGGGGCGCGACGGCGTCGATGGCTGCGACGCCTCGCTCGGCTTCCTCAAGACGACGCCGGCGGAGACGCTCGAGGCCGAGGTGCCCATCGTCATACGGCGCTTCCATCTCGTGCCGGACTCGGCCGGCCCCGGGCGGTTCCGCGGCGGATTCGCGGTGCGCCTGGACTTCCAGGTCTTCCGCCCCGAGGGGCTGGTGACCGCCCGGGGAATGGAGCGGCTGCGCTTCGCGCCGTGGGGCGTGGCCGGCGGCACGGCGGGGTCCACGGGCAGCGTCGTGCTGAACCCGGGGACGGCCGCCGAGCGGCGGCTGCCGAAGATCGAGGTGCTGTCGCTGGAACCCGGCGACGTGCTGAGCGTGCGCACGCCCGGCGGTGGCGGCCACGGCGACCGCTTCCAGCGTCCGCCGGCGGCGGTGCTGGCCGACGTGGCGGCCGGCCTCGTCTCGCGCGAGCACGCGCGCGAGGCCTACGGCGTGGTCGTGGAAGGTGAGGCCGTCGACGAGGCGGCGACCATCGCGCTGCGAGCGTCGCGACGCGGCGAGATCGTCGACGCGCCGTTCGACTTCGGCCCCGCGCGCCGCGAGCACGAGCGCCGCTGGCCCTCCGCGCTGCAAGACGCCTTCATCGCGCTGCTGATGAGCCTACCCGCGCCCTACCGCGCCTACGTCCGCCGCACGCTCTACCCGCGCCTCGACGCGCTGGGCGCCGAGCGGGCGGTCACGCCTGACGACATCCAGCGGCTGTGGCAAGAGCTCCGCGGATCGATCGGTCTCCGCCCATGAGTCTCGTGAAACACGGCGACGCGGGGGCTCCGGGGTTGGGAGCCCGCGGGCGCGCCAGCATGGCTCGCCTGTCGCCGTAACTCGCTCCGGGCCCGGCTCGCTCGGCCCCCCATCCCCCAGAGGGGGTTGGGGCGCGCACAAGTTGAATCGGCGGCGGCTCGCGAGCCGGGTCCTGCGCTCGAACGGCGACGACGGCTCGCCATGATAGCACGCCCGCGGGCTCCAACCCCGGAGCCCCCGCGTCACCGCG
>JBGQLG010000167.1:0-11865 GCA_041499965.1 Methylomirabilia bacterium
CGCCGCGGCGCTGGCCGAGCACCGCTGGGGTGCCGCGCGCGGCGTGGGCAGCGCCGTCTACGTGACGGTGGGCAGCGGTATCGGCGGCGGCGCCGTGATCGACGGGCGTCCCGTCCACGGCCTCGTGCACCCGGAGATGGGGCACCTGCGGCTGCCCCACGATCGCGCGCGCGATCCGTTCCCGGGAACGTGCCCGCACCATGGCGACTGCTGGGAAGGGCTGGCGTCGGGGCCCGCGCTGGCGGCCCGGTGGGGACAGCCGGCCGAGACGCTCGCCGCCGACCATCCCGCGTGGGAGCTGGAGGCGCACTACCTGGCGCTGGGCCTCGCCAACGTGGTCCTCACGCTGTCGCCCGAGCGGGTCGTGCTCGGCGGCGGCGTCATGGCGCGGACGCGCCTGTATGCGCGGGTCCGTCTGAAGCTGGCCGGCCTGATCGGCGGCTACCTCCGCACGCCCATGCTCGCGGCACGCATCGACGACTACGTGGTGCCGCCGGCGCTGGGCGATCGAGCGGGGGTGCTGGGCGCGCTGGCCCTCGCTGGCGCGTGACCCGCGCACCGGCTCACGACCGCGGGGCGTAGAGGCGAAGGCCGGGGATGTCGCGAAAATCCTGGGCGTTCAGCGTCCAGAGCGACGCCTCGTGAGTGAGGGCCGTGGCCGCGATGGCGATGTCGAGCGCGCGCTGGCGTGCCCGGGCCACCTCGCGATAGAGCCGTGAGGCGACGACGGCCTCGACCGCTCGGAAGGGCAGCGCGGCGTCAGCTGGAAACAGCGCTTCCTGATGCGCGATCTCCACCGCGCTCCGGGGGCCGCGCAGGTATTCGTAGAGCACGAGGGCGGGAATGCCCAGGCGCTCCCCACGACCGACGCTTTCGATGAGGGCATCGAGCAAGTCCCGTGGACCCGTCAACGCCTCCACCAGCACCGACGTGTCGAGCAGGATCACCGCGAGGCGCGGCGGCCCCAGCGCTTGCGGGCGGCGCGGTGGTCACGAAGCTCTGCGTCCACCTCGGCCCGAGCGCGTGTGGGTGGGGCCGTCTTGATCTCGTCGAGGACGGCGAGCAGCCGGCGGCGCTCCTCCTCGCTCAGCTTGTCGGAGTGCGTCTCGTACTGTTTGAGCGACTCGCGGACGACCTGGCTCTGCGGGCGGCCCAGCCGGCCCGCGAGGCGTCGCAGCCGCTGGACGGTCTCGTCATCGAGCGTGAAGGTGACCTTGATCACGGCGCAGCCATACTACCATACCGGTATGGTAGCGGCCGGGGGCGGCTAGAAGCGGCGGCGGCCGCCCAGGGTGCGCTTGCGCAGGCGCAGCGACTTCGGCGTGACCTCGAGCAGCTCGTCCTCGCGGATCCACTCCAGGCACTGCTCGAGGTTCATGGTGCGCGGCGGCGTGAGCTTGATGCCCTCGTCCGACGTGGAGGCGCGCATGTTGGTGAGCTTCTTTTCCTTGGTGATGTTGACGTCCAGGTCGTTGTCGCGCGAGTTCTCGCCGACGATCTGGCTCTCGTAGACCTGCTCGCCGGGGCCGATGAACATCGTGCCGCGCGCCTGCAGGTTGTCGATGGCGTAGCCGGTGGTCCGGCCGGTCCGATCCGCCACGAGCGCGCCGTTCTGGCGGTGCGCGATATCGCCCTGCCAGCCGTCCCAGCCGTCAAACAGATGGTTGAGCAGGCCCGTCCCACGCGTGTCGGTCAGAAACTCCGTCCGGTAGCCAATCAGTCCCCGTGACGGGATCCGGTATTCGAGCCGGACGCGCCCGGTGCCGTGGTTGACCATCTTGGTCATGAGGCCCTTGCGGGGCGCCACCTTCTGGGTGACGGCGCCGATGAACTCCTCCGGGATGTCGATGACCAGGTGCTCCATCGGCTCCAGCGTGCGCCCGTCCTGGCCGGCATGCGTGATGATCTCGGGCTTGCCGACCTCGACCTCGAAGCCCTCGCGCCGCATGATCTCGATGAGGATGGCCAGCTGCAGCTCGCCGCGGCCGGAGACGCGGAAGGTGTCGGGCGAGTCGGTCTCCTCCACGCGGATGCCCGGGTTGAGCTTGCGTTCCTTCAGCAGGCGCTCACGGAGCTGGGGCGAGGTGACGAAGCGGCCTTCCTTGCCGGCGAACGGCGAGACGTTGGACGAGAACAGCATCGACACCGTCGGCTCGTCGATGCGGATGAGCGGCAGCGCCACCGGGTTCTCGAGGTCGCCGACCGTCTCGCCGATATCGATCGTCTCGATGCCGGCGATGGCCACGATCTCGCCGGCGTTGGCCTCGGGGATCTCGATCCGCTTCAGGCCCTCGTAGCCGTAGAGCACCGTGACCTTGCCCGGCTCGACGACCCCGTCGCGGTGGACCACCGAGATGCGATCGGCCTGGCGCACGCGCCCGTTGACGATGCGGCCGATGACCAGCCGACCGACATAGTCGTCCCAGTCGAGCATCGCCACCCGGAACTGCAGCCCCTGGTCGGGATCGAAGCGGGGCGGCGGCACCGTCGTGAGGATGGTCTCGAACAGCGGCTCCAGCGTCTGCCCCTCGACCTTGAGGTCGAGCGTGGCCGTGCCGGTGCGGGCGTTGGTGTAGAGCACCGGGAACTCGAGCTGGTCCTCGGCGGCCTCCAGGTCGATGAACAGGTCGTAGACCTCGTCGAGGACCTCGGCCGGGCGGGCGTCGGACCGGTCGATCTTGTTGATGACCACGATGGGCGGCAGCCCCGCCTCCAGTGCCTTCTTGAGCACGAAGCGGGTCTGGGGCAGCGGCCCCTCGGCGGCGTCGACCAGCAGCAGCACGCCGTCGACCAGCGTCAGCGTGCGCTCCACCTCGGAGCCGAAGTCGGCGTGGCCGGGCGTGTCCACGATGTTGATGTGGACGTCCTGGTAGTTGATGGCCGTGTTCTTGGCCATGATCGTGATGCCCTTCTCGCGCTCCAGGTCCATCGAGTCCATGATCCGCTCGGCGACGGCCTGGTTCTCACGGAAGAGACCGGACTGCCACAGCATGGCGTCGACCAGCGTGGTCTTGCCGTGGTCGACGTGGGCGATGATGGCGATGTTGCGGATGCTGGCGCGCTGCTGCATCGTGTCATCGTACCATGCTCGTCGCGTGGCGACGCCCTGCGGGTATAATGACCGCCACGTCAGACCTTCCCGGAGGTTCTCGCATGATCCGGTTCCTCGTCGCGCTCATCGGCATCGCCACGCTCGCCGCCGCCCCGGCCCTGGCGCAGGAGAAAGCCCCGGCGGCGGACAAGCCCCCGGCCGCGAAGCCGGCCGCCAAGACGTCCACGGCGGTCATCACGCTGGAGAAGGGGGGCGAGATCGTGCTGGAGTTCTGGCCCCAGGACGCGCCCAGGCACGTCGAGAACTTCGTGAAGCTGGCCAACGAGAAGTTCTACGACGGCCAGCGGGTGCACCGGGTCGAGCCTAACTTCGTCGTCCAGTTCGGCGACCCGCAGTCCAAGACGCTGCCGATGAACGACCCCAAGCTGGGCAGCGGTGGCCCCGGCTACACGATCAAGGCCGAGTTCAACAAGCGGCCCTTCGACCGCGGCGTCCTCGGCATGGCCCGCACCAACGATCCCGACTCCGCCGGCAGCCAGATCTATCTCATGCTGGGCCCGGCCCCGTTCCTGAACGGCAAGTACACGGCCTTCGGCAAGGTCGTCACCGGCATGGGCGTCGTCGACCAGATCAAGGTGGGCGACCGCATCAAATCCGTCAAGATCGTCACCCCCTGAGGAGACAGCCCTCGTGAAGCAGACCGCGGTCATCACGCTCGGCAACGGCAAGCAGATCCGGATGGAGTTCTTCCCCGAGGACGCGCCCAAGACGGTCGAGAACTTCGTGACGCTGGCCAAGAAGGGCTTCTACGATGGGCTCAGCTTCCACCGCGTCGTGCCCGACTTCGTCGTGCAGGGCGGCTGCCCCAAGGGCGACGGCACCGGCGGCCCCGGGTACCAGATCAAGGCCGAGTTCAACAAGAACAAGCACGTGCGCGGCTCGGTGGCGATGGCCCGCAGCCAGCATGCCGACTCCGCCGGCAGCCAGTTCTACATCACCTACGGGACCACGGCGCACCTCGACAACAACTACACCGTCTTCGGCAAGGTCGTCTCCGGCATGGAGGAGGTCGACCGCATCAAGCAGGGCGACCGCATGACCTCGGTGACGATCGAGGAAGCCTGAGATGGCCTGGTCGCTGCTGATCCGGGGCGGCACGGTCGTGGACGGCAGCGGCGCGCCGGCCCGCCGGGCCGACGTGGCGGTGGAGGGCGAGCGCATCGCCGCGGTGGCCCCGCAGCTGAGCGGCGCCGCCGACCGGGTGATCGACGCCGCCGGGCACACGGTGACGCCCGGCTTCATCGACATGCACTCGCACTCTGACCTCTTCTACTTCGCCTGCCCGTCCGCCGAGTCGAAGATCCGCCAGGGGGTGACGACGGAAGTCGTCGGCATGTGCTCGTTCTCGCAGGCGCCGCTGCGGCCCGACCAGCACGACATCGTGCGGGGCTGGGCGGGCGGCATCGGCGCCAGCCTCGATCTGCGCTGGGAGACGTTCGCGCAATACCTCGACGCGCTGCGGGCCATGCGCCCGTCGGTGAACGTCGCCCACTTCGTCGGCCACGGCGCCCTGCGCATCGCCGCCATGGGCTTCGAGGCCCGGCCGGCCGGGGCCGACGATCTCAAGGGCATGCAGCGCCTGCTCGGCGAGGCGATGGACGCCGGCGCCTTCGGCTTCTCGACGGGCCTCGTCTACGCGCCGAGCGCCTACTCCGACACCCAGGAGCTGATCGCGCTGGCCAAGTCGATGGCCGCGCGCGGCGGCTACTACTTCTCGCACATCCGCGGCGAGTCCTCGATGCTGCTCGACTCCATCAACGAGGCGATCCGCATCGGCGAGGAGGCCGGCGTGGGCGTGCAGATCTCGCACGTCAAGGCCTCCGGCAAGGAGAACTGGTCGAAGATCGACGCCGCCCTGCGCCTGTTCGAGACGGCCCGGGCGCGCGGCGTGGACGTGCTGGGCGACGTCTATCCCTACAACGCCGGCAGCACCAAGCTCGACAACATGATGCCGACCTGGGCCCACGACGGGGGCCTCGCCAAGCTGCTGGAGCGCCTGGCCGACCGGGCGACGCGTCGCCGCATCGTCGAGGAGTGCCTGATCGACGGCGAGCGCTGGGGGACGGTCTCGCAGGGCGGCATCGGCTTCGACCAGGTGTTCATCGCCACCTGCAAGCGGCGCGAGCTGGAGGGCCTCAACCTCGCCCAGATCGCGCGGCAGTCGGGGATGGCGCCGGCCGAGGTGCTGATGAACCTGCTGCTGGAGGAGAAGTGCACGGTCGGCATGGTGAGCTTCTCGCAGTCGATCGACAATGTGGCCAAGGTGCTGGCCCATCCCGCGCTGATGATCGGCTCCGACTCGATCCCGCTCTACGAGGGCGAGGGCGACCGGCCCGGCAAGCCCCACCCCCGCACCTACGGGACGTTCCCCAAGGTGCTCGGCGAGTACACGCGCGAGCGCAAGCTCTTCTCGCTGGAGACGGCCGTGCACAAGATGACCGGCATGGCGGCCGGCCGCATCGGCCTGCGCGAGCGCGGGCTGGTACAGCCCGGGTACTTCGCCGACCTCACCGTGATCGACCCGGCCACGGTGAAGGACGAATCCACCTACGCCGAGCCGCATCGCTATCCGATCGGCATCCCCTACGTGCTCGTCAACGGCGCTGTCGTCGTGGACGGCGGCCGCATGGGCGCGGCTCGTCCCGGGCGCGTCTTGACGCCGAAGTAGGCGCGCCCGCCCGGCCCGGGCTGTCCGAGGCGTGAGCGAGTGACGCCGCTGGTCCGCCGCTACATCAAGACCAGCTTCGTGTTCCTCGCGCTGGGCCTGCTGCTCGGCGGCGGGCTCGTCGTCGGCGAATTCGTCCTCGGCGTGTACCCGCCGCGACTCCTCATCACCGCCCACGTCCACCTGGTGCTGGTCGGCTTCATGCTCATGATCGTGATGGGCGTGGCGACGTGGATGTTCCCGCGCCCGGCCCGTGACGACGCGCGCTATCGTCCCGGGCTCGCCGAGGCCGTGTACTGGCTCATGACGATCTCGACCGTCGTCCGCGCCGCCGCCGAGCTCCTGGCGCCGCTCACCGGGTCCCCCGCACTGCGCCCGGCGATCGCGCTCGGGGCGCTCGGCCAGCTCGCCGGCGCGCTCCTGTTCGTCGTGAACATGTGGCGGCGCGTCCGCATGCCGGCCGCGAGCCCGCCGTCCCGCTGAGGCGGATGAGAAACTTCTCATTCGCCCTTCATGTCGGTCTCATCGACGCCGCGTACCGTCCTCTGGTGCGGGAGGTCGCCGCAAGGCCCCCGCCGGAGGATGGGCATGAACGGCACATCGGTGTGGAAGTCTCTGACGTGGCCGGCGATCGCCGCGGTCACGCTGCTGTCGCTCGTCGTGGTGGCTCCGCACGTAGGCCTGGGACGCGAGGGGCACCTGTGGCTCGAGCGCGGCCCCGGCGCGGCGCCGGTGGCGACCGTCCCGGCGCCGGCCTGGGTGGAGATCGCCCGGGCGGTGAAGCCGGCGGTCGTCAACGTCAGCACGCGGGCGGTGCGTGAGGACGGCGGGAACGCCGAGGACCAGCTCCGCGAGTTCTTCGGTCCGTCCGTCCCCGGCCGCCAGGCACCCGGTCGCCCGCCCCGTCATACGGTGCGGGGGATCGGCTCGGGCTTCGTCATCAACGCCGACGGGTACGTCGTCACCAACAACCACGTCGTGGACGGCGCCACCGAGATCCGCGTGAAGTTCGCCGACGGGCGCGACCTGCCGGGCAAGGTCGTGGGCCGCGACGAGAAGACGGATCTGGCACTCGTCAAGGTCGAGGCCACCGGACTCCCGGTGATCCCGCTCGGCGACTCCGCCAAGCTCGAGGTCGGCGAGCCGGTGATGGCCATCGGCAACCCGTTCGGGCTCGAGCAGACGGTGACGACCGGGATCGTGAGCGCCACCGGCCGCACGATCGGCGCCGGCCCCTACGACGACTTCATCCAGACCGACGCCTCGATCAACCCCGGCAACAGCGGCGGGCCGCTCATCAACGCCCGCGGCGAGGTGATCGGCGTCAACACGGCGATCGCCAGCGGCACCGGTGGCTCGGTGGGCATCGGCTTCGCGATCCCGACCAACATGGTCAAGCCCGTGGTGACCCAGCTGGCCGACAGCGGGCACGTCGTGCGCGGCTGGCTGGGCGTCTCCATCCAGGTGCTCACTCCCGAGCTGGCGTCGAGCTTCGGCCTGCCCAACACCCAGGGCACGCTGGTCAGCGGCGTCTCCGAGGGCTCGCCGGCCGCGAAGGTGGGCCTGCGCCGCGGCGACGTCATCCTTCGTTACGCCGGTCACGACATCACCCGGTGGACCGATCTGCCGCGCGCGGTGGCGGAGACGCCGATCGGCCGCGAGGTGCCGATCGAGGTGCTGCGCGACGGCACGCACCTGACGCTCACGGTCAAGGTCGCCAGGCTGGACGACGCTGACCAGCAAGCCTCCGCCACCGCCGAGCCGGCGGCCGCCAAGCTCGGCATGGCCGCGCGCTCGCTGACGCCGGAGCTGGCCCGCTCGCTCGAGGTGCCCGGAGGCCGCGGCGTGCTCGTGGAGCGCGTCGAGGACGGCAGCCGGGCCCAGAACGCCGGGCTGGCGGCGGGCGACGTCATCGTCGAGATCGATCAGAAGCCGGTCGCGACGGTGGAAGCGCTGCGGGTCGCGGTCGTCAAGCATCCGGCCGGCAAGCCGTTGCTGGTGCTCGTGCACCGTGAAGGCCAGAGCCTCTACCTGACCGTCGGAGCCTGAGCCGACGCCATGTGGGACGAGCGCTTCGCCGAGACCTGCACACGGCATCCCGACCTCGTCGCGGTCTTCGAGTCGGCGCACGGCCGGCTGGGACTGCTGTTGCGCCAGACGCTGGTGCCGCTCGACGCCGAGCGGCTGGAGTGGTTGGCGGAGACGCGGACGGTGGCGCGCCGCCTGATCGTGGATCTGCGCGGCGCCGGCTTCGCGGGCGGCGCCGTCGTGCTGCAATGGCTGCCGATGCCGGACGTCGCGCGCATCGTCGGGCGCTGGATGCGGCGCTGGGACGGTGATCCGGCCCGGCGCTCCCAGCTTCTGGCGGTGGTCGAGCGTCGCCTCACCGACGATCGCTTTCTGGCCGCGCGGCGGACGCGGGTGCACGCTCCGGTCGAGGACGGCGCGGCCCCGCCGGCGATCGCCGGCGGGACCGTCGCGCAAGGACACGGGTTCAACGAATCCGGGCTGGATGCACTCAAGGCCTGGTACGAGGCGATGGCGCCGTGCTGGCTCGCCATCCAACCGGCCCGACGCCGTCGCCTCGTCTTGCAAAGTCACGTCTGGATCGCCGACCGCGCCCTGGCCGATCCCGTCGAGGGCCCGCGCCAGGCCGCGGCCGAGCTGGGGCGCGACGGCTCGCTGACGCGCGCGCTCGAGCGACTGGTACCGCGCAGCGAGACGGTCGCCTGGCGCGCCTGGATCGAGCTCGTCCGCATCGACCTGGCACGGGCCCTGGCCCGCCCGCCGGCGCTGCGCACGCAGGCCTGGGCCCGCTGGCTGTTCCTCATTCCCTACAGCGTGCCGCTGCCCCGCCGGGTGTTGCCGACGCCCCGCCCCGCCACCTCCGCATGGACGGCGAGGCCCTGGAGGGCCAAGATAGAGGCGTAGGACCGTCACGGGGGCGCGACACAGTTTGCGAATTCTGGTCGTCGAGGACGAGCGTAAGGTCGCCAGCTTCATTCGCCAAGGGCTGACCGAGGAGGGCCACACCGTCGAGGTGGCGGCCGACGGCGCCACTGCGCTCGATCTGATCCTGGACGGCTCGCCGTACGACCTGATCGTGCTGGACCTGATGCTGCCCCAGATGGACGGCTTCGCCATCCTCAAGGCGGCCCGGGCGCGCCGCGTCCTGACGCCCGTCCTGGTCCTCACCGCCCGTGACAGCGTCGCCGAGAAGGTCCGCGGCCTGGACCTCGGCGCCGACGACTACCTGACCAAGCCGTTCGCCTTCGACGAGTTCCTGGCCCGCGTGCGCGCGCTGCTGCGCCGGGGCGCGGCCGGGCCCGGCCCCGTGCTCCGCGTGGCCGATCTCACGCTCGACCCGGCCACTCGCGAGGTCCGCCGGGGCAGCCGGCGCATCGTTCTCACCGCGCGCGAGCACGGGCTGCTCGAGTACCTCATGCGCAATCCCGGCCGCGTGCTCACGCGCCCGATGCTGGCCGAGCACGTGTGGGGCCTCGACTTCGATCCCGAGAGCAACATCGTGGACGTGTACGTCGGCTACCTGCGGCGCAAGATCGACGGCGCCGGCGAGCCGCGCCTGCTGCACACCGTGCGCGGCGCTGGCTACGTGCTCAGGAACGAGCCGGAGTGAGGCGCGGGCTGTCGATCCACACGCGGCTCACGCTCTGGTACGCCGGCGCGCTGCTGGCGATCCTGGTCGTCATCAGCGTGCTGTCGTACTCCCTGCTGGCCTGGAGCCTGGCCCAGGACGTCGACCGCTCGCTCCTCACCCTGGCCGGCGTCGTGCGCGACGCGCCCCGCAACGACACGTTCGACGAGTCGGAGTGGTGGCTGCGCGACCTGCTCGACCCCGAGCACCAGCTCTTCCAGCTCCTGGGGCCGGACGGGCGCCTGCGCATGCGCTCCTGGCGGCTGCGCGACGACCGGCTCCCGCTGTCGCCCCAGGCCCGTCGCAGCGTCGCCGACGGGGAGGTCGCCTACGAGACGGTGCTGCTGCACGGCCAGCGCGTCCGCACGGTGGCGCTCCCGGTGGTCCGGGGCGGGCACGTGACCGAGGTCATCCAGGTGGGCGTGCCGCTCGGCCCGACCGAGCGCACGCTGCACCGCTGGGTCGAGGCGCTGCTGGTGCTCGTCCCACTCGGCGTCGGCCTGGCCGCCGCCGGCGGCCGCGTGATGGCCCGGGCGGCGCTGCGGCCCGTGGACGAGATGGCGCTGGCGGCCCGGCGCATCGACGCCCAGGCGCTGGCGCGGCGGATCACGATCCGCGGCACCGGCGACGAGCTCGATCGCCTCGGCGAGACGCTCAACGGCATGCTGGCGCGGCTGGAAAACGCGTTCGGCGGCATGCGCCGCTTCTCCGCCGACGCCGCCCACGAGCTGCGCACGCCGCTGACCGCGCTGAAGGGCACGCTGGAGGTCGCCCTTCGCTCCGAGCGCTCCGGCCCCGAGTATCGCGCCGCCCTGGCCTCAGCACTGGAGGAGGTGGAGCGGCTGGTGCGGCTGGCCGAGGACCTCCTGTTGCTCTCGCGCTCGACGGCGGGGCCGGAGTCGCCGCACGCGCGGGTGGAGCTGGAGCCGCTCGTCCTCGACGTCGCGGAGGTCGGCGCCCGGCTGGCCAAGGACCGCTCGGTCGCGGTGCGCGTGGGCTCGGTGGCACCGCTGGCCGTGCTGGGCGATGCCGGCGCGCTGCGCCGGGCGCTGCTCAACCTGGTCGAGAACGGCATCAAGTACACGCCGGCCGGCGGGCGCGTGGAGATCACCGTCGAGGCCGCCGGCGCCGAGGCGGTGATGGCCGTCGAGGACACCGGGCCCGGCATCGACCCCGCCGACGTCGCGCGGATCTTCGAACCGTTCGTGCGACTGGACGCCGCTCGCGACCGCGAGAGCGGCGGCAGCGGCCTCGGCCTGGCCATCGCCCACTCGATCGTCGTCGCCCACCGCGGCGCGATCCACGTCGAGCGGCCCGAGGCCGGCGGCTCGCGGTTCACCATCCGCTTGCCGCTGGCCTCGTAGACCCGGCACCCGTCCGCCCCGGCGGTAGAATGCCCTCCGTGACGCCTCTGCGCGCGCTGGTGCTGGTCCTGGCTGCGGTGGCGTCGATCGGCGCGGCGCCGCCGGCGCCGCCGGCGGCGTGGCTGCTCGATCACGTCAAGACGCTGGCGGCGCCCGAGATGGAGGGCCGCGCCTCGGGCACGGCCGGCGCCGAGCGCGCCGCCGCCTACCTGGCCGCCCAATTTCAGCGCCTCGGCCTGCGGCCAGGCGGGGACGCCGGCACGTGGCAGCAGTCGTTCACGGTCCCGACCGGCATCCGCCTGGGCGACGTCAACACCCTCGGCCTGTCCGTGCCGGCGCCGCGGGTGCTGGCGCTCGGGCGCGACTTCGTGCCGCTGCCCGTATCCGCGGAGGGGCGCCAGGAAGCCGAGATCGCGTTCGCGGGCTACGGCATCACCGCGCCCGAGCTCGGCTGGGACGACTACGCGGGCCTGGACGCGCGCGGTCGGATCGTCCTGGTGCTCGAGCGGGAGCCGCGCCGGTCCGATTCCGCCGGGCCCTTCCGGCGGCCGGACGCCTATCACTACACGGAGCGCAGCCACAAGATCATCAACGCGCGCGAGCACGGCGCGCGCGCCGTGCTGCTGGTCGGAGGCGGCGAGGCGCTGCCGGGGCTGGCTGGTCACGCGCAGTCCGCGGGCATCCTGGCGGCCTCCGTCACGCCCGCGGTGGCCGAGGCGCTGCTGGCGCCGGCCGGCGTCGGCCTGGCTGCCGTGACGGCGGCGATCGACGCCGGTCCGGCGCCGCGCTCGTTCGCCGTGCCCGGCGCCCGGGCGGCGCTGCAGGTGAGCCTGGTACGGGCGCGCGGCCCCGCGGCCAACGTGGTGGGGATCCTGCCCGGTCGCGATCCGCGCCGGCGCGAGGAGGCCGTCGTCATCGGCGCTCACTATGATCACCTGGGCCGGGGTGGCGAGGGCTCGCTGGCGCCGGACGCGCTCGGCGTCGTGCATCCCGGCGCCGACGACAACGCCTCCGGCGTCGCGGCCGTGCTCGGCCTGGCCCGCGCGTTCACCGAGGCGGGCGGCGCCCC
>JBGQLG010000168.1:0-11836 GCA_041499965.1 Methylomirabilia bacterium
AAGATATCCGGGAACTCGTTGCGCATGGCGACCGTCATCGTGTTCATCTTGGGCTGGCGGTCGATCCACAGCGTGGCCACCGCGCCCTGGCGCTCGGTCCGCAAGAACTCGCTCATGTCGTGATCTCCGAGTACTGGCCGTTGCGCAGCAGGCGGCGCAGGATCTTGCCCGACGCGGTCTTGGGAATCTCCTCGACGAACACGACCCGCTTGGGCCGCTTGAACGGCGCCAGCGCGCCGCCGCTCACGCAATGGGCGTCGAGCGCCGCGGCCGTGAGCCCGGGGGTGGCGACGACGAACGCCACCACGCGCTGGCCCCAACGCTCGTCGGGCTCGCCGACCACCGCCACGTCCCGCACGCCGGGATGGCGGGCCAGCACGTCCTCCACCTCGACCGGGTGGATGTTCTCACCGCCGCTGATGATCATGTCGTCCACGCGCCCGGCCACGTGCAGCTCGCCGTCGGCGTCGATTTCGCCCATGTCGCCCGTGAAGTACCAGCCGTCGCGCAGCGCCTTCGCGTCGGCGTCCGGCCGCCGCCAGTAACCCGTGAACGCCTCCTCGGAGGCGAGGCTGGCGATGATCTCACCCTTCGCGCCCGTCGGCACGACCTCCTCGGGACCCACCCGCCGCTCCGTCGCGGCGGCCACCACGCGCAGCGCTCCGTACAGGCCGGGGCGGCCGGCACAGCCCGGCTTGAGGTGGACGTCGGGCCGCACCGAGAACGTGTAGATCTCGGTCGAGCCGTAGTGATTCACGAACACCCGCGGCCGGAACGCCTGCCCGCACGCCTCGGTGAGCGCGGCCAGCATCGGCGCACCGGCGTAGGCCAGCTTCGTCACCGACGCCACGTCGGCGCGCGCGAACCCGGGCGCGTGCACGAGGTCGTAGAAGAGCGTCGGGATCAGGTAGAGGGCGGTGATCCGCTCGTCGCGCGCCAGCCGCAGCGCCGCCGCTGCGTCCCACCCGGGCTGGCAGACGAAGCAGCCGTTGACGGCGGCGGCACCGGTGAGCGCGTGGATGCCCATCGTGTGGTAGAGCGGCATGACGCCGAGCGTGCGCTCGCCCCACGTCCAGCCGCACTGCAGCGCCTGGGCGATCGCGCCGGCCACCTGGTTGCGATGGCTCCGCGGGACGCCCTTGGGTCGGCCCGTCGTGCCCGACGTGTACAGGATCAGCGAGAGGTCGCTCTCGACCGGCGCCGGGAGCGCCGCTTCGGCGCAGGGCCCGCCCTCGTCGCTCAGGCTCGCGAACGACCGCGCGCCCGCCGGCGCCGGATCGGGGCCGACGAAGATGCGCGTCACGTCGCGGCCGGCGGCGGCGGCGTGCACGGCGGGAGCGGTGTCGGGCTCGAAGACGACGACCCGGGCGCCCGAGTCGTCGAGGACGTACTGCATCTCGCCCGGAGCCAGGCGGAAGTTCACGGGCGTGGGGACGGCGGCGATCGTCTGCAGCGCCCAGTAGGCCAGGACGTGCTCGAGGCGATTGCGCAGGGCGATGAGGACGCGGTCGCCGCGGACGACGCCGAGGCGCTGGAAGCCGGCGCCGAGCGCGCGGGCCCGCGCGTGGAGGCCGGCGTAGGTGAGGCGCCGGTCGCCGTCGACGACGGCCTCGGCGTCGGGCCAGCGGAGGGCCGACCGCTCCAGCAACCGGGCGAGCGTCACGGGACCAGGAGGACCTTGCCCTTGTTCTTGCGATCGAGCACGTGCTGCACGGCCGCGCGCGCGTCCCGCAGCGGGAACGCCCGGTCGATGACCGGCCGCAGGCGGCCGGCGAGCACGTAGTCGAGCAGGGTGCGCAGCTCGACGATCGAGCCCAGGTTGGTGCCCACGATACGGAGGTTCTTCGAGTAGACGTGGCGCAGGTCGAGGCGACCCCAGTGGGTGTCGTGGCTGCCGATCGAGATCAGCGTGCCCAGCCGCGTGAGCGCGTAGGTCGAGCGCTCGAAGGTGTCGCCGCCGATGTGCTCGACGACCACGTCCACCCCGCGCTTGCCCGTCCACTTCTTCGTCTCCTCGACGAAGTCCTGGGTGCGGTGGTTGACGACCTGCTCGGCGCCCAGGCTCCGGGCGAACTCGATCTTGTCGTCGCTGCCCACGGTGGTGATGACGCGGGCGCCGGCCAGCCGCGCGATCTGGATGGCGGCGCTGCCCACGCCGCTGCCGGCCGCGTGGACGAGCACCGTCTGGCCGGGCTTGAGCTCCGCCTTGACGAGCAGCGCGTGCCATGAGGTGAGGAAGGCCAGCGGCAGCGCCGCCGCGCCCTCGAACCCCAGCGCCTCGGCCAGCGGCAGGCAGTTGGCGGCCGGCACCCGCACCAGCTCGGCGTAGCCACCGTCCTGGTGGGCGCCGAGGTAGCCGTAGCGCAGGCAGAGGGTGCGCTCGCCCCGCAGGCAGAATTCGCAGGTGCCGCACGACAGCCCCGGGAAGACGAGCACGCGCTGGCCCGGCGTGAGCCCCGTCACGCCCGCGCCCAGCGTCTCCACCGTACCGGCGATCTCACAGCCGTTGACGTGGGGCAGCCCCTCGGGCGGCGGGAAGCGGCCGTCGAGCAGGAGCATGTCGACCTGGTTGAGCGCGCAGGCGCGCACGCGGATGACGGTCTCGCCGGCGCCCGGCGCCGGGTCGCGATAGTCGTCGTAGACGATCTTGTCGCTGCCGCCGTGTTCCTTGAAGAACGCCGCTTTCATCCCGCTACGGACGCTCTCCGGAGGCGGGGCGATTGTGGGACTGGCGTATGCGCTCGAGCTCCGGCTTGACGCGGGTCTCGCGGCAGTCGGGGCAGATGCCGTGCGTGAACGTGGCCCCCGAGTGCTCGGCGATGTAGCCGTCGACCTGCTGCCAGTAGTTGCCGTCGGCGCGGATCTTCTTGCAGTACATGCAGATCGGCAACAGACCCTGCAGCCGGGTGACGTCGGCGAGCGCGCGCTCCAGCGCGGTCACCCGGTCTTTCAAGGTCTGGTGCAGCCGGGCCACGCGCTCGCCCACCCGCACGCGCGCTCGCAGCTCCGCCGGCTGGAAGGGCTTGGTGAGATGATCGTCGGCGCCGGCCTCGAGCGCGGCGACGAGGTCCTCGGTGCTGTCCTTCGAGGTGAGGACGACGAGGTAGAGGTGCGACAGGCTGTCCTGCTGCCGCACCCTCTGACAGACCTCGAGCCCGGTCAAGCCCGGCATCATCCAGTCGAGGATGGCCATCGGCGGATGCTCGTCGCCGCTCAGCACCTCGAGGGCCGCGGCGCCGTCGCCGACCGCCACGACCTCGTAGCCCCAGCGGGTGAGGACGGACTCCAGCAGTCGGCTGGCCACTCGATCGTCGTCGGCCACCAGGATTTTCAGCGACCCCTCCCTACAGGCCGGCCGGCCAGCCGGGATCGGACAGCACGCGGAGAATCTTCTCCGTCTCCTCGACGAACCCCGCCGACAGGGTGGCCATCTGCGCCAGGTCGCCGGCGAGGCTCGCCGTCTCCAGCGCCTGCGCCAGCTCGGCCGCCCGCTGGGCGCCCAGGATGCTGAGGGAGCCGCGAAGCGCATGCGCTTGCCGCGCCACGGCTGTTCCGTCGCCGGCCCCGAGCGCCTCGCCGAGCGCCCGCATGCGGACCGGCGTGTCCTCGCGGAATGCATCGACCAGCTCGACCAGGAGATCCTTGTCGTCGTCCACGTTCCGCAGGGCCGCCGCGATGTCGATCGAAGAGGAGTCCGTCACGTGGAAGGTCGCCCTCGGCGAGTGTGGTCCTCTCCGGAGGCCCCGTCAAGGGAGGCCCTGGCCGGTGTCAGAACGGGACCTCGGTGCGCTCGTCCGTCACGCGACGGGCCTTGTGGTCCCAGCGCGGGAGCGAGCCGGACTCGCCGACCTCGACGCTGACACGGATGCCCAGGCCGAGCTGCAGGTCCCTGGCCAGGGCCTCGCCCAGGCGGGCGCGCTCGCCGAGCGCCAGCGACGGCGAGGGGTCGAGCCGTACCAGGATGTCGTCGAGACCGTCACGGCGCCGGAAGACGATCTGGAACTCGTCGACGTCGCGGTGCGGACGCACCAGCTCCTCGATGCGCCGCGGATAGACGATGATGCCGCGGACCTTCTTCATGTCGTCCAGGCGCGCCAGCACCCCACCCTCGAACGCGATGAGCGTGCGCCCGCACGGGCAGCGCCGATCGGCGAGCTGCACCACGTCACGCGTGCGGTAGCGCAGCAGCGGCATCGCCTTGCGGTAGAGGCTCGTGAAGACCAGCTCGCCGCGCTCGCCCGGCTTGACCGGCCGATCGTGCTCGTCGAGCACCTCGGGGTACACGTAGTCCTCGTGCACGTGCGTCAGCCCGGCCCGGGCGTCGCACTCGAAGCCCCAGGCGGCGATCTCGGTGAGACCCGGCAGGTCGTACGCGCGCACGCCGAAGGCGGCCTCGATCTTCGCCTTGGTCGCGGGGATCGAGGCGCCGGGCTCGCCGGTGTGCCAGGTGATCCGCAGCTTGGTGTCCTGGGCCAGGTCGAGGCCGCGCTTGGCGGCGGCCTCGGCGAGGAACAGCGCGTAGGACGGCGTGCAGCCCAGCACCGTGATCGGATAGCTCACCAGCGCGTCCAGCCGCTGCTCGGTGGAGAGACCGCCCACCGGGTAGACGAGGCAGCCGAGGTCCTGGGCGGCGTAGAAGCCGCTCCAGTAGCCGATCCACGGGCCGTAGGAGAAGGCGGCCATCACCATGTCGGTGCGGCGCACGCCGAAGGCGTGGAGCGAGCGCGCGTACGAATGGTAGAAGCCGTGCCAGTCCGCGGCCGTGTCGAGAAAGGCCAGCGGCCGGCCGGTGGTGGCCGAGGTGAGGTGCACGCGCGTGACGTCAGCCAGCGGCACCGCCAGCACGTCGCCCCACGGCGGGTGCTGCAGCTGGTTGTCCTTCAGCTCGTCCTTCGTCGTGAACGGCAGGCGGCGGAGATCGTCGAGCGTACGGATCGTCGCCGGGGCCACGCGGGCGGCGCGCAGCTTTCGGCGATAGAAAGGGCTGTGGCGGGCGGCGTGGGCCACCTGCGCGCGCAGGCGCCGCTGCTGCAGGCTCGTCATCGCCGTCCGGGCGGCCCGCTCCACCCGCGGCTCCAGGTACCGGGACGCCATCGCGCCGCGGTCAGGCCTGCAGGAGCTCGCTCATGCGAGTGAAAAACTTGTCCGCCATCATCTTGGACACACCGCCCAGCATGCGCTGCCCCACCGAGGCGATCAGGCCCCCCACCTGCAGGTCGGCGGTGTAGGACACGCGGGTGCCCTTGCCGTTGTCGGTTAGCGTGATGACCGTCTCGCCGCGGATGAAGCCCGGTCCGCCCGCCCCTTCGACCGCCAGCTTGTAGGAATCCGGCGGGTTCTTGTCGCTCAGTCGCACCTTGCCCTCGAACGTTCCCTTCACACCCCCGACCCCGACCTTCATCGTGGCCTTGTACTCGTCGGGCCCGATCGCCTCGAGCTTCTCGCAGCCGGGGATGGCTTGCTTGAGCTGCTTGGGGTCGAGAAAGGCGTCCCACACCTTCTTGCGCGGCGCCGCGACCTCGTACGCTCCTTCGAGCTTCATCGCGTGTCTCCTTTGTGCTCCGGCCGCGGAGTCACCCGCATTGGTAATGGTTGCACCGAACCCCTGTCAAGATGCCGGCGGCGGCATCCGCGTTGCAGCCTCCGGAAGGGGTTGCGAACCCCACAGGAGGAGGCTCCGCACATGAACAGGATGGCCACCGGTCTCTGCGCCCTCGCGCTCGGCCTCGGCGTGCTGACCGCCTGCAACGAGTCACGCACCGATCGCATGGGCGAACGGCCGGGCGATCGCACGCCGTCGGCGTCGCCGCCGACCGTGACCACGCCCGCTCCGCCACCGGCGGCGACGACGCCGCCGCCGAGCGACAACACCACGACCACTCCTTCCACCGGCTCGCCCTCGAGCCCGAGCGATACCGGCACGCGCTGAGCGCGCGGCCGGGTGGCGCGCCTCGGAGGTGCGGGTGAACCGCCCTCCGGCGCGCCCGTCGCGGGCTCACGCCGCCGAGTAGCGCTCCCGCCCGATCGTCACCGCGGCGATGCGATCGGGCTCGACGCAGGTGTCGACGGTCAGTCGCATCGTGGCCGTGTCGAGCCCGCGTACCCAGCCGAGTCCGAGTGTGCATCCCTCGCTCGTCGCCAGGCCGACCAGCGCCCCCTCGACCTCGATGACCGCCAATCCTCGCACCACCGCTGCCGGCCAGGCGACCACCCGCGCGAGATCGAGCGTCACGCTTGCCGCACCCTTCAGATGCGCCTCGAGGGCGCGCCGGCGCGCGTGCCGCCGCGCCGTGGCCGAGCGCCGTGCCGTCGGCGCCGCCGGCAGCCGCACGACGGCCGGAGGCTCCGCCTGCCCGCACGCGTCGAGGATGGGCTCGCACTCGGCCGAGCGCTGCAAGACCACGAGCACGTCCGGCGCCACGCGCTCGATCTTGAGACGCTTGAGCGCACGGCCCAAGGCGCCTTCCACCAACCCCGAGGTGTTGACGAGCACGCGATCGCAGCCGCGCTCGCGCGCGCGCCGCACGAGCCGACCGGTGGCGTCGGCGGTCTGCTGCATGCACGTGGCCGGTGAGGTGACGCCGAGGAACTCCAGCGCCGCCACCTCGGCCTCGCCGAGACACTGCAGGCCGCCGCGCACCAGGCCCAGCCCCACCGTCGTCGGCGGGCCCACGTCGGATTGGCCCAGGTCGGCGTCGACGACACCGACGGCGTGGCCGGCCGCGGCCAGCGCCCCGGCCAGGCGCGTCACCAGCGTGCTCTTGCCGGTGTCGTTGGCGCCGAGCACGAGCGTGACGGGCGCACGCGCCGCCGCCTCGAGGGCGGCGGCCCACCCATCGTTCACGCGAGCGTGGCGAGCGCGCCGGCCATCCGCTTGAGTCCCTCGCTGATCAGGGCATCGCTGGTCGCGTAGGACAGCCGCACGTGCCCGTCGGAGCCGAAGTCACGCCCTGGCACGACTGCGACCCGCGCCTGCTCGAGCAAGAACGCCGTCACGTCGAGCGAGCTCTTCAGGGTCACCGGCCCCTCGGGCTTGCGCCACGTCCGCCCGAACAGTCCGGAGACGTTGGCGAAGGCGTAGAACGCGCCCTTGGGCATCACGCAGCGGACGCCGGGCAGCGCGTTGAGCCCGCTGATGATCAGGCGGCGGCGGCGATCGAACTCCCCGGCCATCTTCGCGACCTCATCCTGCGGCCCGGTCAGTGCCTCGACGGCCGCCCACTGGGCGATGGAGGACGGGTTGGATGTGACCTGGCTCTGGGCGTCGGTCATGGCACGGATGAGCGTGCGGGCACCGGCCGCGTAGCCGATGCGCCAACCGGTCATTGCGTAGGCCTTGGAGCACGTGTTGACGACGATCGTGCGGGCCTTGATCGCCGGGCCGAGCGAGGCGATGGAGAGGTGGCGCCCCTCGAAGGTGAGCGCCTCGTAGCACTCGTCGGAGACCACCCACAGCCCGCGCTCGACGGCCAGGCGCGCCACCGCCTCCAGCGCCGCCCGCGAGAACACGGCGCCGGTCGGGTTGTTGGGGCTGTTGAGCACGATCAGCTTGGTGCGCGCGGTCACGGCCTTGGCCAGCTCGGCCGGGTCGAGGTCGAAGCCGGTGGCCTCCGCCGTCGGCACGTCGACCGGCACTCCGCCCAGCAGGCGCACCTGCTCGGGATACGAGACCCAGTACGGGCTCGGCACCAGCACCTCGTCGCCCGGGTTGATCAGGGCCATGACGAGGTTGAACAGCGTGTGCTTGGCGCCGACCGAGACGAGGATGTCGGCCGGCTCGTAGTCGAGGCCGTTGTCGCGCTTGAGCTTGGTGCAGACGGCCGCCCGCAGCTCGGGCACCCCGCCGACCTCGGTGTACTTCGTCTGCCCGCGCTCCATCGCCCGCACCGCGGCGTCCTTGATCCGCTGCGGCGTGTCGAAGTCGGGCTCGCCGGCGCCGAACGAGATCACGTCGATGCCCCGGGCCCGCAGCTCCCTGGCCGTGGCCTGGACGGCGAGCGTGGAGGACGGGGCGAGAGTCTTCAGACGGTCGGCGAGCACGTGAGGCTCCTGGCGGCCCGGCTCAGCGGAGTGGGAACTTCTCGGTCAGCCGCTTCTCGACGATGGGGGGCACCATGCCGGCCACCGAGGTGCCGAAGCTGGCCACCTCCTTGATGAGCCGCGAGGAGATGTACGTGTACTTCTCGTGCGGCATCAGGAAGACCGTCTCGGCGGTGGGGCGCAGCTTGCGGTTCATGAGCGCCATCTGGAACTCGTACTCGAAGTCGGAGACCGCCCGGATGCCGCGCACGATGCAGTCGGCGTGCTCGCGGGCCACCAGGTCGATCAGCAGCCCGTCGAAGGCGGCGATGCGGAACTTGGTGCCGACGCCCACGATGTTGGCGGTGGCCTCGTCGATCATCTCCAGCCGCTCGCTCGCCGAGAACATCGGCTGCTTGGACGGGTTGGCCACCACGGCCACGATCAGCTCGTCGAAGATCTGCAGGCCGCGCTGGATGACGTCGACGTGGCCGTTGTGGATCGGATCGAACATGCCGGGATAAACGGCGCGCTTGGCCACGACCTCGTACCTCCGAGCGGGATTCGAACCGAGGCATCGTAGGCGCCGCGGCGCGTCGAAGTCAAGGCGGGCTGGGAGGCGCCCCTCAGAGGGGGGGCAACTTGCTGAGCGTCGACGCAACGAGCTTGCACGCTGTAATGAGGTCGGTGAGCAGTCGCTCCTCGACATACAGGTCGCCCTCGTACTCTCCGCGATTGCGAAGCTCGTGACCATGCGCCAGGACACGCCACACCTCTGGTCCGAGCCCGAGCGTGTGCGGAAGGATCTGGAAGACGATGTAACGGTTCGCGGCGCGATAGCCCGAGTGGCGCAAGGCGGCGAGACACAACGCATGGGCGGCGTTGTACGCGAGGTCAAAGCGACTCTCCGGCGAATTCGCCGTGTTCTCCGCGTCGGCCAGCCGTCTCAACCCGGATTGCCTGAGGTTGGCGAACTCCTTCGCGTCCGGCGCCTCTTTGCGCAACGGACTGGCCCGGGCCGCTGAGATTCTCAAGCGGCGAGATCACGCTCGCCACCAATCAGCCACAGCTTCGGTTGCTGGAGAACGCGTGTAACGAAGGCATTGTCTTGTCTCACGCGCCTGGCCAGCTCCTTCGGAGAGTAGACCGTCGGCGCGACCTTGCGTCCGAGCCGGGCCGACGCCTCTTCCAGGGCTCCGAAGAGGTCCGCGTAGGTGAGGCCTTCGCTCACGACCATGAGATCGACATCGCTGGCGGCGGTGTCCTCGCCCTTCGCGATGGAGCCATAGACGAAGGCGGCGCGGATACGGCCCGAGACCGGCGTCAGCGCCTCGCGGAGCACGTCGGCCAATCCCGAGGTCTTGAGCACCAGCGCATGCAGCTCCGAAAACACCGGCGACGCCGGGTTGGCCTGGTAGTGCTTCTGCTTACCGATGCGGTTGGCCGTGACGAGCCCGGCGGCCTCCAGACGGGCCAGCTCACGCTGCACGGCGCCCGTGCCGGAGCGGGCCAGCCCAATCACCTCGTTGGCGTAGAAGCTCCGGCCCGGATTGCCGAAGAGGACGCCCAGCACCCGCTGCTGCACCTTCGCGAACAGGGCGTCGGCCAAGCCCGTTGTCAGGGGTTGCCCGCGCCTGCTCGGCTGCCGCTTCGTTCCCATGGTGGGTATGATAAACCCCATAATGGGTATGGACCAACTCAGGCGACCCGGAACACCTTCATCACCTCGTCGCCGAGGTGGTTGATGACCTTCACCGCGATGCGACCGGATCTCGGCTTGTCGAAGGGGCGCGACGTGTCGCTGCGCAGGGTCTCCCAGGCCGCCTCGTCGATCTCGGCCTTGAGCGTGGTCTTCAGCGCGCCGTAGGGGTCGTTGGCGCCCAGGAAGTAGGCGTGGCGGACGAAGAAGCTCTCCTCGTTGTAGTCGGTGTCGATGAACCAGCAGGCGATGCCGTCGGGCCCGTCGCCGCGCACCTCGCCGGTGGTGGGGTCGAAGACGTCCACGCCGTTGACCTTCAGCCGCACGCGCCCGCCGTCGACGGGCAGGATGGTGATGTCCGGCTCCCCGAAGATCACGAAGAGGTTGCCCTTGCCGGTGTTCTTGAGGTCCTCAGCCATGTGGAGGTCGGCGTTCATGCGCGCCTTCAGCACGGGGATGCGCCCGAGCTTGCTGAACTCCGTGGCGTGCGCCTCGTAGTTGAAGGCGCAGGCGATGAGCACGTCGAAGCCGGCATCGCCCGCCTCGCGCGCCGCGGCCACCAGGTCCGGCCGGGCCACCGTGCCGAACTCCGGCCCGATGAGGATGGCGGCGCGCCGCTCGACGGCCGCCGCGCCCTCCCCTTCCATGTAGCGCCCCTCGGCCACGACCAGCTCGCCCGGCCAGGGCGTGAGCGCGGTGAACGCGATCCGCCCCTCCTTGTGCGCCTGCTGCACCCCGGCCATCTTGAGGTTGTCGAGGATCATCTCCGGGAAGGACTGCCTCGCCGCGTGCTCCGCCCGCGCCTCCGCCGACTGGTCGATCAGCTCGTCGTTCTCGTCCACCCCGAGCACCCGGTGCGGCGACAGGCTCTCGACCCGGCCACCCGGACCTTCCGGTTGTCTGGGTACGGCTTGTCGTAGAGGTACTCGAACTCCGCCTTGGCCGCGATCGAGGCGTCGATCTCCTTCTGGCGCGCGATGCGCGCCTGCCACCAGTCGGCGTGGACGGCACGCGCCGCATCCGGCCAGTTCGCGTCCGCCTCGCGGGGGATCTCCCACTCCGGCCACTGCTTCCTCAGCGCGGCGTTGAGCTTCTCGCGCAGCGGTTCTAGCCGTGCCTGCGACTTCTCCCAGATCACGTCGATCTCGGTGTTGTTGGCGATGGACTTGAGCGTGATGTGCGGGACGCGTTCATAGACGAATCCCAGACGGATGCGGCCATGAGTTGGCTGTGAGGAGGGGGCGCTGCGCGATACCTCCGCTTCTTTGATCTGACCGCCGCGCGAGTCAGCAAGTAGGTAGTACGGGTAGCGTGCGCCCATGATGCGTGCACGGGCGAGGGCTACGCGGGACGTGTCGATCGTGATCCAGCGACGGCCCCATTGCTCAGCGACCGTTGCCATAGTGCCGGAACCGCACGTCGGGTCGAGAACGAGATCGCCAGGATCAGTGGCCATGAGAACACAACGCTGCACTACCTTCGTGGCCGTTTGGACCACATATACCTTGGGGTCGAGCGTACTGGCGCCGCTGCTCGTGTCGTGCCAGTAGTTGACCGATGGAATCGCGGCAAAATCATCTAGGAATCGCTTGTACATGATTCCGCGACCCGCAGCGGTGATGCGGCCCGCCTTGATGAGCCGCGGCATGCCGACTTCGCCAGTCTTCCAGTACCCCGTAGTTGGCCGAATCATCCTGTCTTGAAAGTCGACAGGAAAATCGCCAGGTGGGCGCTGCGAGACAAGAGTGTCAATTGCCAACTTCCGACAATAGGTCACGCGCCACAGTCAGTCGGTCATGCAGGTAGGTAAGGTAGGAGTGGACTCCGTCTCGCCAGGTATCGCGAAACGCCTTTACTTGTTCCGGCTCCCGCGTGATCTGTGACGAGCTCCCATCCTTCACATCGCGGCTCGTCGTACTCCACTGGAAGTTGCTGTCGAACCTGATGCCGTACGGCGGGTCGACATAGATGCACTGCACCTTGCCGCGCAGCCCCTCGCGCTCGGCCAGGCTGGCCATCACCTGGAGTGAGTCGCCCAGAATCATGCGGTTCGACCAGTTCTGGTCGTGCTGGTAGAACTCGGTCTTGTCCACGCCCGTGGGGATGCCGTTGAAGTCG
>JBGQLG010000169.1:0-11551 GCA_041499965.1 Methylomirabilia bacterium
CCGTGCCCGGCCCCAGCCGCAGCCGCGACGTCTGCCGCGCCGCCAACGCCAGCACCGCATAGCAATCCGAAAAGATCATCTGACTGTCCGTCACCCACACCGAGTCATACCCCAGCGTCTCCGCGTGGCTGAAAAACCCGATCTCGTCGACATCCGCCATGACGCACACCCCGAACTTCATGGCTGGGACCTCTCATGGAGCGTGGTGACGTTGGCGGTCGCGCACGGGTCCGGCGGGGCGGGCAAGACCCGCGGGGCGCGCGAGGCCCGCGGGCGCGCCCCCATGGCGAGCCGTCGTCGCCGTTGTCGCTCCGGGCTCGGCGAGCGAGCCGCCCACGATTCAACTTGTCCGCGCCCCAACCCCCTCTGGGGGATGGGGGGCCCGAGCGAGCCGAGCCCGGAGCGACTTACGGCGACAGGCGAGCCATGCGGGCGCGCCCGCGGGCCTCGCGCGCCCCGCGGGTCTCGCCCGCCCCGCCGGACCCGTGCGCGACCGTCGGCGTCACCACGCTCCATGAGATCCACTAGACCACGCGCTCGACGCGCAGTGCGGCGATCTCGACGGGAGACAGGCCGAGCAGGCCGGACAGGATCTCGTCGGTATGACGGCCGAGCGAGGCGCCGGCGTGGTCGACGCGGCCCGGCGTGAGCGAGAGCTTGGGGACGACGCCCGGCTGCGAGAGAATGCCGAGCTTCTCGTCGGGCACGTCGAGGATCATGTTGCGCTCGCGGTAGTGCGGGTCGCTGAAGATGTCGGCGATGCTCATGATCGGCGAGTGCGGGATGTCGTGGATCTTCAGCCCGTCGATTGCCTTGTCGAACGGCCGCGCGGCGAACCACGCCGTCGCCAGCTCCAGCACGTACGGGATGTTCTGGGGCCGCGCCTCGGCGGTAGCGAAGCGCGGGTCCTTGGGCAGGTCGGACTGGCCGAGCATCACGCACAACCGCTCGAACAGATGCTGGGCCGGTGCCGTGAACACGACCCAGTGGCCGTCCTGCGTCTGGAAGGCGCCGCCCGGCCAGCCGGAGTGCTGCAGGCCGCCGCGCTCCCGCACGACACCGCGACGCCCGTAGGCGGTGGTCGTGTACTCCAGCACGCGAAACGCCGACTCGTAGAGCGCCGCGTCGATCCACTGCCCCTCGCCGGTCAGATCGCGGTGGCGCAGCGCCGCCATCACGCCGAATGCGGTGAACAGGCCCGTCATGTAGTCGGGATAGACGGGCGTGGGCCGCGCGGGCGGCCGGTCGGCGGGACCGTTGAGGAACCAGGTGCCGCCGAACGCCGAGCCGATCGCGGCGTAGCCGGGCCCCTGGCGCAGCGGACCGGTCTGGCCGAACGCGGTGATGCGCGCCATCACCAGGCGGGGATTGATCCGATGCAAATCCTCCCAGCCCAGTCCCCACCGCTCCAGCACGCCCGGCCGGAAGTTCTCCAGCACCACGTCGCAGTGGGGCACCAGCTTGCGCACGATGTCCTGGCCGCCGGGCGTGTGCAGGTCGAGCGTCATCAGCTTCTTGTTGCGGTTGTCCACGGCGAACCAGTAGGAGGTGCCGTCCTCGCTGGGGCCCAGGCGGCGCAGGTCGTCGCCCTTGCCGGGAATCTCGGTCTTGATCACCTCGGCGCCGAACTCGGCCATCAGCGTGCCGCAGAAGGGACCGGCCACGACCTGGGCCAGCTCCAGCACGCGGATGCCGTCCAGCGGGCGTCGCCCTCCGCTCATGCGCGCTCCTCACTCGCCGCCAGCGCGATGCAGGCGGCCGGATCGATCGACAGGCTCACGCTCTCGCCGGCCCGCCACCGCGGCGACACCGGCGCCGCCACCCGCAGCACGACGTCGCTGTCGGCGACCTGGATTTGGTAGTCCACACCGTCGCCCAGGAAGCTCGCCCGCTGCACGATACCGCGCAGGGCGTTGGCGGCGGTCGCGCCGTCGCCCACCACGATGTCGTGGGGGCGGATCGACACCGCCACGCGCGTGCCGGGCATCAGGGTGCCGCCGCCCACGCGCAACCGCAGCCGGCCGTGGGCCACGAGATCCGGCCCCATCGCGATGCCGTCCAGCAAATTCGTGCGCCCGATGAACTCCGCGACGAAGCGCGTGCGGGGCGCCAGGAACACCTCGTCGGCCGTCCCCAGCTGCACGACGCGCCCGCGCTCCAGCACGGCGATGCGGTCGGAGATGACCATCGCCTCGGCCTGGTCGTGCGTGACGTAGAGCGTGGTGATGCCGAACTTCTCGTGCAGCCGCCGGATCTCGAAGCGCATCTCCTCGCGCAGGTTGGCATCGAGATTCGACAGCGGCTCGTCCAGCAGCAGGATCTCGGGCTCGACGACCAGCGCCCGGGCCACCGCCACGCGCTGCTGCTGGCCTCCGGAGAGCTCCCCCGGGTAGCGCGCCTCGTAACCCGCGAGCTGCACGACGCGCAGCATCTCCGTCACCCGCCGCTGGCGATCGGCGCGCGACAGCTCGCGCTTGAAGCGCAGGCCATAGCCGACGTTCTGCGCCACCGTCATGTGGGGCCACAGCGCGTAGCTCTGGAAGATCATGGCCATGCGCCGCCGCTCGGGCGGCACGACCGTGCGGGCGGACGACAGACACCGGTCGCCGACCCAGATCTCGCCCGCCTCCGGCGCCAGGAACCCGGCCACCAGGCGCAGCGTCGTCGTCTTGCCGCAGCCCGACGGGCCGAGCAGCGCCACCAGCTCCCCCGGCTTGACCTCGAGCGAGAGGTCGTCGACGGCGGCGACGTCGCCGTAGCGCCGGGTCAAACCCCGCAGGCTCACGCCGGGCATGTCACTCCCGGCTCTGCCCCGTCCGGCACACGTATCAGAATCGAGACTCTTGCCGCCAGCCACCGACGCGCTAGGATGACGGCATGAGAACTCGAAACCGCACCCCACGTGGTCCTCGGGGGCCAAAGGTCAGCCCTCGAACCAGGGGGATCCAGAAGGACCCCTTCGCGCACGCAAAGCCCGTGAAGGATCTGAGTATTCTGATCGGAGGATTGCCAGACGAACGGAGCGCCGAGGAGATCCTGGCAGATCTCCGAACGGCTCGCCGCCGCCGGCCCACCTCTCGGTAACATAGTACGCGGCCAGTGCGTGGCCTGGCACTCAGCTTCGCCACAGAGGCGGAGTTGCTGTACACGAGCCTTCGGGCGCGAGACCCCGCGCGGACGATAGCTTACTGGCGTTCGACCCTTCCGCTCTATTCCGTACTCTTCCCGGATCCCGCGACGTGCGAGATCTGGGCTCGCATTGCGGCGTTTTGCCATCGCCGCGGCCGTCCCCGAGAGCACAACGATCTGTGGATCGCGGCTACGGCGCTGCGCCACGGCCTCCGGCTCGTGACGCACAATCGCCGCGACTTCGTCGACATTCCCGATCTCAGGGTGGTCTCCGAAACGCCCCGCCCGCACTAGTGCCATCACTCCCGCGCGCCGAGCACGTCGCGCCCCAGCGCGCGCTGGACCAGGGCGACGGTGGCGAACGTCAGCACGAGCATGACGATGCCGAGCACGGCGATGGCGCCGAACTGGCCTTCTTCCTTCAGATCGAAGATCACGACCGACATCACCTTGGTGGCCGGCGTGAACAGGATGATCGAGGCGGACAGCTCGCGGATGACGCCGATGAAGATGAAGCACCAGGCGGCGATGATCCCGCTGCGGGCCAGCGGCGCGGTGACGTCGCGCAGGATGCGCAGCCGCCCGGCGCCCAGGATGCGGCCGGCGTCCTCCAGCTCCGGCGGAATCCCCCGGAACGTCACGTCGGACTGCGCGTAGCCGACCGGCATCTCCTTGGTGAGGTACGCCACGAACAGAATGGCCAGCGTGCCGTACAGCACGAACGGCGGCCGCGTGTAGGCGATGAACAGCGCGACGGCCAGCACCACGCCCGGGATGACGATCGGCGCGAAGGCCAGGAACGCCACGAGCTGGTGGCCGAGCACCAGCCGCCGGTTGGTGATGTAGGACAGGAGCGCGACGAGCACGGCGCCGATGGTGGCGGTGGCCACGCCCAGCTCCAGCGTGTTGACGATGGCCGCCTGCGTCGCGCTGTACTCGAAGAACGTGAAGGTGAAGTTCGACAGCGTCAGGTTGCCCCACGTCAACGGCTGGGCCCAGGCGCGCGAGACGGCGGCCTTGGCCAGGATGCCGTAGGGCAGGAAGATCGAGCACGCCATCAGGGCCAGGCAGCCGAGCAACGCCGGGTACCGCCACGCCCCGAGCGGAATGGCGCGCCGCTGCCCGCCCTTGCCGCCCACGGCGGCGTAGCCGCGCCGGCCGAGCAACCGCTTCTGCACCAGCAAGAGCAGCGCCGTGGCCAGCAGCAGCGGCATCGAGATGGCCGCCGCCTGCTCGACCTTCGGCGGGTACTGGAACAGCGACCAGATCTGCGTGGTGATGGTGTGGAAGCCGGCCGGCAGCGCCAGGATGGCCGGCGAGCCGAACAGCGCCAGCGCCTGCAGCACCGCCAGGATGAAGCCGCTCACCATCGCGGGCGCCACCATGGGCAGCGTCACCGTGCGGGCCACGGTGAAGCGGGCACCGCCCAAAATGGCCGCGGCCTCCTCGAGGTCGGAGGCGATCAGGGCCAGCGTGTTGGCGATCATGATGTAGACGTAGGGAAAGGTGTAGATCGTCACCACGAAGACGAGCCCCGTCATCGTGAAGATGTTGACGAGTGGGCCGTCGCTTCCGGTGACGTCACGCCACACGACGTTGAGCAGCCCCGCGTTGGGGCCAGCCAGCATCACCCAGGCGAAGGCGCCGAGGAACGGCGGCGTCACGAACGAGGCGAGCACCAGCGCGCGGATCAGCCCCTTGCCCGGCAGGTCGGTGCGCGCGGTGAGCCACGCCAGCGGCGCCCCCACCGCAATCGACGCCAGCCCCACCCAGAACGCCAGCACCACCGTGTTCCAGAGCGCCTTGAGCATGGCCGGGCTCTGCAGCACCGCCGCGTAGTGGCCCATCGTGACGCCGCCCGCCGCGCTCACGCTCATCCAGACCAGCCAGCCCAGCGGCATCGCCATCAGGAACACGAGCGCCAGCACCACCGCCGCCCACACCGGCAGCGCGCGATCGAGCCCGGCCAGTCGCCGCGGCGACGCCGCGCCCGCGACGTCGCCGGCCAGGACCCGGCTCACGCGCCGAAGAACTCCACGAAGCGCTTCTTGATCTCATCGTTGCGCTTCTCGAGCTCCTCGGGGTCGACACTCAAGAGCTTGAGGTCCGAGAGCTTGGGCTTGTCGGTCGGGTACTTCACATCGGGGTGGCCGGTGTAGAGGCCCTCGGAGTCGGCCATCACCTGCTGGATCTCGCGGCTGAAGCCGAAGTCGGTGAAGAGCTTGGCGGCGTTGGGGTGCGGCGCGAAGCTCGTGATGGCGGTCGGCGACACGACCAGCGGCACGCCTTCCTTGGGATAGACGATCTCGATCGGATTGCCCTTCTTCCGGGTCTGGTAGAACGTGTACTCGCCGCCGTTCACGGCCACCGCGCGCTCGCCGGAGGCCACCACGCCGGAGGGATCGACGGCCGACTGCACGAGCATCAGCCGGTTCTGGGCGAGCTGCTTGAAGTAGTCCCAGCCGTACTGGTTGACGAGCGCCAGCACGTGGGTGGCGATCACGCCGCTGTAGCCCGGGTGCGCCGTGACCATCTTGCCCTTCCATTTGGGATCGAGCAGGTCCTTCCACGTCTTGGGCGCCTCGGCGGCGGAGATGGACTTCGTGTTGTAGGCGATCGCGTTCACGGTGGCGCGCAGGCCGAAGAAGTAACCGTCCTTGTCCTTGAAGCCGGCGGGAAAGCCCTCGACGCCGGCGGGCGTGTACTTCATGAGCAGGCTCTTGGTCTTGAGCAGCACGAAATGGCCGGCGTCGGAAGTGTGGACGACGTCCACGTTTTTGATGTTCGCCTGCAGCTCCTGCATGACGCGGGAGAGGATCCGCTCGGAACCCGTCCGATGGACCTCCACCTTGATGCCTGGGTAGGCTGCCTCGAACAGCTTGGCGACCTTCTCGGCGCTGGGCAACGCCAGCGACGTGTACCAGACGACCTTGCCTTCCTTTTTCGCCGCCTCCAACCGGACATCCTGGGCGGAGGCGCCGCTGACGGTGGCGAGGAGCGCGATGAGGACAGTGAGGGCGCGCGTCAGCGTTGACATGGTGAAGGATCATACCCCATCATCGCCGCATGCGATTGAGCCTCGCCTACGAGATGCAGCGGCCCACCGTCGACGACCACGCCGTGATCGAGGAGACGATCGAGCAGTGCGTGCTGGCCGACCGGATGGGCTTCGACACCGTCTGGTTCGTCGAGCACCACTTCCTGACCAGCTTCTCGATGTCACCCTGCCCGGAAGTGATCTTCGGCGCGCTCAGCCGCCTGACCAAGCGCATCCGGCTGGGCTTCGGCGTCGTGATCCTGCCCTACCATCATCCGGTCCGGGTCGCCGAGCGGGTGGCCATGGTCGATCACCTGTCCGGCGGGCGCGTGGAGTTCGGCACCGGCCGCTCGGCGCCCTACGAGCAGATGGGCATGGGCATCGACCCGCGCAACACCCGGGCCATGTGGGAGGAATCGCTGCGCATGATCCCGAAGATCTGGGAGGACGGGCTGTTCTCGTGGGAGGGGCAGTTCTGGAACGTCCCGCCGCGCGAGGTCCGGCCCAAGCCCTACCAGAAGCCGCACCCGGGCATCTGGGTGGCCGCGCTACAGCCGGCGACGTACCAGCTGGCCGCCGAGCTGGGCATCGGCGTGATGGCGCTCAGCGTGGCCTCGCCGTCCTTCCTGGCCCCGCACATCAAGACGTACAAGGAGCGCGTCCAGCACGCCACGCCGGTCGGCAAGTTCATCAACGGTCAGTGGCTGAGCTCCACCATGGGCCTGTGCGGGCCCGACAACTCGGCGGCGCGCGAGCTGGCCGCCAAGTCGCTCCGCACGTTCTTCGGTCCCGACCGTCCCTACCTGAAGGACCAGACGCATCTCTACGAGCAGCTCGTGGAGTCGTGGGGCGGTGTGCCGGATCACCTGAGGGCGAACTTCGCGCGCTACCTCAAGGGCGACGGCACCGAGGGCGCGCCCACGGTGGATCTCTCCGGCGGGTCGGGCCAGATCGCCTCGGCGCTGTGGAACCAGATCGACGCCGACACGCTGGTCGACCGCGGCGTGCTGGTGGCGGGCGATCCCGAGAGCTGCCTGCGCAGCATCGCGATCCACGAGGAGGCGGGCGTGGACGAGCTGCAGTTCCTGATGGCGACGGAGACCGTGCCGCACGACACCGTCATGACGTCGATCGAGATGTTCGGCAAGCACGTCATCCCGGAGATGAAGAAGGCGACCGCCCGGCACCCGTAGCCGGTGAGCGGCGGCCCTCCTACAGACCGTCGAGCGCCGGCTTCATTTTCAGGATCGCCTCGATGTGATCGCGCGGGGAAAGGCCGGCGCCCATCGTGTTCACCGAGAGGTGCGTGGCCCCGAGATCCCGCCACTCCCGGGCCCGTTTCGCCCACTCGGTGGGGCCGCCGATTCCATAGGTGAAGCGTCCCTCGATCCCCACGGCAGAGGACGGGCGGCCCGCCTCCTTCATGTGCGCGCGCACGCGATCGAGCGTGTGGCTCGCCTCGTCACCAGGCTGAAACTGGGGGAACCAGCCGTCGGAGATCTGGGCCACCCGCTTGAGCACGGGCTCGGCCATCCCGCCCATCCACACCGGGATGGGACGCTGAACGGGCAGAGGGTTGATGCCGGCCCGGTCGAGGTGATGATACGAGCCGTGGAAGTTCACCACCGGCTCGGTCCAGAGCTTGCGCATGACGGCGATCTGCTCACTGACGCGGCGGCCCCTCGTGTGGAAGTCCTCGTTCAGGGCCTCGTACTCGACGTGGTTCCAGCCGATGCCCACGCCGAGGCGCAGGCGCCCGCCGGTGAGGACGTCCACCGCCGCGGCCTGCTTGGCCACCAGCGCGGTCTGGCGCTGAGGCAGGATGACGATGCCGGTGACGAGCTCGAGGCGGTGAGTGCAGGCCCCCAGGTAACCGAACAGCACGAAGACCTCGTGGAAGGGGCTCTCGTCGGTGTAGGGCGGGCGGCGACCGAGCTTGTCGAAGCGCTCCAGCTTGCCGCCCAGCACGTGGTCGAAGACCAGCAGGTGGTCATAGCCCGCACCCTCGGCAGCCTGAGCGTAGTCGCGGATCACTACAGGGTCCGAGCCGATCTCCGTCTGGGGAAACACCACGCCGAGCTTCATGTCGTCTTCTCCCTCCATCGTCGGTCCGCGTCGGGCAGCCGGGCCGTAGCCGTGCGCGCTGATGACCTCAGGATGCGGACAAGTTGTCGATCATCGCCGTCGCGACCGCACTATCATGCCGTGAAGGCGGCGAGTCAATACATGCCCGATCGAGCCGCAGCCGGTGCTGATGCGCCCGAGACCGCTCCGGTGCGGCGCGGGGAAGAGCTGGACCCCGGGGTCCTCGACGCGTGGCTCCGTCCGCGGCTCGCCGATGTCCTCGGCGATGCCCACGCTCCGCTCGAGATCCTCCAGTTCCCGAACGGCTCGGCGAACCTGACGTACCTGCTTCGCGTCGGCCCGCATGAGCTCGTGCTGCGCCGGCCGCCGCTGGGGCAGCTCGCGCCCGGTGCGCACGACATGCGCCGCGAGTACAAGGTGCTCTCCCGGCTCTGGCGTCAGTTCGACCGGGCGCCGCGTGCGTATGCCTTCTGCGACGACCCCACCGTGCTCGGTGTCGACTTCTTCGTGATGGAGCGCCGCCGCGGCGACGTGGTGCGCACCGGGATCCCACCCCGGATGCGGGATCATCGCGACGTCGGCCGCCGGATCGGCTTCGCTCTCGTCGACGCCATGGCCGAGCTCCACCGGTTGGATCCGGTGACGTGTGAGCTCGGTGATCTCGGCCGCCCGGCCGGATTCATCGAGCGGCAGCTCGACGGATGGGCGAAGCGCTGGCGCCTGGCCCGGTTCGAGGATTCACCGGTCGCGGTCGACGCCGTGCACACTCGTCTCGCCCACCACGTCCCGCGCATGAGTCGCGTGTCGATCGTCCACAACGACCTCAAGCTCGACAACTGCCAGTTCGATCCCGCCGATCCGGACCGGGTCGTATCGATCTTCGACTGGGACATGACGACCCTCGGGGACCCGCTGATCGATGTGGGAACGCTGCTGAACTACTGGCCCGACCCCGAGGATCCCGAGGGCGCTCAGCGCGTGAGCCATCCCGGGCTGAGCCACATGGGCCTTCCGACCCGTGCCGAGATCGTTTCGCACTACGCCCGGCGTGCCGGTGTGGACGTGGAGGCCGTGTGGTGGTGGGAAGCCTTCGCGCTCTGGAAGACGGTGGTCGTCGTCCAGCAGCTCCATCGCCGCTGGGTGCGCGGAGAGAGCCAGGACCCGCGCATGGCGCACATCGCCGACCGGATGCCCGCCCTGATCGCCGCGGCTCGCGCGGTCCTGGACGCCGCCGGGGCGTAGGCGACCCTAGGCCGACCGATAGTGCAGACGGGTGACTCAGCCGCCGATCGTCCTCCGGATGCTGCCGAAATGCGCGTCGACGTGGCCGAGGAGGATACGCTTGACCAACTCCTCGGCGCTCACGGGCGGCATCCCCGCGAACACGGTGCCGGTCTTCGCCAGCTCGCCATCAGAGAGGCCACGCACGGCCGCGGCCGCCCCGGCGGCCCCCGTCTTGTGGAGCGCGATCGTCTCCGCCTTCGTGCAGTCGGCGAACTCCCTGGCCTGCTGGGCGTTCATCTCGTCGAGCATCTCGCGAGTGAAGTGCGGCAGCGCCTGGCCAGCGGCGATCGTTTTGACGATGCGGGTGGCCGGCTCGTAGCTGCTGGCGATGTGGTGCGCCGTCACTGCGACCGTCCACCTCTCGGCGGCTGTCGTCTTCTTCCAGTCGGCATCGGTCAACGTCTCGAGAAGAGTCGTGGCCTCTTCCACTTTCCCCTCGAACTGCTTGGCGAACGCTTCTCCCTTGGCTCCCATGAATGTCCTCCCCCTTCTTATTTGGCATGCAGCCGGCCCCGCCGGACTCTGCCTCCACAAATACGACGAACGAGGCCGGGCGAAATCGACGTTGGCCGGTGTCACCCCCTCTCGGGCGCGTGAGCGGCACTGGCATTGCGGCGCCCTACCCACCGGAGTGACCTGGCCAATTCCTGGCTGAAGTCTGGGTAAGCGAAAGGGGGGACCTGTTTTGAATGGTGGAAGCGCTCGACCGTCGCACGCGGGCCTGCGGTCCGAAAGCTTCTGGAGGTTGACCCAGACTCGACGATCTCCGCCCTGATCGGGCCAGTCGAGCCTTCCGGCCACTCGAAACAGATCCGCCACTGACCTCCGACTCCTGCTCACGGCGCTTGCTATCCTGCGACCCGTGACCACCTTCGGCATCGGCGCGCCGGTCAGGCGGCGCGAGGACTATCGTCTCCTGACGGGCCAGGGCCGCTACGCCGACGACCTCAACGCGCCGGGTCAAGCCTACGCAGCGTTCGTGCGCTCGCCCCATGCCCACGCCGACGTGGTGGCGATCGATGCGGCGCCAGCGCGGAAGGTGGCGGGCGTGCTCGGCGTGTTCACCGGGGGCGATCTCGTGGCCCATGGCGTCGGAGCGATCCCGACGCTGATCGCCGAGCGGGGCGGCGGCATCCGGAGCCGCGACGGGTCGTCGTTCGCGGAGCCGCCGTGGTATCCCCTGGCGACGGATCGCGTGCGTCACGTCGGCGAGCCCGTCGCCATCGTCGACGCGACGACGCCGGCGGCGGCGCACGACGCCGCCGCCGCGGTGGCGGTGGACTACGCGGTGCGGCCCCTCGTCGTCGACGCGGTCGCCGCCCTCGCCGAGGGCGCGCCGGACCTCCACGCCGGCGTCACCCGCAACCGCTGTTACGACTGGGAATGCGGGGACGCCGCGGCCACGGCGCACGCCATCGACGCCGCCGCCCACGTCACGCGCCTGACGCTCCTCGACAACCGCCTCGTCACCTGCTTCCTGGAGCCGCGCGCGGCCCTCGCCGAGTGGGACGCCGCCGCCGAGCGCTACACGCTGCACGCCTCACTGCAGAGCGTCCACGCCATGGCCCTCAACCTCGCCCGCATCCTCCGCGTCCCCACCGCGCGCGTGCGCTGCGTGACGGCCGACGTCGGTGGCGGCTTCGGCTCGAAGATCCAGCCCTATCCCGAATACGCCGCCCTCGCGTGGGCGACGCGCCACCTCCGCCGTCCGCTCAAGTGGGTCTCGAGCCGCACCGAGGGCTTCCTCAGTGACGCTCAGTCGCGCGACCACGTGCTCACCGGGGAGCTGGCCCTCGACGCCACGGGCCACCTCACCGCCCTCCGCGTGCATTCGACGCAGAACCTCGGCGCCTACGTCGCCACGGGGATGCCGATCTCGATCATCCTGAACATGGAGCGCATGGTCTCCGGGCTCTACGCCATCCCCGCGATTCATCTGAGGCTCGAGGGCGCCTTCACCAACACCGTGCCGATCAACGTGTATCGCGGCGTCGGCCGCCTCGAGTGCGTCTACAC
>JBGQLG010000170.1:0-11546 GCA_041499965.1 Methylomirabilia bacterium
ACCGTGTGGCCGAACATCCGCTCGGCCGCCGGGTTCCACGAGGTGATCACGCCGTCCAGCGTCCGGCCGATGATCGCGTCGAGTGAGGACTGCACGATGGCAGCCAGGTGGCCGGGCGGGATCGGCGTTGCCGGATCGGTCATCGGGCTCTCCGTCACAGCAGAGGATCGGTCCTCTGTTCATCGGCCGCCTCCCCGGCCGACTTGAGCGCGCGCGCCGGGTCAGATGGCGCCGGCCTGGGCGAGGGCCTCGATGTCGGCCTCGCCGTAGCCCAGCTCGCGCAGGATCTCGTGCCGGTGCTGGCCGAGCAGGGGCGAGGGGCCGATGGTCGTCGGCGAGGCGGAAAGTTTGACCGGATTGCCCACGGTGACGTAACGGCCGCGCTCGGGATGCTCGACCTGCACGATCATGTCGCGCGCGATCAGGTGCGGATCCTGCAAGACCTCGCCCGTATCCAGGCAGGCGCCGCACGGCACGCCGGCCCCGGCCAGGATCTTCATGACCGCGTGCTTGGTGCGCTGCGAGGTCCACGCTTCCATCAGGGCATTGACCTCGTCCTTGCGATGCCAGCGCGCCTCGCCCGTCTCGTAGCGCGCGTCGCCCACGAGGTCCTCGCGCCCCATGGCGCGCAGCAGCGGGTGCCACATCTGCTGCTGCACGAAGACGAAGACGTAGTCGTTGGGGCCGCCGGGGGCGCAGCGGTACGTCGTGCCCGGCACGCCGGCGCCGAGCTGGTTGCCCGTGCGCTCCATCGCCTTGCCGAGGCGCTGGTGATCACGCAGGCTCACGCGGATGAGGTTGACCACGGCGTCCTGCATCGAGACCTCGACCTGCTGGCCGGCGCCCGTCGCGTGGCGCTGCATGAGCGCGGCGAGGATGCCGATCACGCAGTGCATGCCGGTGCCGGAGTCGCCGATCGAGGGCCACATGTAGGTGGGCGGCCCGTCGGGCACTCCGGTGACGCTCATGGCCCCGCCCATGGCCTGGGCGATGGGCTCGTAGCTCTTGTAGTCGGCGTAGGGGCCGTAGGAGCCGAAGCCCTTGATGCTGGCGAACACCAGGCGCGGGTTGATCTCGCGGAGCGCGGGATAGCCGAAGCCGAGACGGTCCATGACGCCCGGCCCGAAGTTCTCCAGCAGGACGTCGGCGGTCTTGAGCAGGGCCCGGAAGACCTCCTTGCCGCGCGCGTGCTTGAGGTTCAGCGTCAGGCTCCGCTTGTTGGCGTTGAAGGACAGGAAGAAGAGGCTGTCGGTGTCGGGCCGGTCCTTGAGGACGTGCCGGGCCGGGTCCCCCTTGGCCGGCTCCTCCACCTTGATGACGTCGGCGCCCAGCCAGGCCAGCATCTGACCGCAGGACGGCCCCGCCTGGTTGTTGGTGAGATCGACGACCCGGATACCTGCCAGCGCCTGGCTCATTGATCGGCCCCCTGTCGGAGGATTTTACGGCCTCGCACAACGCTCCTGACGAAGGCCTCGCACGGCGCTAGAATCGGTCCCACCGCGAAAGGGGGTTCGAATGCCCGTCATCCTCCGCCAGATCGGTCCGTGCTTCGCCGCCGAGGTGCAAGGCATCGACCTGAGCCGGCCGCTGTCGCCGGACGAGATCGCGGCGATCCACGCCGGCATGGACCGCTACGCCGTGCTCGTGTTCCACGACCAGCGGATCGACGACGCGCAGCAGCTCGCCTTCACTCAAAGCCTGGGCGAGATCGAGCACGCCATCGGCACCAGCCTGCGCGCGCCCGACGAGTACCGGCTGCCGACCACCTTTGCGGATGTCTCCAACCTGGACAAAGACAACCGGATCTTCGCTCGCGAAGACCGGCGGCGGCTGTTCGGGCTCGGCAATCGTCTGTGGCACTCCGACAGCTCGTTCAAGGCGATCCCGGCCAAGTACTCGCTGCTCCACGCGATCAGCGTGCCTTCCAAGGGCGGCAACACCGAGTTTGCCTACATGCCGGCCGGCTACGACGCGCTCGACGCCGAGACGCGGGCCGAGATCGAGGAGCTGGTCTGCGAGCACTCGCAGCTCTTCTCGCGCCAGCAGCTCGGCTTCACCGACTTCACCGACGCGGAGCGCGCGCGCTTCGCGCCGGTGCGGCAGTGCCTGGTGCGCCGGCACCCGCTGACGGGACGCCGGTCGCTCTATCTGTCATCGCACGCGGGGTCCATCGTCGGCTGGCCGGTGCCGGAGGCGCGCTCGTTCCTGCGCGATCTGGTCGAGCACGCCACCCAGCGCCAGTTCGTCTACGCGCACGCCTGGCGGGTCGGCGACCTGGTCATGTGGGACAACCGCCAGACCATGCACCGGGCCCGGCCCTTCCCGGCCCACGAGCCCCGCGACATGCGCCGCACCACGCTGATGGGCGAGGCGCCGACCGTCGCGCAGGTGGCCTGACGTGCTGATCGTCGACGCCCAGGTCCACATCTGGAGCGCGGGCAAGCCGACCAACGCCAATCACCGGCAGGTCGCCGCCTTCACCAAGGACGAGCTGCTCAAGGAGATGGACGCGGCCGGCGTGGACGCGGCCGTGATCCATCCGCCGGCGTCGTGGGATCCGAGCTCCAACGAGCTGGCCGTGGAGGCGGCGCGCCAGCATCCGAACCGGCTGGCCATCCTCGGCAATTTCCCGCTCGACCGTCCCGAGAGTCGCGGGCTGGTCGACGGCTGGAAGCAGCGTCCCGGGATGCTCGGGCTGCGCCTCACCTTCCTGCAGCCGCACCAGAAGACGTGGCCGACCGACGGGACCATCGACTGGCTGTGGCCGGCGGCCGAGCGGGCCGGGATCCCGGTCGCGCTGCTCTGCGCCGGCTTCCTGCCGAAGGTCGCGCAGGTCGCCGAGCGTCATGCGAGGCTGAAGCTGATCATCGATCACCTCGGCCGGCCATCGGGCAGGAAGGGTGATCCGGGCCTCGAGGACGACGCGGCCCTCTGGTCAAACCTGCCGCAGGTGCTGGAGCTGGCCAAGCATCCCAACGTCGCCCTCAAGGCGACCGGCGCGCCGAGCTATTCCAGCGAGACCTATCCCTATCGCAATATCCACGACCATCTCCGCCGGATCTACGACGCCTTCGGGCCGGCGCGGATGTTCTGGGGCACCGACATCACGCGCATGCCCTGCTCGTGGCGGCAGTGCGTGACGATGTTCACCGAGGAGCTGCCGTGGCTCTCGGGCGGCGACCGCGAGCTGGTCATGGGGCGCGCGGTCTGCGACTGGCTCGGCTGGAAGCTGCCGGCGCGATGAAGCAGGCGATCCTCGAGCGCTACGGGCCACCCCAGGACGTCGTGCGCTGCGTCGACGGGCCGGATGTCGGCCCGCCGTCCGCCGGCGAGGTCGTCTTCGACGTGCTGGCGTTCCCGATCAACCCCGCCGACATCTCGATGTGCCGCGGCAGCTATCGCCTGCGGCCGACGCTGCCGGCCACGCCGGGCGCGGAGTGCCTGGGCCGCGTCACCGCGGTCGGCGCCGGCGTCACCCCCGTGCGCCCCGGCGATCTCGTCATCAACCTGCAGCGTGAGAACTGGGCCCAGCGCCGGCGCGTGAAGGCCGACGACGTCATCGCCGTGCCGCCGGCGATCGACCGCCTGCAGGGCGCGATGCTGCGCATCAACCCGCCGACGGCGCTGCTGCTGCTCACCGACGTCGTGGCGCTGAAGCCGGGCGACTGGGTGATCCAGAACGTCGCCAACTCCGCGGTGGGGCGGCTGGTCATCACGCTGGCCCGGGCCCGCGGCCTGCGCACGGTGAACGTCGTGCGGCGCGAGTCGCTGTTCGGCGAGCTGACGGCGCTCGGCGCGGACGCCTGCGTGGTGGACGGCGCCGATCTCGCCGAGGCCGTGCAGGCGCGGACGGGCGGCGCGGCGATCCGTCTGGGACTCGACGCGGTCTCGGGCCGGGCCACGGCGCGGCTGTCGGCGTGCCTCGGCGAGGGCGGTGTCGTCTGCAACTACGGCTCGATGTCCGGCGAGGACCCGGTGATGGCGCGCAGCGCACTGATCGGCAACGGCCAGACGCTGGTCGGCTTCATCCTCGGCCGCGGCCTGGCCACCCGCTCGCTCCCCCAGATCCGCGCGATCTACGCCGACCTCGGCGAGCAGGTGCTCAAGGGCGTGCTCTCGGCGCCCGTCGAGAAGATCTACCCGATCGAGGAGATCAAGGCCGCGCTCGCCCACGCCCAGCGGGGCGAGCGGAGCGGCAAAATTCTGGTAGCTCCCAACGGGATGACCGGAGCGCCATGACGGGAGGACTGCACGAGTGACAGCGCAAGGGCTCTCACGGATCGCCGGCGGTGCCGCGATCGTGGCTGTGCTGGTGGTGACCGGTCTGGTGACGTGGTCCTACATGAACCGCGCGGAGCACGAGTTCATCCCCTCGCAGGCCGGCGGGCCGGCGCTCGGCGATCTGACCGGCTACGTCGGACGGGTCGACCGCGAGGCGCGCACGATCGACGTGTCGGAGAGCCTGCTGGGGATCCGCCCGACGCTGCTGACCGTGACCAGCGACACGTCGATCATGGTCCGCGGCAAGCAGGGCGGAATCGGCGATCTCTCCAAGGACATGCCGGTGCGCGTGTTCTACGAGGTGCGCAACGACGTCAAGTACGTGACCTCGCTCCAGGTCATGACGGAGGACACGCAGACCGCGCGTCCCGCCGCCGACGAGGCCAAGCCGGCCGCCGAGGCCAAGGCCTCGACGGAACCCGCGGTCGAGAGCAAGCCGCCGGCCGAGAGCAAGCCGCCGGCCGAGAGCAAGCCTCCCATGGAACCGAAGCCGCCGGTAGAAGCCAGGCCCGCGGTTGCAGCCAAGGCGCCGGCCGAGACCAAGCCACCGGTGGAGGGCAAGCCTGCGGTCGCGGCCAGGGTGCCGGCCGAGACCAGGCCGCCCGTGGAGGCCAAGCCTGCGATTGCGGCCAAGCCACCGGCCGAGGCCAAGCCTCCGGTCGTGGCCACGACGCCGGCGGAGATCAAGCCGCCCCTCGCGGTCAAGGCCCCGGCGGCGACCCGGACTCCGGCTCCCCCGGTGACGGCGACGGCACCGCCGGCCGCAGCACCGCCGATCACCGCCGCGCCCGCCAAGCCGACTCCGACTCCGCAGCCGGCGACGGCGCAGGCGGCCGCACCCGCGGCCGCGCGTCCCGCGACATCGGGGAGCGAGGCCGCGTCGATCGGCGTGGCCCGGACGCCGCCGCCGACCGTCCGTCCCGCCGAGCGGGACGCCGACGACGCCACCGCGGCGATCGACTGGCTCCTGAAGAGGCCGTGACCGGCCGCGAGACCGATCAGCACCTGCATGTGCGCGGCGCCGGCGCGTCTATAATCGCCTGAGCATCACGCGAAGACCCGAGAGAGGGGGTGAGCTCATGGCGAAAGGCACCGGCATGCGGAAGGAAAAGAAGAAGCCGAAGAAGAAGAAGTAGCCTCGGATGGCCCGCCCTCTTCTGTTGAGCTGTGAGGCGATCAGCAAGGCCTACGGGACCCGGTCGCTCTTCGACGATCTGTCGTTCGGGTTGTTCGAAGGCGACCAGGTCGGTCTCGTCGGCCCCAACGGCTCCGGCAAGTCCACCCTGCTGAAGATCCTCGCCGGCGTCGACACGCCCGACCGTGGCTCCCGCTCGCTGCGCGTCGGCCTTGGCGTCGGCTACGTCCCCCAGGACCCCGTCTTCCCGACGGGTGTCACCGTGGCCGAGATCATTGCAGTCGGGCTGGCCGGCGTGGACGAGGAGGACCGCCCCGGCCGCCTCGCCCGGGCGCTCGGCCGGGCTGGCTTCACCGACGGCAGCGCCGTCGTCGACACGCTGTCGGGCGGCTGGAAGAAGCGCCTGGCCATCGCCCGCGAGCTGGCCGCCGCGCCCGAGATCGTCTTGATGGACGAGCCCACCAATCACCTCGACGTCGAGGGCATCCTCTGGCTCGAGGCCGTGCTCGCCGAGCGCGCGCGGGCCTGCCTGGTGGTGAGCCACGACCGGTATTTCCTGGAGCACGTGGCCACGCGCATGCTCGAGTTGAACCGCGCCTACCCCCAGGGCCTGTTCGAGACGGACGGGCGCTACAGCGAGTTCCTCGCCCGGCGCGACGAGTTCCTGCGCGGGCAGGCGGCCTACCAGGAGTCGCTGGCCAACACCGTGCGCCGCGAGATCGAATGGCTCCGCCGCGGCGCCAAGGCGCGTTCGACCAAGGCCAAGGGGCGCATCAAGGAGGCGGGCCGGCTCATGGAGGAGCTGCAGGACGGCCGCTCCCGCGCGGCCACGGCCACGGCGGGGATCGACTTCACCTCCTCGCAGCGCCGCACCCGGCGGCTGCTCGCCACGCGCGGCCTCACGAAATCGCTGGGCGGCCGGCGGCTCGTCAGCGATCTCGATCTCGTCATCACGCCCGGCACGCGCGTGGGCCTGATCGGCCCCAACGGCAGCGGCAAGACGACGCTGCTCGATCTGCTGACCGGCGCGCAGGCGCCCGACGCCGGCGAGATCGAGCGCGCCGAGGCGCTGCGTGTCGTCCGCTTCGAGCAGCAGCGCGGCGGCCTCGATCCCGCCCAGAGTCTGCGCCGCGCGCTGGCGCCCGAGGGCGACGCAGTCGTCTGGCAGGGGCGCAGCCTGCACGTGGCCGCCTGGGCCAAGCGCTTCCTGTTCCAGCCCGAGCAGCTCGAGGTCGCGGTCGGCCGCCTGTCCGGCGGCGAGCAGGCCCGCATCTTCATCGCGCGCCTCATGCGCGAGCCCGCCGACCTGCTGGTGCTCGACGAGCCGACCAACGACCTCGACATCCCGACGCTGGAGGTGCTGGAGGACAGCCTGGCCGAGTTCGAGGGCGGCCTGGTGCTCGTCACCCACGACCGGTTCATGCTCGAACGGGTGTCGACCGTGATCCTCGCCCTCGACGGGCAGGGCGGGACGGCGACCTTCGCCGACTACGCGCAGTGGGAGGCCGCCCGCGAGGCCGCCGGTCCCGCATCGCGCAAGGAGGCGGCGCGTTCGGCCGAGCGCGAGCGCGCGCGACCGAAGCGCCTGGGCTATCGCGAGCAGCGCGAATGGGACGGCATGGAGCAGGCGATCCTCGGCGCCGAGCAGGCCCTGGCCGAGCGCCGGCGCGAGGTCGAGGATCCGGCGATCGCCTCGGACCCGGGCGCGCTCCAGCAGCGGTACGCCGGGCTCGAGGACGCCCGGGCGGAGGTCGATCGGCTCTACGCGCGCTGGGCGGAGCTGGAGGCCAAGCGGGCCTGAGCCGGCGGCCGCTCGTCAGAACGGGAGGCGAGAGATGAGATTCGACGGACGCGTGGTGGTCGTGACGGGTGCGGCCAAGGGCATCGGCGCGGTGACCGCCGAGGCGTTCGGCCGCGAGGGGGCGCGCGTGGCGGTGCTCGATATCGACGGCGCCGGCGTCGATCGGGTCGTGGCCTCGCTGGTCGCGCACAAGGTCGAGGCCCTCGGCCGGAAGACGGACGCCACCGCGTCGGCCGACGTGCGGGCCGCCGTCGAGGCGGTGCTGGCCCGCTGGGGCCGCGTGGACGTCCTCGTGAACAACGCCGGTGGATTCGCCGCCATGCGGGCGCTCGAGGACACCGACGAGGCCGAGTGGGACGCGATTCTCCGCTCGAACCTCACCAGCGCTTTCCTGGTCTGCAAGGCCGTGCTCCCCACGATGAAGCGGCAGCGGGCCGGGCGCATCGTCAATCTCGCCTCGGTCGTGGCCCGTGGCGGCGCCGTGCGCGTGCCCGCCCACTACGCCGCCGCCAAGGCCGGCGTGGTCGCGCTCACCCGGATGCTGGCGCTGGAGGTCGCCGACCTCGGCATCACGGTCAACGCGGTGGCGCCGGGGACGACGGCGACCGATCGTGTGCTGGCCGCGCGGACACCGGAGGAGACGGCGCGCGTCGCCGCGGCCATTCCGCTCGGGCGGCTCGGTCAGCCGGCGGAGATCGCCGCGGCCATCCTGTTCCTGGCCTCCGACGCCGCGAGCTTCGTCACCGGCGCCGTCCTCGACGTCAACGGCGGCCAGGAGATGGCCTAGCGCCCGGCTGCTGAAAAAGGCCCATCTGCTTCGTTGGCGCCCTCGGCCGCACGCTCAACGTACAGGGAGTACGCCTCGCGTGCGGCCTTCGGGCGCCGCCTCGCATCTGGACCTTTTTGAGCAGCCGGGGGGTTTGGGCGGCGGGACCCGTCGGCCCGAACTATGTGGTTTAATCGCCCCTCGAGACCCAGGGGAGGGTGGTGGCCATGGCGACCCAGGCGATCGAGCCGCGGATGGAGCTGGAGCAGCACCTGCACATGTACCGGCAGATGGCGAAGATCCGCGCCTTCGAGGAGCAGGTCAACGAGCTGTACAAGGGCGCCAAGATGCCGGGGCTGGCCCACCTCTACGTCGGTGAAGAAGGCGTGGCCGTCGGCGTATGCGAGGCGCTGCGCCGCGACGACTTCATCACCAGCACGCATCGCGGCCACGGCCACTGCCTGGCCAAGGGCGCGTCGGTCAACCGGATGTTCGCCGAGCTGCTCGGCAAGGAAGCCGGGTACTGCCGCGGCAAGGGTGGCTCGATGCACATCGCCGACCCCGAGACGGGCAACCTCGGCGCCAACGCCATCGTGGGTGGCTCGGCGGGCATCGCCACCGGCGCGGCGCTGTCGGCCAAGATGCGGGGCAGCGGCCAGGTCGCCGTGTGCTTCTTCGGCGACGGCGCGCTCGGCCAGGGGCTGCTGTACGAGGCGATGAACATGGCCGCGCTGTGGAAGCTGCCGGTCATCTACGTGTGCGAGAACAACCTCTACGGCGAGTACACGCCGTGCGGCGAGACTATCGCCGGCGAGATCCTGGGGCGCGCCAAGGCCTTCGGCATCCACGCGGAGGCCGTCGACGGCCAGGACGTGCAGGCGGTCAACGCGACGATGCGGCGGCTGGTCGAGCGCGCGCGCCGGGGCGAGGGCCCGGCCTTCCTCGAGGCCAAGACCTACCGCTACTACGGCCACCACGTGGGCGACGTGAACCGCGAGTATCGTTCACGCGAGGAAGAGAAGGAGTGGATGAGCCACCACGATCCGCTCCTCACGCTGGCCGGGCGGCTCACCGACCAGCGGCTGGCCGACGCGAGCGTGTTCGAGCGCATCCAGACCGACGTGAAGGCCGAGATCGACTCCGGCGTGCAGTACGCGCTGGCCGCGCCGTATCCGGCCGCGAGCCAGGTCGACGAGGACGTCTATGCCTGAGGCAGGATCCGGCCCAGCGTAGCTGCCAGCTCGCTCTGCCGAAGCGGCTTGACGAGGTAGTCGTCCATGCCGGCGGCCAGGCATCGCTCGCGGTCGTCCTCCATCGCGGACGCCGTGAGCGCGATGATGGGCAGGTGCCCGCCGCGGCCCGGCTCGCGCTCGCGCCGGCGGATCTCGGCGGTGGCGGCCAGGCCGTCCATGGACGGCATCTGGACGTCCATCAGCACGACGTCGAACGGTCGATCCTCCACGGCCCGCAGCGCCGCTTGCCCGTCGGCGACGATCTCCGGCAGGTGACCGAGCTTCTCGAGCATCCGCCGGATGAGGAGCTGATTGACCCCGTTGTCCTCCGCGACCAGCACGCGCCGCGGCGTCAGTCGTGTCGCGGCCGGCGCGGTCGTGTCGAGGGGCGCCGCGGGCGACTCTCCCAGGGCTTCGAGCACCGCCTGCAACAGCTCGGACGGTATCACCGGCTTGAGCAGGTGACGCGCGACGCCCAGCTCGCGGCACCGCGACATTTGCAGTCCCTGGGCGTCGGAGGTGAGGAGCATCACGGTGACGGCCTCGGCGCCGGGCCGGGCCCGCATCCACTCGGCCACCGCGAAGCCGTCCACGTCCGGCATGTGGCCGTCCAGGAGCACGAGGCGGAAGCGGCCCCCGTCGGGGCCGGCCAGGGCCTGCATGGCCGCCTCGCCGCCATCGACCACCGTGGGCCGCGCCCCCCACTTGCTGACGATGGCCCCCAGGAGCCGGCGGTTCGTGTCGTTGTCGTCCACGATCAGGACCGGCAGGTCCCTGAGCCGCGCCGTTGGCGCGGCGACCGGTTGGCCCGGCGGCGCCGTCGCGCGCCGCACGAGCAGCGTGAAGTGGAACGTGGTGCCGCGGCCCACGGTGCTGTCCAGCCACACCCGGCCGTGCATCAGCTCGACGAGCCGGCGCGTGATGGCGAGCCCCAGGCCGGTGCCGCCGTGCCGGCGCCGGATCGATCCGTCGGCCTGGACGAACGAGTCGAAGATCAGCTCCTGCTTGTCCTCGGGAATCCCCGGCCCGGTGTCGCTCACCGCCACGTGCAAGCTGACGCGGTCGTCGTCCGCCGGCTCGTCTGTCACCGTGACCGAGACCTGGCCGTGATCCGTGAACTTGATGGCGTTGCCGGCGAGGTTGAGGATGATCTGCCCGATCCGGCCGGGGTCGCCCTCGATCTCGTCGGGCACCGACGGGGCCACCTCGTAGGCCAGCTCCAGCCCCTTGGCGTGGGCCAGGGGCGCCAGGGTCTTGAGGATGCCCCCCACCCGGTCGCGGAGCGCGAAGGGGATCGGCTCGACCTTCAGCTTGCCGGCCTCGATCGCCGAGAAGTCGAGCACGTCGTTGATGATGGCCAGCAACACCTCGCCGGAGCTGCGCACCGTGCGCGCGTACTCCCGCTGCTCGACCGTGAGCGGCGTGTCCAGCAGCAAGTCGGTCATGCCGATGACGCCGTTCATCGGCGTGCGGATCTCGTGGCTCATGGTGGCGAGGAACTCGGACTTCAGGCGGCTGTTCTCCTCGGCCGCCCGCGCCCGCGCCGCCATCTGCACCGCCCGCCCCGCGCTCCGGCAGGCCAGCCAGCCGACGAGTGCGACGACGACGATGGCCACGCCGGCGGCCCCCAGCTGGAGCCCGATGGAGGTCCGGAGCGCGGCGAGCATCTCGTGGTACAGCGGCGTGTACTCGAGGACCAGCGCGCCCACGATCGTGGAGCCGGCCCGGATGGGGACCACCACCTGCTTGATGCCGGCGGGGTAGGCGTCACTGAGCTCGACGAAAGCGCGCGTCCGCCCGTCGCGCATGGTGGCGGCGACTTCCCCCTGCCGATCGCGATCGAAGAGCCCGCCGACCTCGGCCGGAACCGCATCGGCCATGAGGACCTTGTCCAGGCCGATCACCGCGACGTCCCGCCGTTGCCGGCTGTGGACCGAGCTGACGAAGCGCTGGAGCGCCTCCCGATCGCGCCAGAGCCGGTTGCCGGCCGAACCGGGAAACGGCTCGACGATGATGTCGGCCAGGGTCCGGGCCACGCGCTCGGCCTCCAGGGTGGCGATCTCGTCGGCCTGCTGCACGTCCAGCCACGTCCAGTAGGCGGCGATCACGGCGATGAGCACGATGACGGTGGCAAAGGCGGCGATGAGCTTGCCCTGGCTGGTGACCGGGATGTCCGCGACGGTGCCGGCCCTTCGCTCAGCAGGCTTCAGCCCGCGCAGCCCCTCGAGGATCGCCTCGAACATCTCCCGATACTTCCTCCGGCCAGACGTCGGCCCTGCCGGAAGATCGGCCCGTCGCGCCCCCGACTTGAGGCGCTTCGGCGATGGCCTC
>JBGQLG010000171.1:0-11525 GCA_041499965.1 Methylomirabilia bacterium
CTTCGCGCTCACCGTGACGGTGGTGCTGGGCGTCTTCTGGGTCGCCTTCGCGCTCCTGTTCCGGCCCGAGGACGGCGTCTTTCGCGTGGCCCCGGTGGTGCACCTGTGGATGAGCCTGCTGCTCTTCATCTGGGTCTTCGGCGCGTTCGAGTTTCACCTGGCCCGGCTGCGGGTGTCGCCGCTCATCGCCGTGCTCGTCGTGGCGCTGCTCGGCTACGGCGTCTTCAGCATCGACCACCGGTACCAGACCAAGCGGGCTGGGTCGGCGAGCCGGCTCTCGGCGGTGAGCGTGGCGGAGGACGGGGGGCCGAATCTCGTCGTGATCGCCTCCGCGGGTGGTGGCATCTCGGCGGCGGTGTGGACGACACTGGGTCTCGAGCGATTGATCGAGGAGCGCGCGCGCGCGAAGGGCGCCGATCTCCGGCGGGAGATCCGCCTGCTCAGCACGATCTCCGGCGGCTCGGTCGGGGCCGCGTACTTTCTCGACGGGCTCGTCCGGCAGCCGACGACGGCGCTTGACGCCATCCGTCAGAAGTCAGGGGCCTCCAGCCTCGACGCCGTGGCCTACGGGCTCGCCTATCGCGACCTCCCCGGCCTGCTGACCGGAGGCCTGTCCACGTTTGCCCCCGGGAGAGACCGCGGCGAGCTGCTCGAGCGCGCGTGGGTCCGCACCGCGGAGGGCGCGACGAGCGGGATCACCGTGCGTCGAGGCGACTACAAGGCCCCGCCGACGCTGGCGTCGCTACAAGCGAGCATCAAATCGGGGGCGGTGCCGGGCTTCATCTTCGGCACGACCGTCATGGAGTCCGGACGCCGGATCATGCTCACCCCGATCGATTTCACCGACGTCCCACCCGCTCTCCCGGGGAGCCCGGCAGCGGCAGCCGCCGTGGCGACCCGCCCGAAACCGCGGGCCCAGACGCTGTCGGAGTACCTGCCGGGTTCCCCGTTCGATCTCGACCTGTGGACCGCCGCGCGGCTGTCGGCCACGTTCTCGTTCGTGAGTCCGGCCGCGCGATCCGACCTCGCCGACTTCGAGGAGTCCCGGAAGAGCGACGCCGCACGGCGGCCGCTCTGGCATCACCTCATCGACGGTGGGTACTACGACAACTTCGGCGTCACCTCGGCGCTCGACTGGCTGGCGCCGGTCCTGGCGGCCAGGATCGCGAAGGACAATACGCGGCTGCGATTCGCCAGGGTCGCCATCGTGGAGCTGCGCGCATTTCGCCGCGAGTCGCCCGCGTACGCCCAGCCGGCGCCCGGCTCGGTGGCGGCCCTGCTCGGCCCCGCCGTCGGGCTCGGAGCGATCCGCTCAGGTGCCGCGGCCGAGCGCGACGACATCGACGTCGGCCGGTTCGTCCAGGTCTGGAACGACCTGTTCGACAGCCAGCGGGTGCCGGTGTGTGTGGACAGCTTCGTGTTCGAGCCGGACGCGAATCAGCCGAGCCCACCGCTGTCCTGGCAGCTCAGCTCCGTCCAGATGCAGCGTCTGCTGAGGGCGTGGCCTCAGGCGGCCCCGCAGAATGCCGCGGCACCCTCCGCGCTCGGGCGGGAGAGCACGCGGCTCATGGGCTTCCTCAAGGACGGCTGCACCGCCCGCCGGCGCTGAGCCGATGCTGAGACTCTTCCGCGCGCTCGATCGACAACCGCAGTGGCTGGCGGCCCTGACCCTGATGGCGCTGGTCGCCACGCTGGCCTCGGGCCACGTGGTCCGCGGCATCGCCGCACCGCTCGCCGAGAAGACCGGATTCAAGCTGGTCGACCTGGAGTTTTCCGGCTGGAACGAGACCCTCACCCGCTTCCCGCCCGGCGCGCACTCCCTGAACGATCTCCTGGGCGGAATCGGCTTCGAAACCCATTCCGCCAAGGACATCATCGAAGCCTGGCGCAAGGCGGACGTCCTCGCCACCGCGCGGCGCGCCCAGAAGGCGGACTTCGTCTTCGCCGCAGCCTATGGCGCGTTCGCCCTGCTGCTGGCCGTGGCCCTGTGGCGCGGACAGCCCGAATACCCCCGCCGGGTCCACTGGGTCCGGCTCGTCGCGCTCGGCGCGGTGGCCGCTGTCCTCGACGAGATCGAAAACGTTGCCATGTGGACCGCGCTGCAGGGCTCAGGCGACCCGACCGCCATCGGCTTCATCCTGCCGACCACCGCCGCCGCCCTCAAGTTCGCGCTACTCATCGCCGCCCTCATCGGGGTCGTCGTCACCCTCATCCGCGCGCACAACGCCGTCCCGTCCGGCGACACCCCACCGGACCCCGTCGAGCGCCGCCCCACCGCACTCTCCTGACGCCGCTCGCCTGACGCGGCCGGCCGAGTGTCCGGGGTCACACGTTCATCCGCCCGCGGCGCGCCGTGATGGCGGGCGGCGCGGGCGGCGGGGCGACGGGGTCTGCGAAGGTTCCGTTGGCTTCGATCGTGTAGCGCCACACGTAGGACCAGGCTCCGACCATGCCTTCGCGCAGCCGGTTGTCTCACGCGGAACCGCCGCAGACCCCGTCGCCCCGCCGCCCGCGCCGCCCGCCGTCACGGCGCGCGGCGGGCGGATGAGCTAGTGCCCGCCCGCCGACGGCCGCACCCAGCCGCCGTGGACAGGGTGGTGCGAGCTGATGAACTCGAGGAACGCCGGCCGACCCTTGGCGTTCTCGTCCAGCGCCCGCTTGAGCGCCGGGATGATCTCGGCCGGATCGCTGACGTCCTCGCCGTGGAAGCCGACCGCCCGGGCCATGGCCGACATGCAGGCGGAGCCGTGGTCCGAGACCTTCCACGTGTAGGGATCGTGGCCGCCGCCCCAGAAGCCGGGGCCGTAGCCCGAGTAGCCGCCGTTGTTGATGTGGATCGTCGTGATGCCGATCTTGTAGCGCGCCACCGCCTCGAAGTTACCCATCATGTAGCAGACGCCGGCGTCGCCGGTGACGTTCACCACCTGCCGGTTCGGGAACGCGAGCTTGGCGGCGACGGCGCCGGCCAGGCTGAAGCCCAGCGTGGAGACGTTGCCCCAGCCGAGATAGCCGCGCGGGATCTGCGCCTCGTAGACGGTGCTGGTCTGGTCGCGCGTGTTGCCGGAATCCGCGGTGAGGAACGAGTTCTTCGGGTCGAGCACCTTCATCAGATCACCGAACACCCGGTAGGGATTGATCGGCGTCTCGCTGGACTCGAGCCAGGGCTTGAACTTGGCCTGGAAGGTCTGGCGGGCGCCGCGGATCTCCTCCAGCACCTGGGGCCGCTTGCGGGGCCCGCGCGCGGCCAGCTCGTCGATCAGCGCCTGCAGCGTGAGCTTGGCGTCGCCGATGACGGCCTGGCGCGTCTCGTAGCTGCGATTGATGTCGAGCGTGTCGACCGTGCACTGCACGATCGTCTTGCGCTCGGCGTCGGGGATCGAGTGGCTGAAGCGGTTGGGGAACAGGCTCGAGCCGATCGAGAAGAGCACGTCGCACTTTTTGAGAAAGTGCTCGGCGTGCGAGCCGCGGACGCCCACCGACAGCGGATGGTTCTCGGGGAACGCCCCCTTGGCCTTCAGCGTCGTCAGCACCGGCACCTGGGCCAGCTCGGCGAAGCGCAGCAGCTCGGCGGTGGCATCGGCGTAGAGGACGCCCTCGCCCACGTGAAGCAGCGGGTCCTTGGCAGCCAGCAGCGTCTTGACGGCCGCCTTCACGTCGTCGGGATCGGGGCCCGAGCGCCAGCCCTTGACCGGCGCGTAGGGATGCTCGTCGGGGTCGTACTCACCGAGGTCGCGGGGGACGAGCAGCAGCACCGGCCCGGGCCGGCCCGAGCGCAGCTGCGTGAACGCGCGCCGCAGGTAGTCGGGCACCAGCTCGGCGCGGTCGATCTCGCCGACCCACTTCGTGGCCGACTTGAACGCGCCGGCCATGTCGTAGTGCGTGTGCCGGCTGGCGCCGCGGCCGAGGCCCTCGGCGATGACCAGCAGCGGCGAGGAATCCTCCCAGGCCTGGGCGACGGCGCCGTACGCCATCTGGAGGCCGGCGGCGTTGAGGCTGGCCATGACGGTGCAGACGCCGATCTGCTTGCCGCACGTCACCCGCGAGAAGGCGTCGGCCACGGCGACGGCGAAACGCTCCTCGCCCATCATGAGGATGGGGACGCCTTCCTCACCGAGGGCGTTGTTCACGTTGCTGGTCGGATAGCAGCTCACCCACGGGATGCCCTCGGCCTTGAGGATGCGGGCGAGGCCGTTCTCGGCTTTCACTTTCATGGTCGTCCTCCGGGCCTCGTCGTACCCCGAGCGGCGGCATCCTGTCAACCACCGAGGTCCCAAGCGTGGGCAGCGGGAGGTGTCGCGCATCGCCGCGGCGTGGGCTATCTTTCAGGGCATGATGACACCGCTGAACACCAACGAGCTGCGGATGGACCCTGCCACCCTGTACCGGGAAGAGGTCTACACCGACCGGAGGATCGGCACGATCCGCGTGCTGACTCCCGTGACGGGCGGCGGCGCCCCGGACCTCGGCCGCCCCACCCTGTACGTCGGCGAGACCCAGCTCCTGACCCCGGGCGGCCTCCTGCCCCTGTCCTTCGAGATCGAGGCAACCTCGCTGGCCGACGCCGTCGAGCAGTTCGCGGCCGGAGCCAACGATGCGGTCGAGCGCACGCGCCGGGAGATCGAGCAGCTCCGGCGAGAGGCCGCGTCGTCGATCATCGTGCCCGATCGGATGCCGGGCGGCTTCGATCCTTCCGGCGGTCCGGGCGGGCTGCCGGGCGGCGGCCAGATCCGGCTGCGCTGACCCCGGGCCGGCTCGCGCCGGCGGGCGGGAAGGACTTGCCGCGGGCGGGGCGCGACTGATCTAATCGACCTCTCCGCGCCGCCCGACGTCTTCGCGACGCGGCAACCACCTACAGGAGGCTGTCATGGCCAAGGCGAAGAAGAAGAAGGCGAAAGCGAAGGTCCGGGATCTGGGCGCGCGCAAGCAGGTCAAGGGTGGGCTCAGCAAGTTCGCGCGCTCCGGCGACCCCTGCGAAGGCGGCGAGGTGTCCCGGAAGATCGGGTAGACCCGGCTCGAGCCGGGAGCGGCTAGCCCTCGGCGAAGGCGCGGTCGAGGGCCTGGGCGAGATCGGCGATCAGGTCGTCGGCATCCTCGATGCCGACGGAGTACCGGATGAGGTTGTCCTTGATCCCGATCTCCAGCCGCTCCTCGGTGGTCAGCTCGTAGAAGCTCATGATCGCCGGCTGCTCGATCAGGCTCTCGACCCCGCCGAGCGACACCGCCAGGTGCGGGATCGTGCAGGCATCCACCACCCGGGAGGCTGCGTCGAGGTCGCCGCGGACCTCGAAGGACACCACGCCGCCGTAGCCCCGCATCTGCCGCTTGGCCACGTCGTGCTCGCGATGGGTCGGCAAGCCCGGATAGTGCACGGCCGCGATGCGCGGGTGCGCCGCGAGGAACTCGGCAACGGCCTGCCCGTTCGCGTTCTGCCGTTCCATGCGCAGCGCAAAGGTCTTGATCCCGCGGATCAGCAGATAGGCCGCGAAGGGATCGACGATGGCCCCGGTGATGCCCTGCATGCCCCGCAAGGCCCCGACCAGATCCCGCGAGCCGAGCACCGCGCCCGCCAGCAGGTCGTTGTGGCCGCCCAGGTATTTCGTGGCCGAGTGCATGACGAGGTCGACGCCCCACTCCAGCGGCCGCACGTTGTAGGGCGTCGCGAAGGTGGCGTCGATGACCGTCTTCACCCGGTGCTTGCGTCCCAGCGCCGCGAACCGCTCGAGGTCGAGCACCCGGTTGTAGGGGTTCGTCGGCGACTCGGACAGGAGAATCCGGGTGGTGGGCCGGATCGCGTCCTCCAGCGCCTCGTAGTCGCCCGCGGGCACCGTGGACACCTCGATGCCGTAGCGTGAGAGCGTCTGGTTCAGGAACTGGCGCGTGCGCCGGTAGCTGTCGTCGGTGACGACCACGTGGGTGCCGCGCGAGAGCATGGCGAAGAGCGCGGTCGTCATCGCCGCCATGCCGCTGGCGAAGAGCAGGCAGTCGCCGGCCCCCTCCAGCGCCGTCAGTTTGGCCTCGGCGATCTTCTGGGTCGGGTTGCCGTAGCGCCCGTACTCGATCCGCTCGATCTTGCCGTCGAAGTGGTCCTTCACCTCCTGGGTGTTGGCGAAGGTGAAGGTGGCGGTCTGCACGATGGGCGTGGCCAGCGAGAAGGCGGGCTTGGGGCGCGGCTCGCCGCCGTGCACCGACAGCGTGCTGGGACCGACCGGCTTCTTGGGCGGATCGACGCGCTCGGCCATCAGGACACCAGCAGCCGGGCCTTCTCGACGTGGCGGGCGATGGCCCGGGCCACCCGCTTGGGATCGGCCGGCAGCTCGACGGGCCGGTTGCGATGTGTGGCCTTGATGCCTGGAAGATCGCCCATGTGGTAGGCGGCCTTCTGGTCGGCGAACTTCAGGCCGTTGGCGGTGGAGATGACGACCACGCGCTCGCCGGAGCGGATCACCTTGCGGTCGACCAGCTTGCGCAGCGCCGCCAGCGCCACCCCGGTGTGCGGGCAGTTGAACATGCCGGTGCGGTCGGCGCGCGCGGCCTCGTCGGCCATCTCCTGCTCGGTCGCCTGCTCGACCACGCCGTTGAACCGCTGCAGCGTGCGGATGGCCCGCTTGACGCTGACCGGGTTGCCGATCTGGATGGCCATGGCCAGCGTGGACTGGGCGGTGATGGGCTCGAAGGTCTTGAAGTCGTCCAGGAACGAGCGGTAGAGCGGATTGGCCCGCTCGGCCTGGGCCAGGCAGATGCGCGGGAGCCTGTTGACGAGCCCCAGCTCCTGCATCATGACGAACCCCTGCCCCAGCGCGTGGACGTTGCCGAGGTTGCCGCCTGGAATAACGATCCAGTCCGGCACTTCCCAGTCGAACTGCTGCACGATTTCAATCGCGACGGTCTTTTGCCCTTCAATCCGCAAGCTATTCATCGAATTTGCCAGGTAGATCCGCTTCTCCTTGGTGATCTCCTGCACGACCTTCATGCACCCGTCGAAGTCCGTGTCGAGCGAGAGCACCAGCGCGCCGTTGGCCAGCGGCTGCACGAGCTGGGCGATCGAGACCTTGTCCTTGGGCAGCAGCACCACCGAGGGGATGCCGGCCGCCGCGCAGTAGGCGCCCAGCGCGGCCGAGGTGTCGCCGGTGGAGGCGCAGGCCACGGCGTCGATGGGCACGCCGCCGGCGATCATCTGCTTGACCACGGAGACCAGCACGGTCATGCCGAGGTCCTTGAACGATCCCGTGTGCGAGTTGCCGCACTGCTTGACCCACAGGTCGTCGACGTGGAGCTGCTTGCCGTAGCGGTCGGCCCAGAGCAGGTTGGAGTTGCCCTCGTACATCGACACGATGTTCTCGTTGTCGATGAACGGCACCACCCACTCCTTCTTGCCCCACACACCGGAGCCGTAGGGGTAGGCGTGGCGGCGGTACCGGTCGTCGAAGAGCTGGATCCAGGCGGCAGCCGACCGCGACTTCAGCGCCTCCATGTCGTGCTGGACCTCGAGCAGGTCGCCGCACGTGGGGCAGCGGTAGATGACCTCCCGGAGATCGAACTCCCCCGGGCACCCGTTGATGCACTGAAACCACGCATTGTAGGCCACGGCCCCGCCAGTATAGCCCCCACCCCCGAGCCCGTGCATTCTGCTCGCGAACCGCCTATCCTCTGCGCTTGGTGAATCGCGTGGCACCGCGTGACGCCGGGGCCACGCGATTCACCAGACGGAGAGAGCGATGGACATAGGGTTGTTCTTCCTGATGCAGCGGGACGAGGCGTGGAGCGAGCGGGCCGTGTACGACTCGTCGCTGGAGCAGATGCTGGCGGCCGAATCGCTCGGTTACCACTCGGTGTGGATCGCCGAGCACCACTTCAATGACTACGGCCTCTGCCCCACCCCGCCGGTGCTGGCCGCGTTCGTGGCCGCCCGCACGACGACGCTGCGCCTGGGCATGGGCGTGAGCCTGCTGCCCCTGCACCACCCGGTGGACCTGGCCGAGTCGCTCGCGGTGCTCGACGTGGTCAGCGGCGGCCGGCTCGACGTCGGCATCGGCCGCGGGGGCACCCTGCAGGACTACCAGACCTTCCAGTCCGACCGCGCCGACGCCCGGGCGCGGGTCGAGGAGGGCATCGCGCTGATCCAGCAGTCGTGGACCGGCACCCCCTTCGATTTCCCGGGGCGCTTTCACGCCGCCGAGCGCCTGCACGTGCGCCCGCGTCCCGTCCAGCGCCCCCATCCGCCGCTGTACGTGGCCTGCAACAGCGAGGACAGCGTGCGGTCGGCGGCGCGGCTGGGCCTGCCCACGCTGTCGTCGTTCTTCGTGCCCGTGGACGAGCTGCAGCGACGGCACCAGATCTACCGCGAGGTCGCGCGCGCGGCCGGCCGCACCGAGCGCGAGATCGAGGCGCTGGAGGCTCGGTCGTGGGGGATGCGGGTCGTGCACGTCGCGCCCAGCCGTGAGGAGGCGCTGCGGGCGATCGAGGCGCCGTTCATGAGCTACCAGCACAAGATGGCGGTCCTGCGCTCGGACGGCACCGGCGGGTCGGTGCCGAACTCGTTCGATCGCTCGCTGCTGAAGCTGCGCTCGTTCCAGGAGTATCTCGCCACCGGCTGGACGCTGGTCGGCACGGCGGACGAGGTCCGCGAGGGGCTCGCGCACTATCGCGAGGCCACGGGCTACCAGCGCGTGCTCCTGCTCATGGCGCTGCCGGGGCTGCCGACCGAGCTGGCGCTGCGCTCCATGCGCCTGTTCGCGGAGAAGGTCGCGCCGGCCATGACGTCCGTCCGCTGATCGCCTGGCTCGCCCTCAACGGCGGCGCCGTCGTCACCGCGCTCGCGCTCGCGGTGGCCGCGGGCGCCGCCACGAGCGCGAGCGGTCTCGTCCTCGCCACGCTGGCCGGATATCTGATCCTCGTCCACTCGCTCGTCCTGGCGGCCGGACTGCTCGGCCATCTCACGGTGGGCGGTCTCGGTGCGCTTGTGGCCACGGCGCTGGTCATCTCGCTCTGGCTCGCGCGTGAGGCTTGGCGTGACCTGCGCGCCGTCGAGACGCCCCAGCCACCGGCGGTGGGTGGATGGGGCAGGTCGCTCATCGCCAGCGGCGCGCTCGCCGTGTGGGCGTGGCCTCATCTCGTGGAGGCAACGCGACTCTGGATCTGGGACGACTACACCTACCACATGGTCTATCCCGCGCTGTGGCTGCGCGAGCACGCGATCACGATGCCCAACGCCTCGCAGACGTTCACCATGCAGGCGTGGTATCCGCTGTCGGCCGACGTCGTGGCGGCGTGGCTCATGGCGCCGCTGTCAGGCTCGCGCGGCGACGCGCTCGCCTGGGTCAGCCTCACCGGCGTTCTCTACGCCGGCCTCGTCGCCGCCGGCGCCGCCGTGCTGCTCACGCGAGCGGGCTGCCGTCCCGGGGCCTGGGCTCTGCCAGCCCTGCTCTTCGCGACCTCACCGCGGATCGGCATCATGGCTGGGAGCTTCTCGGATGCCGATCTCGCCCAGGCGGCGGCGCTCTTCGGCGGTCTGGCGTTCGCGGTGCCCCGCGAAGCCGAGGAGACGGCGCGCGACGTCCGGGTGGATGCGTGGTACGCGGGGCTGCTGAGCGGCCTCGCGCTCGGCATCAAGGTGAGCGCCGCGCCGCTGGCGCTCGTCGTCTTGACCATGCTGACGCTGCGCGGGCGGGCAGCAACGCGGGCACGCGGAGCGGTCGGCATCACGCTCGTTGTCGCCGCATCGTGGCTGGTGACCGGCGGCTACTGGTATCTGCGCGACCTGATCGGCACCGGCAATCCCGTCTATCCGTCGGCGTTCCTCGGCCGACCGGGCACCACCTTCCCCGAGACGACACTGCTGGAGTACGCGCGGCACTTTGGATTCCGCCGGGCGGTCGCTGATGCCCTGCTCGTCTACGCCGACTGGCCGCGCACTCACGCCATCGTGGCCGTCGTCGGCCTGCTCGGACTCGCCGGGTGGCTGGCGTGGCGCCGGCGGTCGGCCACCCGCGCGCAGCGCTACCTCACCGGCGGAGCGCTGGCGAGCGCGGCAACGATCCTGATCCTTCTGCCGCTGACGCCCTACTCCGCCGGCAACGCGATGACCTTTCGGGCCGGCCTCGTGCACTGGGACAGCATGCGGTACGTTGCGCTGGTGCCGCTCCTCGGCTGGGCGGCGCTCGGGTTCCTGGTCGACGCTTCCGTACCACGATCCGGCGCGCAGGCGTCAACGCCACGGCGGTGGGTGACGGCGCGCCGGCGCGTGCTCGCGGTGGGCGTCGCCGCCCTGCTCGTCGCACCGATCGTCGTCACGCGACATGACGGCAAGGCCGCGGCGACGGCGGCCGCCTTCCACCGCGAGCCGCTCTTCGGCGCCACGGCGGCCACGCTGGATCGCCAGCCCCCGGGCACACGCGTCGCCTTCTTCGGCGACCAGTGGATCTATCCGGCCTTCGGCGAGCGCGATCACCTGCACCCCGTCCGACTGGACCGCAACGGCCGGCTGGCAACGGCACCGATCGGCGACGCGATGGAGCCTGGCGACCTCACCGTCGATGCACCGACGTTCCGCGCGAACCTCGCCGCCGCCGGAGTGAACGTGGTCGTGATCGTGCACCTGCCGCATCCCGGCCGCGCCCCCGAGTGGCCGACCCAGCAAACCGCGCTGGAGACGCTCGCCGACGCCCGCCCGCTCCATCGCGACAACGCCGCCGCCGTGTGGCGCCTCGCTCCCTGACGACGCGCGAGTGTCCGGAGTCAGAACTTCGCCGACCTGAACGGACGATCGCCGGCTCGTGGCGGGGACGGCGGGGTGAGCCCGCGGAGAGGGCGGCCGTCGCGACCGAGGGCGAGCCTGCCTCCCACCGTCGCTCCTCGGCGGGGTGAGCGCGCCGCCAACGCTCGACTGCCCAACAACCCACCCCCTTTGCGGGATGGGGGTCGCGCGAACCCCGCTCGCGTCGTTCAGGCGAGCCATCGGCGCGACGGCCGCCCTCTCCGCGGGCTCGCCCCGCCGGCCCCGCCACGAGCCGGCGATCGTCCGTCCAGGTCGGCGAAGCTCTGACTCGAGACGCTAGGCCGGCGCCGGTGCGACCTCGGGGGGATCGCCGGAGACGGTGGTGCGCTGCATCAGGCGCTTGTAGCGCGTGGTGTCGAAGGGCGTCGCCCGGTGCAGCACGCAGCGGTTGTCCCAGATCACCAGCTCGCCTTCCGTCCACTCGTGCCGGTAGCAGAACGCCGGCTGGGTCACGTGGTCCAGCAGCGTCTTGAGCAGCGCGCGGCCCTCCTCGATCGGCAGCCCCTCGACGTGCGAGGCGTGGGCGCCGAGAAAGAGCGCCGGGCGGCCGTTCGCCGGGTTCGTGCGGACGAGCGGGTGGCGGACCGGCGGGTACTCGGCGCGCTCCTTGTCGGTGAAGAATCCCGGCCGGACCTGGTCGCGCGACCACGCGAAGTCGTGCACGACGACGGCCCACTCGACCCGTCGCTTCAGCGCGTCCGGCAGCGAGGGATAGGCGGCCCGCCCGCTGGCGAACTCGGTGGCGCCGCCC
>JBGQLG010000172.1:0-11521 GCA_041499965.1 Methylomirabilia bacterium
CAGATGGTGACGTTGTGGCCGGCAACCTTGGCGAAAGCGGGCAGCGTACGGACGGTGTTCTGCCAGTCGTCGAGGACGGTGATGTTCATGGCACGAAAGCCTAGCACCGCCGCGGCGGAAGTGCGATGCTTCCGGCCGGAGCCGGGCCGGCCCGGCTCTCACCCAACGAGGAGGTCGCCGATGCGAGAGTCGATTCGGGTCGTGCTGCTCACCTTCTGCACGTGGCTGGTGATGACGGCGGCCGCCCAGGCCACCGAGCTGCAGTGGTGGAGCCACTGGGCCATCGAGGACAACAAGAAGATCGTCCTCTTCGAGGCCAAGCGCCGGTTCGAGGCCAAGAACCCCGGCCACACCGTGACCATCACCTTCTACGAGAAGAAGAACATGTTCACGACGCTGCGGGCCGCCTTCACGGCCGGCTCCGGCTTCCCCGACGTCGTCTACTACGACATCGACGCCCCCGAGTTCATGGCGGCCGGCTGGCTGGCCGATCTCTCGACCGCCATCCGCTGGGAGAACATCGAGCCGTACGGCAAGGCGTTCTGGACCCGGCCGGGGCCGGGCGGCAAGACGGGCATCTGGGCGCTGCCGCTCGAGGCGGCCTCTGACGAGCTCTACTACAACCGGAAGGTCTTCAAGCAGCTCGGCGTCACGGTGCCGGCCGCCGGCGCGTTCACCCAGGAGCAGTTCAAGGACGTCGTCGGCAGGTGCACGAAGGCCGGCTACGCGGCCTTCGCCACCGGTGCGGCCGACCGCGACTGGGCCGCGCACTACATGCCGAACGGGATGCTGCTCGACAAGCTCGGCAGCGACGACACTCTGCGCCTGTTCAAGGGCGAGCTGTCGTGGAAGGACCCGCGCGTGGTCGAGGTCTTCCACTACTACAAGGAGTTGATCGACCTCGGCGCCTACGCCAAGACGCTCTCCAGCATGACGCTGGCCGAGGCCCACCGCTACTTCCACACCGAGCAGAAGGCGTGCATGTTCCCGGTGGGCTCCTGGTACACCGGGCGCGCGTTCGTCTCGCCGGACAAGGGCGGCCAGCCCAAGGACTTCGAGCTGGCCATGATGAACTACCCGCTCATGAAGGACGGCAAGGGCCACCACCAGAAGTTCCTCGGCGTGGCCGGCTCACTGGGCGCCGCCGCCAAGGGCCCCAACCTGGCGCTGGCCGTCAAGGTGGTCGACGCCTTCGCCGACGTCGAGATCGGCAACCTCTGGATGGCCAAGACCGGCGTGCAGACCGGGATCAAGACGGATCTGTCCAAGATCGACAGCCCGTTCAAGTCGTACTTCGACGAGTACGCGCGCGTGAACAAGGCCACCAAGTGGGTGGACCTCACCGCCCAGCAGGTGCGCCTGCTGATGAAGCCCGGCGTGTGGGACACCTACGTGGCCACGGTGAACCAGGGGCTGCCCAACAAGCTGATCAGCGCCGACGAGGCGCTGGCCAAGCTCGAAGACGCGCGGCTCAAGGGCAAGTAGCCTGGCGCGAACCGAGGCGCTGATCCTCGCGGGGGCGGCCGGGCGCCGCCCCCGCGCCCGCCGCCCGTGGGGCGCCATCGCGGTCTTCCTCGGCCCCACCGTCGTCCTCTACGCCGCGTTCACGATCTATCCGGTGCTGGTGACCTTCTACAACAGCGTGCACACGCTCCGGATGGACCTCGGCATGCTGTACGAGTACGTCGGGCTCGAGCACTTTCGCGAGATCCTGACCAGCGACGACGTCTTCTGGAGGGCCGCCCGCAACTCGCTGGTGTGGGCCATCGCCGCGCCGATCGTCGATATTCCCCTCGCGCTCGTGCTCGCCCTCACGCTGCACGCCCGCGTGCCGTTCGGGCGCGTCTTCCGCACCGTGTGGTTCATGCCGGTGCTCATGTCCTATCCGGTCGTCGGCGTGATCTGGCTGTGGGTCTACAACTACGACTGGGGCATCGCCAACCTGGTGCTGCGCGCCGTCGGCCTCGGCGCCTACGCCCAGGCCTGGCTGGCCAGCCCGGTCACCGCGCTGCCCGCGCTGATCCTCGTGACCACCTGGATGTTCGCCGGCTTCAACATGGTCGTGCTGCTGGCGGCGATGCACGCCATCCCGGCCGACTACCTCGATGCGGCGCGCGTGGACGGCGCCGGGTCGTGGCAACGGACGCTGCGAATCATGGTGCCGCTGCTGTGGCCGACGATCATCAACCTCGTCATCCTCGATTTCATCGGCAAGATGAAGCAGTTCGCGCTGGTGTGGGTCATGACACGCGGCGGTCCCATGTGGGGCACGGAGACGGTCGCGACGTACGTGGTCAAGCGCGCCTTCGAGTGGAAGACGCTCGACCTCGGCTATCCCTCGGCCATCGCCGTCATCTGGTTCGTGATCATCTTCGGCCTGTCGCTGCTGCTGACGCGCGTGCTGCAACGGCGCGAAGCGCTGGAGTTCTGAGCGTGTCCCGCCGGCTGGCTCGCCTGCTCCTGCTGCTGCCCGTCCTGGCCTACACCGCCTTCTCGGCCGGCCCCTATATATGGACGGCCGTGATGTCGCTGCGGACGACCGAGGAGATCTACCGGAGCCACTACGGCCTGCCGATTCCGGCCCACTGGCTGAAGTACGCCACCGCCTGGAACGAGTTCGGCTACGCGACCTACTTCAAGAACAGCACGATCGTCGCGGTCGCCTCCGTCCTGATCGTCTCCGTCATCGGCTCGATGGCCGGCTACGCCTTCGCCCGGCGCCGCTACCAGTTCCCGCTGCGCGAGCCGCTGTTCCTGCTGATCTTCCTGTCGATCATGTTCCCACCCCAGATCATGCTGCTCTCGCTCTTCCAGATCCTCATCCAGTACCGGCTCTTCAACTCGCTCACCGGCCTGACGCTGGTGTACGTCGTCACCGAGCTGCCGCTGACCATCTACCTGCTGCGCGCGTTCTTCGCCCAGATTCCCACGGAGCTGGAGGAGGCGGCGCGCCTGGACGGCTGCGGCGACTGGGCGATGTTCTGGCGGGTGATGTTCCCGATGGCGCTGCCGGCGGTGGCCACCACGGTGATCCTGAACTTCATCTACTTCTGGAACGAGTTCCTCTACGCCGTGGTCTTCATCACCCAGCAGAAGATCCGCACGCTGCCGCTGGCCATCCAGTTCCTGGTCTCCGACCAGTACCAGGACATCGGCATGCTGGCGACCGGGCTGATGATCGCGACCCTCCCGGTGCTGGTGCTCTACCTGTTCCTGTCGGAGTGGTTCGTGAAAGGCATGACGGCGGGCGCGATCAAGGGCTGAGGAAAGCCGCGGTATACTCCCGCTCGACCCCAGGAGGCCATCGCCATGCGATCGTTGCGCTCGCGCGTGCTGCCCGTCGTCCTTGCCCTCGCCATGCTCCCCCTCCTCGGACTCGCGTTGCCCGGAGCCGAGGCCCAGGCGCCGGGCCCGCTGGTGCTCGGGCTCGACCAGGAGCCACCGACGCTCGACCCGCACGCCTCGCCGTCTGCGGTCACCTACCAGATCATCGCCTCGGTGACCGAGAACCTCATCTACAAGGCCCCCGACGGCAGGCTCGTGCCGTGGCTGGCCGAGTCGTGGACGGCGGCGAAGGACGGGCGCAGCGTCACGTTCAAGCTCCGGCGCGACGTCAAGTTCCACGACGGCACGCCGTTCAACGCCGACGCCGTGAAGTTCAACTTCGACCGGATCGTCGATCCCAAGTTCAAGGCCGGGGGCTCGCGCGCCCAGCTCGCCGGCTACGTCGGCTCGAAGGTCCTCGACGAGTTCAGCGTGCAGGTGAGCTTCGAGACGCCCTACGCGCCGTTCCTCACCTACGCGGCGGCCGGCACGCTCAGCATCGTCTCGCCCAAGGCCGTGAAGGAGAGCGGCGATCAGGTGCACACGCGGCCGATCGGCACCGGCCAGTTCATGATCAAGGAGTACGTCGCCAAGGACCACGCAACGATGGTCCGCAATCCCGCCTATACCCGCAAGGTGCCGTGGAGCGACCGCAGCGGTCCCGCCCAGATCGAGACGGTGGTGTGGAAGTTCATCCCCGAGGCGGGCACCCGCGTGACGACGCTGGAGAGTGGCGAGACGCACGGCGTCTACGCCGTCCCCGCCCAGTCGCTGCCGCGCCTGGAGAAGAACACGGCCATACGGATCGAGAAGGCGCCGTGGCCGGGCGTGCCGCGCATCTGGCTGCTGAACGTCAGCAAGCCGCCGATGGACGACGTGAAGGTGCGACGCGCGATCAACTACGCGATCGACAAGGAGGCGTTCCTGGCCACGGTGTACAAGGGCACCGGGCTCAAGGCCATTTCTCCCCTCACCGCGGTCATGCTCGACGATCCCTCGCTGAAGGCGGCCTATCCCTTCGACCTGGCCAAGGCCAAGGCGCTGCTGGGCGAAGCGGGCTGGCAGCCGGGCGCCGACGGTATCCGCACCAAGGGCGGCCAGCGTCTGGAGATCGTCCTCAACGCCATCGAGTACGGCGGCGGGACGGATCCCACGGCCCAGCTCATCCAGTCGCTGCTGAACGAGGCCGGCATCGAGGTGAAGATCAAGGCCCAGGCCCGACCGCCGTGGTACGAGGACAACTACCGCTGCGCGACGCACGGGCCCGTGATGTTCCTGCGCTCCACCGATCCCGACGGGCTGTTCGCGCTCTTTCACACCACGCTCGTGGGCGGCAACTTCAACTGGTCGTGCGTGAAGAACGCCAAGCTCGACGGGATGCTCGAGCAGGGCCGGCGCGAGTCCGATCCCGCCAAGCGCCGGGCGATCTATCTCTCGATCGCCCAGCTCGCGCTGGACGAGGCGCTGACGGTCCCGCTGGTGGACGAGCTGTCGGTGTGGGCGTTCCGCACCGGCGTGCAGGGCATCAAGTACAACTTCAACGCCTATCCCATCCTGGGTGACGCGACGCTGCGCAAGTAGCGCCGCCGGCCGGCGCGCATGCTGACGTGGATCCTGCGGCGGATCCTCGCCGTCGTGCCCGTGCTGTTCGGGGTGACGCTGGCCGTCTTCAGCATGCTGTTCCTGGTCCCCGGCGATCCGGTCAAGATGATGCTGGCCGAGTTCGTCACCAACCCCGACCAGGTGGCCCAGATGCGTGCCCAGCTCCACCTGGACGAGCCCCTCGCGAAACAGTACGGCCGCTTCGTGGCCAACGCCGTGCGCGGCGACCTCGGCACGTCGATCCGCAGCCGCCGGCCGGTCACGATCGAGATCGGCGAGAACCTCGCCAGCACCGCTCAGCTCGCCCTGGCCGCCATGCTGGTCGCCATCGGCCTGGGCATCCCGCTCGGCCTGCTGGCCGCGCTGTCGCGCAACTCGTGGCTGGACGTCGCGTCGATGGGCGGAGCGCTGCTCGGCGTGTCGATGCCGAGCTTCTGGCTCGGCCTGCTGCTGATCTTCGCCTTCTCGCTCCACCTCGCGTGGTTCCCGGCCACCGGCGGCGGTGACCTCCAGCACCTGGTCCTGCCCGCGATCACGCTGGGGATGATCGCCGCCGCGATCATCGCGCGGCTCACGCGCTCGAGCATGCTGGAGGTGCTGGGCCAGGACTACGTGCGCACGGCGCGGGCCAAGGGCCTGGGCGGCTTCGCCGTGGTCGTGCGCCACGCGCTCAAGAACGCGCTCATCCCGATCATCACGATCTTCGGCCTGCAGTTCGGCAACCTGCTGGCCGGCGCCGTCATCGTCGAGACGGTCTTCAGCCGGCCGGGACTGGGCCGGCTGATCGTGGGCGGCATCCTGAACAAGGACTTCCCCCTCGTGCAGGGCGTCGTGCTGTTCGTGGCCACGGTCTACGTGCTGATCAACGTGCTGGTCGACGTCGCCTACGCCTACGCCGACCCGCGCATCCGCCTCGGTCGCCCCTGATGCACGTCGGCCTGACGCACCGGCTGGCCCGTCACCGCGGTGCCGTCGTGGGCCTGGTCATCCTCGGCGCGCTCGCCCTCATGGCGCTCGGGGCGCCCTGGCTCAGCCCGCGCGATCCCATCAAGACCGCGCCGCGCGCCGCCCTGCAGCCGCCGGGCGCCGCCTACTGGCTCGGCAGCGATCAGCTCGGCCGCGACGTGGCCAGCCGCGTGCTGCACGGCGCGCGGATCTCGCTCACGGTCGGCTTGATCGCGGTCACCATCGCCGTGGTCATCGGCGCCCCCCTCGGGCTCGTGGCCGGCTTCTACGGCGGCCGGCTCGACGGGCTGGTCATGCGCGTGATGGACGTGCTGCTCGCCTTCCCCGGCATCCTGCTGGCCCTGGCCATCGTGAGCGTGCTCACGCCCGGCCTCAACAACGTCATGATCGCCGTCGGCCTGTCGGCGGTGCCCACCTACGCGCGCCTGGTGCGCGGCAGCGTGCTGTCGGCGCGCGAGAACCTCTACGTGGAGGCGGCGCGAGCGCTGGGCAGCCGCGATCCGTCGATCCTGACCCGCTACATCCTGCCCAACGTGGTGGCGCCGCTCGTGGTGACGGCCACGCTGGGCCTCGGCACCGCCATGCTGGCCGCGGCCGCGCTCAGCTTCCTCGGCCTCGGCAGCCAGCCGCCCCAGCCGGAGTGGGGCCGCATGCTCAGCGAGGGGCGCGACTACCTGCGCGAGGCGTGGTGGATCTCGACCTTCCCCGGCCTGGGCATCATGCTGACCGTGCTCGGCATGAACCTGCTGGGCGACGGCCTGCGCGACGTCCTCGACCCCCGGCTGAAGGTGTAGGCCCCCTGCCCTGTGGTACATTTCCGGCCATGAGCCTCCCCCTTGCGCCCTACACCGTCATCGACCTCACGCGCGCCCGCTCCGGCCCCACCTGCGTCCGCCAGCTCGCGGAGATGGGGGCCAAGGTCATCAAGGTCGAGTCGCGCGAGCAGGACGACTTCACGCGCGACGAGTTCGACTTCCAGAACCTGCACCGCAACAAGCGCTCGATGACGCTCGACCTCAAGCATCCCAAGGGCGTCGAGGTCCTCAAGAAACTCGTCGCCAAGGCCGACGTCATCGTCGAGAACTTCCGCCCCGACGTGAAGACCCGCCTCGGCATCGACTACGAGGCGCTCAGCAAGGTCAACCCGCGGCTGGTCTACGCCAGCATCTCGGGCTTCGGCCAGTCCGGGCCGTACCGTGACCGTCCCGGCTACGACCAGATCGCCCAGGGCCTCGGCGGGCTGATGTCCATCACCGGGCTGCCCGGCCAGGGCCCCGTGCGGGTCGGCATCCCCGTCGCCGATCTCACCGCGGGCATGTTCCTGGCCCACGGCGTGCTCGTCGCACTGCTCGAGCGCGAGCGCTCGGGCCAGGGCCAGTGGGTGCACACGTCCCTACTGGAGGCGATGGTGCGCATGCTCGACTTCCAGACCACGCGCTGGCTCATCGGCAAGGAGATCCCGCCGCAGGCCGGCAACGATCATCCGACGGGCATCCCGACCGGCGTCTTCAAGACCGCCGACGGCCACATGAACATCGCCGCCTCCGGCCAGCACATGTACCGCCGCCTGTGCGAGGCGCTCGACGTCAGGCCCCTCATCGACGACGCGCGCTTCAAGACGCCGCAGGACCGCTCGAAGAACCGCCTGGCCTGCAACGCCGAGCTGGAGAAGGCCACGGTCACCAGGACCAGCGCGGAGTGGGTCGACATCCTCAACAAGGCCGGTGTGCCGTGCGGCCCCATCCTCAACGTGAAGGAAGTCTTCGAGGACGAGCAGATCCGCCACCTGAAGCTGGCGACGAAGATCGAGCACCCGCGACTGGGTGAGCAGACCGTGCAGAACCTGCCGGTGACGCTGTCGCGCACGCCTGGCGCCGTGGTCAGCGCCTCGCCCGATCTCGGCGAGCACACCGACCAGGTGCTGGGCGAGCTGGGCTACGGCAAGGACGATATCGCGGCGCTGCACCGCGATGGGGCGGTATGAGCGCCATGACGAACCCGAGAGCGACGCGCGTTTCGGTGATCGCCGTGCTCGCCGCCAGCGCGCTCTTCACCACGGTACCCGCGCTTGCCCAGAACTGGCCGCCGCCACCGCAGACCGTCCCGAGCATCGGGCTGCGCACCCCCCAGGGGAATCCGGCCACTGTTCCGAGCATCGGGCTCTCGACACCGCGCCCGTACGAAGTGCCCAGCATCGGCCTTCGGACTCCGCAGCCCTACGCGCCGGCCACCGCCCCCAGCATCGGCCCGTCGACGCCGCCGGCGTACGAGGTGCCGAGCATCGGGATCGGCAGCACACAGGCCAACCCCCCGCTCACCGTCCCCAGCATCGGGCCGTCGACGCCGTCCCCGTTCGAGGTCCCCAGCATCGGGGTGAAGAACCCGTAGTCAGTCGGTCAGCGCGGCGTAGCTCAGCACGCGCAGCTCGCGGGCCAGCGGGTAGGACGACGAGGGCATGAGTTGCGTCATGAAGATGACGACGAGCCCCTCCGCGGGGTCCACCCAGAACACGGTGCTCGCGGCGCCGCCCCAGGAGTACGCGCCGGGGCTCCCGGGAACGTGTGCCCGCGCTGGCGACTGCACGACCGAGAAACCCAGTCCGAAACCGAGGCCCGCGTAGGGCATCCCCGTGAACGCGCCCGGCAGCGCGAGCTGCGGGAGATCCTGCGCGCCCGGCAGGTGATTCAGCGTCATCAGCTCCACGGTCTTCCGCCCGAGCAGCCGCATGCCGTCCAGCTCACCGCCGTTCAGCAGCATCGCGGCGAAGCGCTGGTAGTCCAGCGCCGTCGACACCAGGCCGCCCCCGCCCGAGAGGAAGGTGGTCTGTCGATACTGGCTCCGCGCGGGGTCGTCGATCAGCTTCAGCCGGCCGTCGGCCTGCCGCTCGTAGTTGGCGGCGAAGCGTGGCGCCTGCTCGTCGCGGATGGTGAAGCCCGTGTCGGGCATCCCGAGCGGCCCGAGGACGTGCTCGGCCAGGTAGGCGTCGAGCCGCTGCCCGGAGATGACCTCGATGAGGTGGCCGATCACGTCGGTGGCGACGGAGTAGTTCCAGCGCGTGCCGGGCGAGAACTCGAGGGGCAGCTCGGCGAGGGCCGCGACCATGTCGGCCAGGGTGTAGTCGGCCCTCGTGCGGTCCGCCACGCCGAGCTTGCGGTAGGCGGCGTCCACATTGCTGCGCTCCATGAACCCGTAGGTCAGCCCCGAGGTGTGACTCAGCAGATCGCGGATCGTTATGGCCCGAGCGGCCGGCGTCGTGACGAACGCGGGGTGGTTGCCGCTCACGAAGACATCGAGGTTCTTCCACGACGGGATGAAGCGGTGCACCGGGTCCTCGAGCTGAAACCGGCCCTGCTCGTAGAGCATCATCAGCCCCACGCTCGTGATGGGCTTGGTCATGGAGTAGATGCGCCAGACCGCATCGGGCGTGACCGGCCGGCGTCGCTCGATCTCGAGGTGGCCGAGCCCCTCGCAGTAGGCCACCTTCCCCCGGCGCGCGATGAGCGTCAGGGTTCCGGCGAGCTGGCCGGCGTCGATGTAGCGCTGCCAGTGCTCGCCGATTCGCGCCAGGCGCGGCGACGACAGACCGACCTCTTCCGGCTTCACGAGCATGCGGGCCTCCCCAGCCGCGGATCCGCCGAGCGGACCCGGGCGATTGCTTCGTCGAACAACCCCGCCAGAATCTACTCCTGTCGCGGGCGCGGCACCAACCGCTCCACGCAATCGTCGTAGACTGCGCCGGGCGCCTCGCCCGTCGGACGCCCGAGGAGGAGATCCGCGCGTGGACCAGCAAGCAAGCCCGGGTACGGTGGCGATCATCGGCGCGGGCCTGGGTGGCATCGCGCTCGTCGCGAACCTGGGCCTTCAGGGCTACCGGCTTCGCCTGCACGATGTCGACGAGGCCCGCCTCGCGAAGGTGCGCGAGCGCGGCGGCCTGGACGTCGAGGGCCTGGTCCAGGGCTTCGCCCCCCTCGAGCTGGTGACGCCCCGGCTGGCCCCGGCCGTGGAGGGTGCCGACGTCATCATCGTGGTCACCGGCAGCCACTTCCACGCCGACGTCGCGCGCGGCCTGGCCGGGGTGGTGCGAGACGGCCAGACGATCCTGCTCATCCAGGGCGGTACCGGTGGCTCGCTCGTCGTCCGGCGCGAGCTGGCCGCGGCCGGCTGCCGCGAGGCGGTCGACGTGGCCGAGATGGACAACTACCCCTATTCGCTCGCCTGGCCGGAGCCCACGCGTGTGCGGATGACCATCGTCAAGCGCTTCCTGCAAATCGCCACCCTGCCCGCACGGCGCATTGACGCGGTCTTCGCCCGGCTCGGTCCGGCGTTTCCCCACGCGGTCGCCGCGCCGAGCATCCTGACCACCGGGCTGACCAACATGAACGCGACGCTCCACGTCGCGAACATGGTGGGCAACATCGGGCGCCTCGAGGGCGGCGGCAACGCCTATCGCTTCTACGCCGAGGGCTACACGCCGAGCCTGGTGACGCTGCTGGAGGCGCTCGACGCCGAGCGCCTCGCCGTCGCCAAGGCGTTCGGCGTGCAGGTGCCTGGCATCCACCAGTGGCTGCTGCAGACCTACGGGCTCGGCGGCGACTCCCTGCGCGAGACCTTCCACCGGCTGACGCATGCGCCGACCGGCCCGTACCAGTGGACGCCGACGCCGCCGTCGCTCCAGCACAAGTACGTCGTGGAGGACGTGCCCTGCGGACTCGTCGCGATGTCGAGCCTGGGCCGAGCCGCCGGCGTGGGCACGCCGGTGATCGACGGCCTCATCGCGCTCACCTCCGCGATGCTGCGCCGGGACTTCCGCGCCGAGGGGCGCAACCTCGGTCGGCTGGGACTGGGCGGAAAGAGCGTGGCCGAGATCCGCACGATCGTGGAGACCGGCCCCACCCCCTGAGGAGGAGGTGAGGGCCGTCCCGGTCAGTCTCCTAGCACGGGTGGACGTGTCGTACGGGTGGGAGCGCCGATGAAGCCCTACAGCTCCTTGTGGAGCTCGACCGTGTGCGCCGCGCTGACCTGCGCGTCGAGGGCGCGCTGGTTGCGTACCCGGCCGTGGATCTGAGACACGCCACAGGCGATCAGCCCGAAAAGGTCTTCGTTTCTCCTCCGTCGCCCGGGAATGTCGCGGTCACGGTCCAGAGGTTGTTCGGCTGCTTCTCCTTGTCGATCTTGTCCGGATTGTCCAGCCTGTAGAGAGCGATGACGGTCTCAACCTTGTTGTCGGGGATGTCGGTGACCTTGAACACACCACTCGGCATGGCGTCGACTCCTTGGCGTCAGGGGATGGGAATCTCGCTGATGGCTCGCTCACGCAGTGGACGCAACTCCTGGTTCGTGACGAAATTGGCGATCGGCAACCCCGCTACGGGGCTCTTGTCCAGCCACTCCTTCAGCTTTTTGACGTTCGCGGCATCCGGAGTGTTGGTCGGTTTGCCGTCGGGCGGCCACACGAACTTTTGGATGGCGATGGCGGCCTTGTCCTCGCTGAAGGCGGTGATTCGGAACTTGGCCAGCTTGTCCTCGGCCTGGTCGTTCTTCACCTTGGCGTCGGAGGCAGTCGCGATGATGGCACCCGGCAGCGATCCGGCGAAGTAGTACGCCTCCAGATCCGTCCGCGCCATCCACA
>JBGQLG010000173.1:0-11501 GCA_041499965.1 Methylomirabilia bacterium
GAATCGGCAGGCGTCGAGGTCCGCCTGGGTGCCTCCGCGAGGAGCTTACGACGCGAGCTGGAGCAGCTCCGGCCCGCGTGCGTGATCGTCCACTGGACCGACCCGGATATGTTGCCTCGCCGCTTTCGGCTCCGCGATGAGCGATGGATCGCCGTCGGACACTTGCCGTTGCCCATGCCGGACGGCTGCGACGCCTACGTCGTCGGTTCCGCATTCCACGACCGATTTCAGGGTCACCTGCCACCGCAGCGACGGGTTCGTATCCCGCGCGGCGTCGACCTCCGTCGATTCCGCCGCGCGAAGCGACGGCCCGGCTCACCCGTCACCATCGCCATGCTCGATCGACTGGAGCCGGGGAGGTTCCCTCGCCGTCTCCTCGCGTACCTGCCCGCGCTGCGAGAGACCGGCGCGCGGCTGGTCATCGCGGGAAGCGGATCCCGCCGCTTCGAGATCGAAGCCGACGTCGCCGCCCAGGGGCTGGGCGAGGTCGTCCGGTTCGTCGGGCCGCTCCCCGACGATCGGCTTCCCGGCTTCCTGGCGGACGCCGACATCGGATTGCACCTGACGGAGGTGCGCGAAGACACCGCCGGCGGCCGTGTCCCGGAAATGCTGGCGGCCGGTCTGCCCGTCGTCGCTGAACCGAAGGGCTGCCTGCCGGAGCTGATCGCGCCGGGTCGGAACGGCTTCCTGGCGACGGGTGAGCGGGACATCGCGGATCGCCTCGGGGAACTCGTGAGCTCGCCGGCCCTCCGTCATCGCATGGGGCTGGCCAGCCGGCGGACGGCGCGGCGATACGATATCCGCCTCTTCGGTTCATCGCTCCGGCGCCTGGTGGCCGGTCTGATCGTCTGAGCGCCAGCCCTCGGCCTTGACACGCTGGACGCCGCGGGGTTATCCCTCGGCCGTGTGCATCACCCGGTACGTCGGTTCCTGACTCCATCCAACCCGGTCCGGGTCGTGCTCTTCGATCTCGGCGGAGTCCTCGTCGAGTTCACCGGCCCCGCCACGCTTCTTCGTTGGCTCGGTGATCGGCTGACGCCGGAGCAGATCTGGCCGATGTGGCTCGGCTCGTCCGTCGTCCGAGACTTCGAGACCGGGCGCGTCGGGCCCGACGTATTCGCCGACCGGCTCATCGCCGACCTCGGCCTGCCCGTCGACCGCGGGCAATTTCTCGCCGACTTCGCCGGGTGGCCCAAGGCACTCTTCGCCGGAGCCGCCGACCTCGTCGGTCGGATTCCGCCTTCGTACCTCCGGGCCACCCTCTCCAACACGAACGTCCTGCACTGGCCCCGACTCACCGGAGAGCTGGGGTTGGGCGCGCTCTTCGACCATCATTTCCCATCGCACGTGATGGGCAAGCTCAAGCCGGACCGCGAGGTCTTCGCTCACGTCGCCCAGACGCTGCGGTGCGAGCCCTCGGCAATCCTGTTCCTCGACGACCAACCGCTGAACGTGCACGCGGCGCTCGCGGCCGGCGTTCACGCCGTGCGCGTGAGCGGGGTTCAGGAAGCCGAGTCGGCGCTCACCGAGCTGGGCGTCCTCCCTGGGCGGCGGTGACGTGATCACCCTCGCGACCGCAGCCATCCTCACCCTCTGCCTCCTCGCGGCCCCGCTCGTCACCCAGGCGCAGCAGGCGGGGAAGGTCTGGCGGATCGGGTTCCTGAGTCCCGGTTCCGCTTCCGGGCAAGCGAACCGGATGGACGCATTGCGGGCGGGCCTGCGTGAGCTCGGCTACGTGGAGGGGAAGAACATCGTCATCGAGTATCGATGGGCCGAGGGGAAGTATGATCGGCTCCCCGACCTGGCGGCCGAGCTGGTGCGTCTCAAGGTTGACATCCTCGTGACCGCCGGGACACCGGCGACCCTTGGGGCCAAGCAAACAACCACGACGATACCTATTGTCATGGCCGGCACCGGCGACGCTGTGGCCACGGGCCTCGTCGCCAGCCTCGCTCGGCCCGGCGGGAACATCACCGGATCAACCGATTCGGTCCCGGAGCTCACGGCAAAACTGCTCGAGCTACTCAAGGAAGTCATGCCGCGCACCGGGCGCGTCGCCGTCCTCGTCAATCCGGACAATCCCTCACACGCGCCGGTGTTCAAAGCGATGGAGGCGACGGCCAGATCATTGAAAGTCGAGCTTCACCGAGTCGAGATACGGGGCCGGAACGAGTTCGAGAGCGCTTTTGCCGCGATGACCAAGAGTCGCGTTGACGCGATCGTGGTCACGACCGATTCGCTCTTCAATGCCAACGTCCGGGCGATTGCGGATCTGGCGGCCAGGAAGCAGCTTCCCGCCGCCGGGACCAGGGAATTCGCGGAAGCCGGCGGCTCGATCGGCTACGGCGTGAATTTCCCCGCCGTATCTCGCCGCGCCGCCTACTTTATCGACAAGATTCTCAGGGGCGCGAAGCCCGGCGACCTGCCCGTCGAGCAGCCCACCAAGTTCGAGCTCGTGCTCAACCTCAAGACCGCCGAGGCCCTCGGCTTGACGATCCCGCCGTCGCTGCTGCTGAGGGCGGATCAGGTGATCGAGTGAGCGGTCGATGGCAGCGCGGATGTCAGGGGCCGCGACGCGCGCGCATACCGCGTCCACGACGGCGCGCGCCTCTTTCCACGACGCCCGGGCCTGGTCCGCGTGTCCTCGTGCGGCCAGCCGCCGTGCCCGCGCCGCGTGCGTGAGCCACAGCTGGGTCGGCCCGACGAGGTGCTTGAAGCAGAGCGCCACGGTGTGAACGACGGCGCGCGGCCGGTGGACGACCTCACCCGCATGATCGCTCCTACGCTCGAATCCCGTGGGTTGCGCGCGCCCCGACGATGCACTAGTGTCGTCAAGGTCATGGCCGCGCGGCTCCTGGCTGTCGCGCTCGGATTCCTCCTTTTTCTGCCCGCGCTCGCCTATGCGACTCCGCCGGACCCGACGTGGATCGGCGGGCCCTACGATGATGCCGACTACGACGACGTCATCATCCTTGTCAACGTTGCGTCGAATCCGCCGCGGACGGAGTCCGTGCAGTGTCCCGATCCGCACCGGATGCCGGTCTGGGTGATCCCGGCGCTCGACGAGCAGCTGCCCCCGCCGGCAACACCGCCGTCGCCGCTCGCTCGAGGTCCCCCGCTCTCCTAGCTGCCCCACACGCTGCCGAGTGAGCGGCGGCCGTCTCATCGGTTTCTCGCCTGTGGCGTCGCTCGTGCCGCGTTCGCGCTCTGCGTCAGGCGGAGCGGGTCCGGGCGAGCCCGCACCGGCGACGAGTGCCGGGCCCTTCGAGCAGTTGGCGATCGAACCAGACTGGAGGGGGATCATGCAGCGAGTCACACTCGCCGTGGCACTCACGGCCATCCTGGCGGCGCTCACGCCGTCCACCGCGCACGCGACACCGTCGTTCGCGCGACAGACGGGAGTGTCGTGCCAGGGTTGTCACACCGTGTTCCCCGAGCTCACGCCGTTCGGGCGGAAGTTCAAGCTCAACGCCTACGTGTTCACCAACGTCAAGCAGCTGGAGCCGATCAACGAGCAGGGCCAGCGGACGCTCGCGCTCAGCGACCTCCCGCCGCTGTCGCTGCAGCTCCAAGCCTCCAACACGACGCTGAACCGATCGCTCCCGGACAACGGGGTCCCGAAGGACCTCTCCCAGAAGAACTCCACGGAGTTCCCCCAGGCTCTGAGCCTCTTCTACACGGGCAAGATCGCCGACCAGCTCGGCGCATTCCTGCAGCTGACGTGGGAGCCGTCCGGTGACTCGATCGGCATCGATAACTCCGACCTCCGGTTCGCGAATCACGCCTCCTTCGACTCGATCGGCCTATCGGATTTCATCTACGGTCTCACGCTGAACAACAATCCCACCTCGCAGGACGTCTGGAACAGCACGCCGGCCTGGGGGTATCCATTCATCCTCACCAATGCCGGCGTCCCGCCCGTTGCCCAGGCGCTGCTCGACGGCCAGCTCGCCCAGGTCTCGGCGGGGCTCGGCGCCTACGTCTATCTGTTCGATCATCTCTACGTAGAGGTGAGCGGCTACCGCTCCGCGCAGACGAGCTTTACCAACGCGACAACCGGCGGCCCCGGACCGCTGGACAGCACCGCCCCCGGCGCCCGGATCAGCAGCGCGGCGGCGCCCTACTGGCGCCTGGCCTGGGAGCAGGTCTGGGGCGATCACTCGCTGGAGGTTGGCACCTACGGCATCTGGGCGCCGACGCACCCACCGGGCATCGGCGAAAAGGGACCGACGAACACGTTCACCGATGCCGCACTCGACGCCCAGTATCAGTACATCACCGACGACCACATCTTCTCGCTCACCGGCACCTGGATCCATGAAGACCGCAAGTTCGACAACGTCACGCTGGCCACGCACCGGCACAACACGCTCGACACCGAGCGCCTCACGGCCAGTTACTTTTTCCGCCGGTGGATCGGCGGCTCCGTCCAGGGCTTCTCGACAACGGGGAGTCGCGATCAGGTGATGTACGCGACCGGCACCCCAATCCTGGGGAGCGGCCGAGGTCGGCCGGATACGCAGGGGGCCGTGGTCGAGCTGGACTTCCTGCCGTGGCTGAACACGAAGCTCGGCGTGCAATACACGATCTATTCGAAGTTCAATGGGGGCACCCGCAACTATGACGGGTTCGGCCGAAGCGCCTCCGACAACAACACCGTGTTCGTCTACGTCTGGACGGCCTTCTAGTCTCCCGGGCTCACTGACAAGGAGAACGCCATGAGAACGCACGCCCTCGCTGCCATCGGCGTCTTCCTCGCGCTCGGCGCGACGATGGCGCAGGCGGCCGACAACAACGCGGCCCTCGACCTGATCCGGAAAGAGTGTTCCACCTGCCATGGCCCGCGTGGCATCAGCGTCGCGCCGACGTTTCCGAACCTGGCCGGGCAGCAAGCAGGCTATCTCGAGGTCCAGCTGAGGGCCTTCCGCGACCACTCGCGGGCCGACCCCCACGCACAGGCCTTCATGTGGGGCATGGCGGCCCAGCTCACCGACGCCATCATCAAGGACATGGCAACGTATTTCGCCGCCCAGCCGCCCGCGCCCGGCACCTCGGCGGGGTCCGCCGAGGTCGCCGCCGGCAAAAAGATCTACACGGACGGTATCCCGGGCCAAAGCATCGCCGCCTGCCAGAGTTGTCACGGGCCGAACGCGGCCGGCAACGGGCCCTTCCCGAGACTCGCCGGGCAGCATCGACGGTATCTCGAGAAGCAGCTGGAAGTCTTTGCGTCAAATCTCCGTGCCAACGAGCTCATGCACGCGACGGCCCAGACTCTCACCGCGCTTCAGATCAGCCAGCTCGCGGCGTTCCTGAGCGCTCAATAGACCATGAGGCTTCATGTGAATCCCAACGTTCGAGGTCTTCTCGCCGCGATCGTCTTCGTCATGGCGCTCGCTCCGCAGCTGAGCCGCGCCGCCGGGTGCGATGACGGGCCTCGTCAGCCGCAACGGATCACCGGTTCCTACGTGCCCGCGGGCGAGCCCTACGCGCGGTCGTTCGCGTTCGCGATGCTCGTGGACTGCAAAGGCCGGAAGGAAGTGGTGACGGTGCAGCGGGCCATGGGAAATCTTCCAGTGTGCGCGGCGGGGCAAGAGGTCGAGCTGACGGGAACGCTGGTCTGGAACCGGTACCTGGTTGATGGGCACTACGAGATCAACGATCCGTCGGGAGTGACGTGTCGGTTCGTCGCCCAGGCGCCGATGCCGCCCGCGTCGACGAAGCCACCGGCAGTGGCGGCGCAGGCGACACCGCCGCCGGCGGCGCCGTCCGGGTCGACACCGGTGCCGCCGACGCCGGCGCCGGCACCGCCGCCAGCACCGAAAGCCATCGCGCCCGCCGTGTGGCTGGGCCGCTACCAGGACAGCCGAGGTGCCGGCGCCGTCACCTTCACGTTGGTGCGGGGGGCGTCGACGGTGTCAGGGACGTGGACGCTGAGAACAGGAGGCGGCGGCCCAGTCACCGGCCTCATCGAGGCCGACGGGCGGCGGATCCAGCTGCGCATGGAGAACGTCGCGCCGGAATGTCCGGGAACGCTCGAGGGCGCCGGAGAGATCACCGATACGACGCTGATCGCCAGCTATCGCGGCAAGGACTGCGTGGGCGGCATCACGGATGGCCGCCTGGAGCTTCGCGCCCAGACGGCCAATCCCTAGCGGCGGCGGGTGGCCGGCCGCCCGCCTGGGAAATCTCGCCGAATCCCGGACGGCCGTCAGCGTGGCGTCAGCAGAAACGCGGGTCCGATTCGCTACGCGGCCGCCGTCAGTCGCCGAGTTGACGCACCAGCGCCGACCAGAGCGCGTCCGTTTCCTGTAGCCGGGGGACATCGACGGGCAGCTTGTGCACGGCGGTGTTCACCATGACGAGCTTGCTCTGGGGATCGACGAAGATCCGCTGCCCGCGCACGCCCCAGAAGAAGAACATCCGGCGCTCGCCGGAAAGGATCCACGTCTGGTAGCCGTAGCCGAAGCTCCGCGTCGCCGTGCCCACCCGCAGATGCGGTTGATCCGCGCGGACGGTGGTCGCATCCATGACCCACGCCGCCGGGATGATCTGGCGGCCGTGCCAGTTGCCGTCGTGAGCCAGCAGCAGCCCGAGGCGCGCGTAGTCGCGCAGCACGGCGTTGAGACAGCAGTACGTGGCCTCCTGTCCGGACTTGTCGACGAGCCACGTCGCGTCGGCCTCGCCGCCGATGGGCTGCCAGATCCGCGACTGCAGATACTCGGCAGGCGGGAGGTTGGTGGCCGCCCGCAGCACCAGCCCCAAGACCTGGGTCTCGACCGAGGCGTAGGAGAACTTCGTCCCGGCCGCGGCCGCGCGCTCGTTGAACGACGTCACCGCGCTGACACCACCTTGGCCAACCTGTAAGTACGTGTCGACCACGAGCCGCATGACGTCGTCCTGCCCCGAATAATTTTCGGTGAAGCGCACGCCCGACGACATCTGCAGCAGGTGGCGCAGCGACGTACGCCCGTACTCGGTGCCGGCGAGCTCGGGCACGTAGGCGGCGGCGGGATCATCGACCGAGTGGATGTGACCCTCGGCGATCGCGATGCCGACGAGCATCGCCGTCACGGTCTTGGCCATCGACCACGAGGTGAAGCGATGCCGGTCCGCGCGACCGTACTGGTAGCGCTCAACGAGGATCGTGTCGCCGCGGGCGATGAGGAGACCCGTCGTCGGGTTGCGCGCGAGGTAGTCGTCCAGCGTCAGGTCGGCGCCCGCGAACTGCCAGGCGATGCGCGGCTCGGCGACCCGCACGAGGCGCGAGGGCGCCGGCGCCTTGTGAATGAGCCGGCCCGAGAAGATCTCGTCGAGATGGCTGTGCGATCCAACGAGCCACGGAATGTCGAAGAACGTCCCGCTGCTGCCTGTCGGGTAGTCCACGCCGGCGCCGAACCCTTGCGCGTCGGGGCCGCCCGCGGCGAAGCGGGGCCGCGGCTCGTCGCCGGTGGCCGGCGTGTCGCGCGTCGTCGTCGCCGGTGACGCGCAGGCCACCACGCCCACCAGCAGCGCGAGCGTCCACAGTCGCCGTCGCGCGCGCACGGTCGTCACGATGCGGCCCACGACCGTGCAGCAGGACGAGGCAATCCTCTGCGCTCGTTGTCAGGATCGAGCCGAACGGGGGCAAAGGAAATCACGACGTTGCCTGTCAGCCGTCGTTTACCGAACATTTGCCGATTACTCATGACACCATCGTGGCCGTCGCTACTCTGTCCGCACGCCGTGAACGCTGTCAAGCGGCACCGCGGGTGGCTGCTGGACGACCGATCCAAGGAGGTGCGCCCATGTCCCACACAACGTTGCTCCGCTCCCTCGCCCTGGCGGCCGTCGTGCTGGTCACGGCCGGGGCGGCCGCTGGCCAGCAGTCCGCCGCGGAGAAGCTCGGCGCCGTGAACTTCCCGGTAGCGTGCAACCCGGCCGCCCAGGCCGAGTTCGCCCGGGCCGTGGCCGCGCTGCACTCGTTCTGGTTCGACACCGCCGGCAAGGCCTTCGAGGCGGTCGCGGCCGGCGATCCCAGCTGTGGCATGGCGCACTGGGGTGCGGCCATGACCCTGCTCGGTAATCCGCTCGCCTCTCCGCCGAGCCCCAAGGCGCTGCAGGGCGGCTGGGCCGCGGTCGAGAAAGCCCGGGCGGCGGGCGCCCGCACCCAGCGCGAGCGCGACTACATCGAAGCCATCGCCGCGTTCTACAAGGACGCCGGCACGGTGGACCACCGCACGCGTGCCCTGGCCTACGAGAAGGCGATGGAGCAGCTCGCCGCCCGCTATCCCGAGGATCGAGAGGCATCCATCTTCTACGCCCTGGCGCTCAACGTGACGCTGGTGCCGACCGACAAGACGTACGCCAACCAGCTCAAGGCCGCTGCCGTCCTCGAGAAGGTCTTCGCCGAGCAGCCGAACCATCCGGGCGTGGCTCACTATCTGATCCACAGCTACGACGTCCCGCCACTCGCCCCCAAGGGGCTCGACGCAGCCCGGCGCTATGCCGCGATCGCGCCCTCGGCCCCGCACGCCCTGCACATGCCCGCCCACATCTTCACGCGCCTGGGCTACTGGCAGGAGTCGGTGGACTCCAACCGCGCCTCGGCGGCGGCCGCGAAGGATCACGGGAACTGGCTGCACGCCATGGACTACATGACGTATGGCTATCTGCAGCTGGCGCAGGACGGCGAGGCCAAGCGCGGGCTGGACGCCGTGCAGGCGCTCGGCCTGCCCAACAACGAGTACATCGGCAGCGCCTACGCGCTCGCGGCGGTCCCCGCGCGCTACGCGCTCGAGCGGCGTCGCTGGTCCGAGGCGGCCGCGCTCAGTCTCCACCCGCGCGAATTCCCTTGGGGCCGCTGGCCCATGGCGGAGGCGGTGAATGCGTACGCCCGCGGCCTGGGCGCGGCGCGCAGCGGCGATGCCACCGGTGCTCGCCGGGAAGCCGATCGCCTCTCGGCGCTTCGCGACGTGCTGGCCACGGCCAAGCAGGGCTACTGGGCCGACCAGACCGAGATCCAGCGGCAGGCCGTCATCGCCTGGGCCACGCGGGTGGAGGGCAAGCCCGAGGAGGCACTGGCCCTGATGCTCAGGGTGGTCGAGCTGGAGGACAAGACCGAGAAGCACCCGGTGACGCCCGGCCCGATCGTGCCGCCGCGCGAGCTGCTGGGCGATATGCTGCTCGACATGAATCGGGCGGCCCAGGCGCTCCAGGTATTCGAAGCTTCGCTGCGGGGAGAGCCGGACCGGTTCCACAGCGTGGCCGGTGCCGCTCGTGCCGCCGAGCTCGCCGGCGACAGCGCGCGGGCCCGCCAGCACTACGCGAGGCTCCTGACGATCGCCGCGAAGGCGGACGGCGAGCGCCCGGAGCTGCGACAGGCCAGCGCCTTCCTCGGACGGTAGCGGAATGGTGCGTGGTGCGCGGAGGCGATGGTGAGCCGCGCCCCGCGTCGATCAGCGGCCTCGTCCGTGGCCGGCGAGAAAACCCGCGGTCAGGCGGCGAGGCATTCGGCCGAACCAGGTTGCCACCGTTCGAGACACGAAACCCGGCCGCGGGCGCGCTACCGGAGCACGACGCTGCCGAGTCCGCGCGTGATGGTGCGTAGTCGACGACAGGGGCACCACCGCGGCGAGCTCGATCGCGGGTGCGTGGAGATCTCGTCTTCGCCCCCGGTCCCTGAGGTCGGTGACACATCACGCCGGGCGCCGACGGTCATCATCGTCACCAACATCGTCGCGACGAGCTTCTCCTGTCCGTTCCTCACCGCGAACACATCGCCGCTGCACACCGTCACCGTGCGTCCTGGCCTCGTGACGCGCCCTCGGGCGACGAGCCGATCCCCCTGGGCCGGGGAGAGGAAGTTCACCTTGTACTCGATCGTCAAGACGTCCGTGTCCGGGAGCGTCAGCGTCATCGCGGCGTAGCCACAGGCGGAATCGCCGATCGCCCCCATCACGCCACCGTGGAAGAACCCATGCTGCTGACTGACACTCTCGCTGAACGGCACTTCGATCTCGACCATTCCCGCGCTCACTCGTCCCAGCGTGGCCCGGATCGCCGCGTTGAGGCCCTGTCGTGCGAAGCTCGTCCGGATTCGCTGCTCGAACTCGGGATCGGACACGTCGAAGGTCATCGCCGCCTCCTGAGAACGACGTCGGCCATGGCACGCCACCGGACCAGTCCCGCGGGACCTTACCCCGGCACGACGATGTGGTCGAAGCCCTCTGCGCACGCGTAGCCCTTCCCCTTCCCCAGGGTCGCCGCGCGATTCCGCATCCGAGCCTCGACGGTCTTGAAGTCACCGACCTGGCTCACATGACAGCGAATCGCCTCCAGCTTCAACTCCATGGTCTGCGTGATATCGACGATGAGGCCCGGTTGCTCCCACTGGATCACGTAGACCTCGCGCACGCTGTGCGGCTCGTGCTCCGGGAGCAGCTCGGGGAACGCGAGGTGGTCTCGCGCCAGTGGGTAGACGCAGTCGAGCACGACACGGCCGGTGATCCGGTGGTCTCGATGCCAGCCGGGCGGGTTGATGTACGTGCGCTGCGGGTTCAGGGTGATGATCAGCTCGGGTCGCCACCGGCGGATCTCACGGGTGAGGTCACGCCGTAGATCACGCGTGTCCTGGACCTCACCGTCCTCGTACCCGAGAAACTCCACGCGCTCGACGCCGAGTACCCGGGCCGCTCGTCGCTGCTCCTCCGCTCGAATCGGGGCCAGCTCCTCCGACGTGACGCCGCGGTCGCTCGATCCCTTGTTGCCGTTGGTCACGATGACATAGGTGACCTCCCGACCTTCCTTGGCCAGCTGCGCGACCGTCCCGCCCGCCAGGAAGTCGGGGTCATCCGGGTGCGCGGCGACAAACATCACCTTGCCGCTCGCTGTTGTCATGAATCGCGTCCTCCGGCGGTGACCACGGTGGACATGGCGCCGGCTTGGCGACGGCACTGCCACGCCGTCGCCCCAAGCAGGACCGCCCCCAACAGAAATGGCGCGGAGAGGTCGATCGCGTCGGCAAGGAATCCCATCACGAGTGGGCCGACGATCTGGCCACCATCAGTCATCATTCGAAGCCACCCGATGGCGACGCCTTGGAGTGGCCGCGGAACCTGATCGCTCATGAGAGCCGTCGGGACCGCCGCCACCCAGCCGGCGGCGGCGCCGATCGCGAAGCCGCCTCCGGGCCTACGCCAGCCCGCTTGAACAGGTAGAGGGAAAACAGGAAGACCAGGGTGCCGGTCTGAATGGCGATCAACACGGCGTTCGTCACGCCCATGAGAAGGACGCCGGGTATGCGGAGAACCTCGGCCAGCAGGTCTCGGCCCCGTGGCCGTTCTGGCGTGGCCGCCGTGCCCGCGACGAGCGTCGTCCAACCTCCGACCGCGACCGCGGCGACGACCATGCACGCCGCTTCGAAGAGGAACGGCGTTGTCGCGCCCGCGTGCTGATAGAGCCAGCCGCCCGCGGCGCTGCCCAGGAGCAGGCCAGACGTCTCACTCATCAACAACACGCTGACC
>JBGQLG010000174.1:0-11408 GCA_041499965.1 Methylomirabilia bacterium
CTCGGCTCGCTCGGGCCCCCCATCCCCCAGAGGGGGCTGGCGCTCGGACAAGTAGGATCGTGGGCGGCTCGCGAGCCGAGCCCGGAGCGACAACGGCGACGACGGCTCGCCATGATGGCGCGCCCGCGGCCCGCGCATCCCGCCCGCGGCGGACCCGCACTCCACGAAGTTCACTGGGTCTAGGAGACATTCCATGCTCGATCTTGTGATCAGGGGCGGACAGGTCGTGACTCCGCAGGGCGTGGGCATGTGGGACGTAGGTGTCGAGGGGGAGCGCATCGTCGCCGTCGCGGCGCCGGGCACGCTGCCGCGCGACGTCGGCCGCCTCGTCGATGCGACCGGCAAGCTGGTCATCCCCGGTGGCATCGATCCGCACGTGCACACGCACTGGCCGATCCCGGCGCTCGGCGGCGGGCACACCACCAGCGCACCGCCCGAGCAGGTCAGCCGCGCCGCCATCTGCGGCGGCACCACCACGCTCGTCGACTTCGCCGTGTGGGAACCGGGCATGACGCTCGCCCGGGCGATCGAGGCCAAGGAGGCGGTCTGGCGCCCGGGCTACACCGACCACGGCCTGCACGTGATGCTGCAGGGCGCGGTGCCGCCCGACGTCGTCGAGCAGATTCCCGAGGCGATCCAGGCCGGCTTCCCGAGCCTCAAGATCTTCACCACCGACGTGCGGCCCATCGGCAAGGGCCGCATGATCCGGCTCGGTCACCTGTGGGCCATCATGGAGACGGCGGCCAGGCACGGCGGCGTGCTGGCGATCCATGCCGAGGACGACGACCTCGTCATGTACATGTACGAGCGCCTGGAGCGGGAGGGCCGCACCGACATCGCGCACATGCCCCTGGTCCACAGCGCCATGTCCGAGGACATCTCGTTCCGCCGGGTGCTGCGGCTGGCCCGCTACGTCGAGGGCGCCGCCGTGTACTTCGTCCACGTGAGCGCCGGCGCCGGTGTGGAGGCCATCGCCGAGGCGCGCGGCGAGGGACGCGCCGTCTACGGCGAGACCCTGCACCACTACGCGACCTTCACGGCCGACACGTATCTGCGGCCTGACGGCGTCCTCTACCACACGTATCCCTCGCTCAAGCACGACGAGGACCGCCAGCGATTGTGGATGGGCCTGAAGAACGGAACGCTGAGCACCGTGGCCACCGACGAGCTGTGCACGCCGCGCGCGGTCAAGGTGCGCAGCCGCCACATCGCCGACGCCACCGGCGGGCACGTCGGTGTGGAGACGCGCGTGCCCATCATCTACACCGAGGGGGTGTCCAAGCGCGGGATGTCCCTCGAGCGCTTCGTCGCCGTCACCTCGACCAACGCCGCCCGGCTGCTCGGGCTCTACCCGCGCAAGGGCGTGCTCGCCCCCGGCAGCGACGCCGACGTCGTCGTGTTCGATCCCACCGTGCGCCGCGCGCTCCGCACGGAGGACCTGCACGGCTCCGACTACAGCGCCTGGGACGGCTGGGAGGTGCACGGCTGGCCGAGCGTGGTGATCCTGCGCGGCAAGGTGGTGGTCGAGAACGGCACGCTCATCGGCCAGGCGGGCGACGGCCGGCGCGTGCCGAGCAAGGTCGCCGCCGCCATCCAGGACGGGCCCGCGGTGTGATCCCGCTGCGGGGCTTCACGACCTTCGGCGCGTTGCCCGATCACTGCGTCGCGGCCGGCTCCATCACGCTGCCGTAGCGGTGGAGGACGCGCGAGACCGCCTGCTCGCGGACATACCAGCGTAGTTCCAGACGTCCGTTGGCGAGGACCGGTGCGTCGATGACCGTGATGCTGGCGCTGTTGGCCGCCGCACGGGCCGCCATCGAGATCGGCGCCCACACCCGCACGCGCTCGGCCACACCCGACCGCGCCAGGCGATCGACGAACGCGGCCTCGGCCTCCACCACCAAATCGACGCCGTCGCACTCGGCCAGCCACCCCGAGGGCTGTGCGTCCGGCGGCAGGCTCACCGTCACGGGCACGCCCGCAACGCGCGCCGCCAGGATAACCTGGCACAGCTCCGTAGTCGTCGCGCCCCGCGCGATCACCCCACGGCACGGGCGGTAGCGGAGCGCGTTGCGCTCGCCCCGGATCGCCATGGGGTCGTGCTCACGGCTGAAGTGCTCCCGCCACGCGCGCGCATAGCTGGCCGCGCTCGCCTGCACGAGAGCGCGCGCGTCGGCATCCTGCAGCGCGGCCACGCATTGCTCGACCAGCGTGGCCACTGGTGCCGGGAGATTCTCGGGGTCGCCAACGTCGCGTGACACGTGCGGCAGGCGCGCCGTTGGGAGAGCCCGATCGTCGGCGGCCGGGCGTGACGCGTGCTGCCAGCGCCCGAGCTGCAGCACGTAGTTGGGCCCGCCCGCCTTGGCTCCCGGCCCGACCGACGACGCCTTCCAGCCACCAAAGGGCTGGCGGCCGACGATGGCTCCGGTGATCGGGCGATTGACGTACAGGTTGCCGGCCTCGACGCGATCGATCCAGCGCGCAATCTCGCGATCGTCGAGTGTCTGGATCCCGCTGGTCAGCCCGAACGGCTGCGCGTTGACCAGCTCGATGGCGTGGTCGAGATCCTCGGCGCGCATCAGGCCCAGCACGGGGCCGAAGCACTCCGTGCGGTGAAAGAATGACCCCGGGCGCACGCCGAGCTTGATGCCCGGCGACCAGAGCTGCGCGTTGCCGGGGGCGGGGCGCGGCTCGAGCAGCCACTCCTCGCCGTCGTCGAGCACGGTGAGCGCGCGACGCAGCGCGGCGCCGGGCGGCTGGGTCAGCGGCGTGATCCGGCTCGTCAGCTCCCACGCGCTGCCCACCGCGAGGCTGGCCGCGGCGTCGCGGAGCTGGCGCCGGAACGCGGGGTCGTCGTACACCTCGGCCTCGCAGATGGCGAGGCTGGCCGCCGAGCACTTCTGGCCGTCGTGGCCGAAGGCCGAGCGGACGAGATCGCGGATGGCCTGGTCGCGATCGGCGAGCGCGGTGACAATGATCGCGTTCTTGCCGCTGGTCTCCGCGAACAGCGTCAGCTCGGGCCGCCAGCCGAGGAACAGGCGGGCCGTCTCCAGCGAGCCGGTGAGGATGACGCCGCCCACGCGCGGGTCCGTCACCAGCCCGCGGCCGATCTCGTCGTCGGGGCACGGCAGGAACTGGAGGACCTCGCGCGGAATGCCGGCGTCCCACAGGCAGCTCGCCAGCCACCAGCCGACCAGCACCGCCTCGGGCGCCGGCTTGAGGACAACCGCGTTGCCGGCCGCCAGCGCGGCCAGCACGCCGCCGGCGGGGATCGACAGCGGGAAGTTCCAGGGCGGCGTCACCACCACGACGCCGAGCGGGTCCATGCGGCAATCGCCGACCTCGCCGGCCATCGCGGGCAGCGTGCGCGCGTAGTAGCGCGCGAAGTCCACCGCCTCGCAGACCTCGGCGTCGGCCTCCGTCACTGTCTTGGCGCCGTCGACGATCATCGCGCCGATGAGGTCCGCGCGCCGCCGCCCCAGCTCCGCCGCGCAGGCTTCGAGCCGGACGCCGCGCTCGGCGATGGTGAGCGCGCCCCACGCCGGCTGCGCCGCCCGCGCGACCGTCAACGCGCGATCGACGTCGGCGGCACCGCCCAGCGCATACCGGTAGGCGACGAGGCCGGGACGCGAGGGATCGCGTCCCTCTCCCACCTGCGCTCCCGGGCGCAGCTCACCGCCGATCTGGAGCGGGATCTCCTCCGGCGGCCGCTCGCGCCAGCGGGCCACGACCGCGTCGATCCAGTCGCGGTTGGCCGCCAGCGTCCAGTCCGTCTCGGGATCGGTCTCGAACCTCGCGTCGAAGGGGAGCGGGACGGCAGGCGCCCGCCGGTCCTGCGTGCGACGGGGCGCATCGGAGAGGCCCGTCTCGATGTCGAAGGCAGCCAGGAAGCGGTCCCGCTCGGCGATCCAGTCCGGCGAGCCGGGCTCGAGGTCGAAGACGTGGCGCAGGAAGTTCTCGGGCGCCGTGTTCTCGTCGAGCCGGCGCACGAGGTAGGCGATGGCGCTGTGGAAGTCCTCGGCGCGGACGACCGGCGCGTAGAGCAGCAGGCCGCCGGCCCGCGCCTGCACCACGCGCGCCTGGTGATTGGCCATGCCCTCGAGCATCTCGAACTCGACCCACGGCTCGACGTGGTTCGCCGCGCGTAGGACCAGGCCGTAGGCGATGTCGAACAGGTTGTGGCTGGCCACGCCCAGGTGCACCGCCTCGGCGTGCTCGGGCCGGCAGCCGTACTCGACCATGCGCTTGTAGTTGGCGTCGACCTCGGCCTTCGTCTCGTAGGGCGCCTGCGGCCAGCCGTGCGCCGCGGCCTCGATGCGCTCCATGGCCAGATTGGCGCCCTTGACGATGCGCAGCTTGATCGGCGCACCGCCCCGCGCCCGCCGCGTCTGCGCCCACGCGGTGAGCGCGCGCTGCACGCGATGTGAATCCGGCAAGTAGGCCTGGAGCACCACCCCCGCGCTCAGCGGCAGGAACTCCGGCTCGTCCATCACCTCGCAGAACGCCGTCACCGTGAGGTCGAGGTCGCGATACTCTTCCATGTCGAGGTTGATGAACTTCGGCGTGATCCGACCGTCGGCGTGCCGGTAGCGATGGCGCGCCGCCGCGCGGTAGAGCGTGCGCAGCCGCTCGGCCACGCGCTCGACCGTGGCGCGAAAGGCGACGAGGTCGATCTGGCTGAAGACGGATGAGACCTTCACCGAGATGTACTCGACGTCGTCGCGGGCCAGCAGCGCCAGGTACGCCGCCAGGCGCCGCGCCGCCTCCGCCTCGCCCAGGATCGCCTCGCCGAGCTGGTTGAGGTTCAGGCGCAGGCCGGCCCGGCGCCGGTCCTCTATATAGCGCCGCAGGTCCTCCTCCTCGCCGGGCAGGATCACGTTCTGCGTCTCGTGGCGCAGGCGGGCCACGATGGGCGGGACGACCAGGCTCGGCAGGTAGTGCGCCATGGCGCCGCCGAGGAGGAGCGCGACTCGCTCCCACCAGTCCATGTACTGCGGCACGCCGTAGCGCTCGAGGAGATAGGCCAGCTGGTCGGCGATGCGCTCGGGGCGATGGCTGCGGAAGGCCTGATCCGCCAGCGCGATCGTGAGCTCCTTGCCGTGCGGATCGCCCATCATGCGGGCCAGCTTGCGGGCCTGGGCGCGCTCTTCCGCCGTTTGCTGTGCCCGCGCCTCGCGCAAGAGGGTCTCGGCCAGCTCGACGGCGCGATGGGCTGGGGTCGCTCTACCGTCCGTCGTGCGTCCGGTCTCCACGGGCTGTCGCGGCGCTACGCCGCTGCCGCGCCGTACCGAAGGGCCGGGATGAGCTTGCGCTGGACCGGATCGATCCCCATGGATCACACCCCCTCGGCGCAGCGTACGGCCTCGGGCTGCGGCGCGGCAAGCGTGCCCCGCTTCAGACAGTCGGCGCTCCTGGGCGCCGCCCGCGCGCGAGCTTGGCGCCCACCCGGGCGCCGGCGGCGGCGAGGAGCGCGGCGAGGCGGGCCAGCGCCGGCTGGCGTCGCGCTGCGGGGCGCCAGATCAGCGTCACGGGCAGCGCCGGCACCCGCGCGGGCTCGCTGACGACGCGGTCGGAGGGCGCCTCGGCGAGCGCGAGAGCGGGCACGAGCCCGACGCCGAGCCCATCGGAGACGTAGGAGAGCAGCAGCGACACGCTCGGCACGTCGATGGTCGAGACCGGACGGATCCGTTCGTCGGCGAAGTACTGGTCGAGGAGCGCGCGTCCACGGCTCTCCGCCGCCAGGCGCAGGACCGGCTCGCGCCGCAGCCGCTCCGTCAGCGACACCCGATCGCGCCGTCCGCGCCGCGGGCCCACCCAGACGAACGGCTGATCGAAGAGATGTCGATCCTCGAGACCGCGCGGCGTCTCCTGTCCAGTCACGACGGCGAGGTCGGCGTCCCCGCTGACAACCAGCCGCACGCTGGCGCGCGAGTGCGTGGTGACGATCTCGAAGCGCACCGGCGGATCTTCCTCCAGCAGGTCGCGCAGCACCGGCGCCAGCAGCCCCTTGCCGAGATAGTCACTGGCCGCCACGCGCAGCGTCGTGGCGGGACGGCCGGCCAGCTCGGCGAGCTGACCGAACGCGGCCTCGGCGCCGCTCCACAGCTCGCGCACGACGGGCAACGCGGCCTCGCCGGCGGCGGTCAACCGCACGCCCCGCCCCGCGCGCTCGAAGAGCTTGATGTCGAAGTGCGTCTCGATCCGCCGGATCTGCTGGCTCACGGCGGATGACGTGATGTGGCGCTGCCGCGCCGCCGCCCCCACCGACCCGGTGCGCGCCACCGCCAGCAACGTCTCGAGCGCGGGGAAGAGGGCGGCGTTGATCATGAAGCAGAGCTTAACATTCAAGCCAGAACGTTTCACTGGACTACACGGTATGGCTGGAGGACGATACGCGCTCGCGGGGCCGGCCCGGCTTACGCGCAGGAGGAGCTCCATGGCACGCACGCTGCTCGACAAGGTGTGGGAGGCGCACACGGTCCGGACGCTGCCGTCCGGCCAGACCCAGCTCCTGATCGGCCTGCACCTGATCCACGAGGTGACGACGCCGCAGGCCTTCCAGATGCTGAAGGACGCGAAGCTGAGGGTGCGCATGCCCGAGCGGACCTTCGGCACGCTTGATCACATCATCCCCACGACGGACCAGACCCGCCCCTACGCCGATCCGATGGCGGAGGACATGGCGGCCCACATGTACCGCAACATGAAGGACTTCGGCCTGTCGCTCTTCGACATGTCGACCGGCAAGCAGGGCATCGTCCACGTGATCGGCCCCGAGCTGGGGCTCACCCAGCCGGGCATGACCATCGCGTGCGGCGACAGCCACACCTCCACCCACGGCGCCGTCGGCGCGATCGCCTTCGGCATCGGCACCACGCAAGTCCGCGACGTGCTCGCCACCCAGTGCCTGTCGATGGCCAAGCCCAAGCTGCGGCAGGTGCGCGTCGACGGCGCGCTCGCCAAGGGCGTCTACGCCAAGGACGTCATCCTCGCCATCATCGGCACGCTCGGCGTGAAGGGTGGGGTCGGCTACGCGTACGAGTACGCCGGCGACGTCATCGACCGCATGACGATGGAGGAGCGCCTCACCGTCTGCAACATGTCCATCGAGGGCGGTGCGCGCTTCGGCTACGTCAACCCCGACGCGACCACGATTGAATATCTTCGCGGCCGGCCCTATGTACCAGCGGGCGCCGCCTTCGACCGGGCGGCCAACTGGTGGAAGACCATCGCCACCGAGCCCGGCGCCGCCTTCGACGACGTCGCGCGGCTCGACGGCGCGGCCCTCGAGCCGGTGGTGACGTGGGGCATCAACCCGGGCATGTCGGTAGGCGTGAGCCAGACGATCCCCAAGCCCGAGTCCCAGCCCGAGCCCGAGCGGCCGACCTTTCGCGAGGCGCTCGCCCACATGGGCTTCGAGGCGGGCCAGGCGATCAAGGGCGCGAAGATCGACGTGGCCTTCGTCGGCTCGTGCACGAACGGCCGCCTGTCGGACCTGCGCGTCGCCGCCGAGGTCGCCAGGAAGGGCAAGGTGGCCAAGCACGTGCGCGCGCTCATCGTGCCCGGCTCGCAGCAGGTGGCCAAGGCCGCCGAGGCCGAGGGCCTGCACGAGATCTTCCAGGCCGCCGGCTTCCAGTGGCGCAAGGCCGGCTGCTCCATGTGTTTGGGAATGAATGATGACAAGCTCCAAGGCCGGGAGATGAGTGCGTCATCGAGCAACCGCAATTTCATAGGCCGGCAAGGCAGCCCGACGGGCCGTACCTTGCTCATGAGCCCGGCCATGGTCGCCGCCGCCGCGCTGAGCGGCGCGGTCGCCGACGTGAGGGAGATCCTGCGATGACGCTTACGACCGACTTCAAGCGCCGCCAGATCTCGGGCCGGGGCATCCCCGTCACCGGCAACGACATCGACACCGACCGCATCATCCCCGCCCGCTTCCTCAAGGCCGTGACCTTCGAGGGCATGGGCGAGCACGCCTTCGAGGATGCCAAGAAGCAGAACCCCGAGCACCCGTTCGCCCAGGCGGTCTACCAGGGCGCCTCGGTGCTGGTCGTCGGCCAGAACTTCGGCTGCGGCTCCTCGCGGGAGCACGCGCCGCAGGCGCTGATGCGCTGGGGCATCCGGGCCATCGTCGGCGGCTCGTTCGGTGAGATCTTCTTCGGCAACTGCGTGATGCTGGGGATTCCGTGCCTGGTGGCGACGCAGGCCGACCTGGAGTGGCTGCAGAAGGCGATCGGGCGGTCCCCCCAGGAGCCGGTGGTGGTGGACGTGGACAAGCAGGAGGCGCGGTTTGGCGACCGCGTGATCAAGGCCACCGTCCCGGACGGGCCGCGCAATCAGCTCGTGGCGGGGACGTGGGACTCGACGGCGGTGCTGCTGGAAGCCGGCGCGGCGATCGAGGCGACGGCGAAGAAGCTGCCGTACGTCAGCGGGTACTGATCGGCCCCGGGGCCGTCTACTTCTTGCCGGCCCCGAGGTGCTCGACGACGGGAGCGTCGACGGAGACGTCCCAGGCCAGGCGGAAGGGGGTTCGCTCGGAGCTGGGATCCTGAAAACGGCCCTTGTGCCTGAGCCTCAGCCGGGTGCCGTCGTAGGCGTAGTGACTCGAGAAATTTTTCAGCTCGTCCGGCCTCCAGGCCACGGTGCGCGTCACCGTCTGGCCCGGAACCACGACGGTCAGGTTCGCCTGCGTGCGTACGCCCTCGCGACGCTCCTCGTCGGTCAATCGCTCGCGGGTGAACAGGATCTTCAGCGCCTGGGTCCGGCCGGCGAAGAATTCGTCCGTCAACACGACGAGGGAATCGCTCTGGACCCCCAGGCAGGGTGAGGCGGCGGCGCCGGGCCGCCGCCTCGCCCTGCCGCATCGAACCGATCCGGATCTCAGTCGTCGTCCGTGGCCACCCCGTAGACCGCGACGCACCCGTTCAGGCAGTCGGGGAAGACGTTGTTGGCGGGCAGCGGCACGAACACGTGGTTGTTGTGGGGATTGACCGCCACCGAGTGCGCGGTCCCGCGCGGCGCCGGCGCGCTCGCCGGCGTGTTGAACGTCGGGGCGACCTGCCGCAGGATCAGGCTGTGCGCGTCGATGACGCCGAGCACCGGGCCGCCGGGATTCGCCCGCGCGGCGAGATAGTAGTTCCCGTCACCGGGGTTGAACCAGACCTCGTCGGAGCCCGACACGCCCGGGACGTTGCGGTCGATCTTGCCCGTCTTGGCGTCCATGATGACCGAGATCGGCGCGGCGGTGTTCGTGTCCGTCGCGGTCCACGCGTTGCCCGCCGTGTCGAACGGGACGCTGCAGCCGAGCAGCAGGTCCTGGCGCGGACCGAGCGCGAGCCCGGCCGGCTGGCAGAACTTCACGGGGAACATCGTCTCCACGGTCGCGGTCTTGGGATTGATGCGCGCGACGGCACCGTCGGGGCCGGTGCCCCCGGGGCCGTTCACCTCGGGGATCGAGATATAGAACCGGCGCGTCTGCCGATCCCACACGGGCTGCTCGGCCCCGTTGGTCGCCTCCGTGAATGTGATCCGCTGCCCGGCCGTGAGCTTCCCGGTGTGCGTGTCCACCTGGATCAGGGTCGCGAACGGCGGACTGTCGGCGTTGTTGACGACGAGCAGGAGCCCGTCCTGGGGATCGTAGGCGAGCTCGTCGGCACGCAAGCCGGCGCCGCCCCCCGTCGACACCTCGCTCACGATCGTGTCGGTCCGCAGGTCGATGGAGACCACGCGGCTGGGCGCGTCGGTCACGAAGAGCCAGTGCCCGGCCACCACGACGCCGTTCGGGCCGGAGGTGTCGTTGCTGCCCGTGAACCCCTTGAACCCGCCGGGGATCTGGCGCACGAACGTGTCGTGCTTGGCGTCGATCACGTCGATGACCGCGTTGGAGCGATCGGCCAGGTAGTAGCGCTGGCTGTCGGGATCGACCCAGCTGATGTCGAAGACGACGAGCGGACTGTTCGGAATGGGCACGGTCCGGAGAAGCGTGACCGGCCCCCGATGTTCTTCAGCCACTGCGACAGCGGCGGTGAGCACGAGCGCCGACACGATGAGGACGAGCAACCAACCCACGGCGAGGCGATTCTTCTCTGCCATCACGAGACCTCCTGTGTGGTGAGCCGCAACTCTGACGTAAGCGTCCATGAGCGCGCAGGCCACTTCCGCGGTCCGGCCGGGCCGAAGAAGCAGGGACGGCGTTACGAGAGCGGGCGAGGAGGCGCGCGGGTAGAGAGTGACTCGAGCGGGCGGACCGGAACGGTGTGGGGCCGGCCCGGATCGACCTGCCCCAGGCTGACGGTGATCGGCCCGACCGGATCGACGACCCGAGCGTCGACGGCCGTCAGGCCGCCGGTGATGAACAGGACGACGTCGTCGTAGTCGTTGTCGTCGTAGAACCCGCCGACCCACGTCGGGTCGGTCGGGCAGGCGTGGGCGATGGGCGTGAGCGCGAGCAGGAGTGCCACCAGGACGACAACCGCCACTCTGCGGCCCATCGCCCGGACCATACGCCCGGGCCACGCCCGGTGCAAGCGAGGCCCCGAGGCTTCAGGCCTGGCGGGCCGGGGGCCTCATGTCGTACGGGGCGAACTGGGGAGACGATCCTGCCATCCTTCCTGCTGCGCGCCGATCAGGTTATCGTCCCGCGATGCTAGGATTGGCCGCGGGAGCGAACGGCACGGATACCGATCGCCGGCAGTGGCTGCAGAGCGGACTTGCGGCGGGAGCGCTGTCCGGCGGCGTGTCCATGGCCGACCTGACGCGCACGGTGCTGGGACACGTCGACCCGCGAGAGCTGGTCGACCTGGCCAGCGCGCTCATCCGCATCCCCAGCTTCAAGACCGAGGAGACGCCCGTCGCGCGCTTCCTCGACGACTTCTTTCGCCAGCGCGGCTACGACGTCGACCTCCAGGAGATCGAGCCCGGCCGGTTCCAGACGATCGCCACGCTGCGCGGCACGGGCGACGGGGCCAGCCTCATGCTGAACGGCCACACCGACATCAACGCGCTCACCCGGCGATGGAGGCGTGACCCGTGGACGCCGACGCTCGAGGGTGACCGGCTGTACGGCCACGGCGTGCAGAACATGAAAGGCGGCCTGGCCAGCATCATCATGGCCGCCGAGGCCGTCCGCCGATCCGGCGTGTCGCTCCCGGGCGATCTCGTCGTCGCCTGCGTGGCCGGCGAGACGCAGGGCGGCGAGGGCACGCACTACCTGATGGAGAGCGGACTGCGCACCGACGCCGCCGTGGTCGCGGAGCCGTTCGGCGCCGACAACCTCGTGACGGTGCACGCGGGCATCGTGCACATGGCGATCCACACCTACGGGGTCACCGGGCACATCGGACGCCTCGAGGGCACGGTGAACGCGGTGCACAAGATGACGGCGATCCTCGAGGCGCTGCAGCGCGTGC
>JBGQLG010000175.1:0-11157 GCA_041499965.1 Methylomirabilia bacterium
GCTGGCCAAGCGCCTGGCCGACACCGAGGCGCTGTGCCTGATCCGCGAGCGCACGCCGATCCGGGCGCCGCTGCTCGAGCGGCTCGACCGACTGCGCATCATCAGCCAGGTCGGAGTGTTTCCGCACGTGGACCTCGCGGCTTGCACCAAGCGCGGCGTCATCATGTCCGCGCTCGGTGGCTCCGGCGGCGGGCCGTCCTACGCGACGGCCGAGCTGACCTGGGGGATGATCATCGGCGCCTTCCGCAACATTCCGCAAGAGATGGCGGCGCTGAAGGCCGGCAAGTGGCAGGCCTATCCCATCGGTGTCGGTCTGCGTGGCAAGACGCTGGGCATCTGGGGTTACGGCAAGATCGGCGCGGTGGTCGCCGGCTACGGTCGCGCCTTCGGCATGAAGGTGCTGGCGTTCGGGCGCGAGGCCTCGGTGGCCGCCGCCCGCGCCGCCGGCGACACGGTCGCCACGAAGGAGCAGATGCTCGAGCAGTCGGACGTGGTCTCGATCCACCTGCGCCTGATCGACGCCACGCGCGGCATCGTCACGGCCGCCGACCTCGCCCGCATGAAGCCGAGCGCGCTGTTCGTGAACACGAGCCGGGCCGGCCTGGTGGTGCCCGGCGCGCTGGAGGCCGCGCTGAAGGCGGGCCGGCCGGGCATGGCGGCGGTGGACGTGTTCGAGGAAGAGCCGATCCCGGCCGGCGGCCACGCGCTGCTGAAGATGGACAACGTGCTGGCGCTGCCGCACCTGGGCTACGTCGAGCGCGACGGGCTGGAGCACCAGTTCAGCACGATCTTCGACCAGGTCGTCGCCTACGCGGCGGGCAAGCCGATCAACGTCCACAACCCGGAGGTCGTGAAACCCTAGCGGCCATGCGCCTGGGGCTCATCATCGCCGCGCTCCTGCTGGTATCGCCGCTGGCTGTCGATGCGCAGACGCGGCCGGCCGACGAGCAGGCGTTCCTCGACGTCTACCGCGAGCTGGTCGAGATCAACACGACCGACTCGGTCGGCGACAACACGAAAGCCGCCGAGGCCATGGCCGCGCGGCTGCGGGCGGCCGGATTCCCCGCCGCCGACGTGCAGGTGCTGGCGCCGCATCCCAGGAAGGGCAACCTCGTCGCCCGGCTGCGCGGGAGCGGGACGGGCAAGCCGCTGCTGTTGCTGGCCCACCTCGACGTGGTCGAGGCGCGGCGCGAGGACTGGTCGTTCGATCCGTTCACGCTGCTGGAGAAGGACGGTTACTTCTACGGGCGCGGCAGCAGCGACGCCACGCGGCTCTACTTCGAGCGAACGGCGGCGCTGCACACCGGCCGGGTGGCCGACGACATGCGCGCGGTGGCCCTGCCGACGCCCGACCCCGCGGCGCTCGCGCGACTGTCGGCCGACACCGTCTACAGCGCGCTGCTGCGCACCACCTGCGTCGCCACCCGGCTCGAGGGCGGTCACGCCAACAACGCGCTGCCGCAGATGGCGCGGGCCGTGGTGAACTGCCGCATCCTGCCCGATCACCCGGCCGAGGACGTGCAGCGCACGCTGGTGCGGGTGGTGGGCGCCGCGCCGATCACCGTCACGCCGATCGGTGAGCCCTTCAACAGCCCACCGTCACCGCTCGATCCGGATCTGCTGGCGCGCGTGGAGCGGATCACGAGCGACATGTGGCCGGGGACGATCGTGATCCCGACGATGGGCACCGGCGCCACCGACAGCCGCTGGCTGCGCGCCGTCGGGTTCCCGAGCTACGGCGTCTCCGGCCTGTTCCTCGGCGAGAGCCGCGCGCACGGTCGCGACGAGCGCATGGGCGTGAAGGACCTCTACGCCGGGCGCCAGTTCCTGCATCGACTGATCAGAGAGCTGGCCGCCGCCCAGTAGGCGCGGACCCGTCCCGGCGATCGGCGGCGCGTGCTCCGCCCGACCCCCGCCGTCCCGCTCGCCCGCGTGCCCTCGATCAGCCGGTGGACGGCGGCCCGGGCGTGAGCTTCCCTCAAGCGTTCGCGGACCACGACCCGCGCCAGATATTCGTTGTCACTCATGTCGCCCCCCCTTGTGTCGGGGGCCAGTGGACCATCCCGCTGACGCGCACGGGAGCCGTCAGATCTCGATCACCCCGCTCCGGATTGGGAGCGGGTCGGCCGCGAGAGATGTTGCTACACTGCCGGCGTGCAATGGGACGATCTGCGCGTGTTTCTCGCCGTGGCTCAGACCGGTAGCCTGCGGCGCGCCGCCCGCGCACTCCATCTGGGTCAGCCCACCGTCGTCCGTCACGTGGGCCAGTTGGAGCAGGCGCTCCGGGCGCGTCTCTTCGAGCGGACTCCCGACGGCCACCGGCTCACGCGCTGGGGCCAGGACCTGCTGCCGCTGGCCCAGAGCATGGCCGACCCCGCGACGGCCATCGACCGCCGCGGTGCGACCTTCGGGGAGGAGGCGGGTGGCCTCGTGCGCGTGGCCGCCCACGAGTGGGCGGCCCGCTTCCTGGCCCCGCGCCTCGCGGCGCTGGCCGACGCCCAGCGCGACCTGACGGTGGAGCTCGCGGAGACGCGTCTCGAGCCCGACCTCGGCCGGCGCGAGGCCGACCTGTTCATCCGTCACGGGCTGCTGTCGCGCGGCCAGCTCGTCCGCGTCGCCCTGGGCACGATGGCGACCGCGGTGTACGGCACGGCGGAGCTCGCCGAGGCGCACGCCGCGGCGCGCACTGACGCGCGCTGGCGCGATTGCCCGTGGGTCGCCTACGACACGCCGCACGAGTACTTCCGCTCGATGGCGTGGCTGGCCGAGCGCGCGGGCGACCGGCGGCCGCGCGTCCGCGCCAACCGGGTCTCGCTGCAGCTCGAGGCCGTGCGCGCCGGCGCCGGCCTCGGCCTCGTGCCGTGCTACGTCGGCGACGCCGACCCGGCGCTGGTCCGGCTCTCGGCGCCCATCGCCGACCTGACGATCGACTACTGGCTGCTCTATCACCCCGATCTGAAGACCGTCGTGCGCGTCCGGCGCGTGAGCGAATGGATCCGCACCGTCTTCCGCGAGGCCCGGCCCGAGCTGCAAGGCCGGCGTGGCGTGATGCCGGCGATGCGAACCGGAACGCACGAATGACTCTCGTGGACTTCGGTGGCGCCGGGGCGCAGGCGGCCGGCCGTGTCTCGCGTCCGCGCATCATGGCGAGCCGTGGTCGCCGCGCTCGTTCGGAGTGGGGCGAGCAAGCCGCCGACGGTCGGATGCTCTCGCGCCACCCCCTCTGGGGGATGGGGGGTCGCAGCGAGCCCCGCTCCGAACGAGCAGCGGCGACAGGCGAGCCATGCGCGCGGGCGCGAGACACGGCCGGCCGCCTGCGCCCCGGCGCCACCGAAGTCCACGAGAGTCATTAGAGAGGACCGCATGTATCTCGATCCCCGTCTGTGGGCTCTCACCCGGGGCGTGCGCAGCCGGATCGCCGCCACTGTGTTCGTCGGACTGGCCGCGGTCGCCACCGGCATCGCGCGGCTGGTGCTGCTGGGCTGGCTGCTGGCCCGCGTGCTGCACGGTGAGTCGCTCTCCGCGCTGACCGGCGCCATCGTCCTCACGGCGGTGGCCGTCGGGCTGCGCAGCCTGCTCGACTACACGCGTGTGATGATGGCCCACCATACCGCGGCCCGCGTGCAGACGCGCCTGCGCGAGAACCTCTACGACCACATCGTGGCGCTCGGCCCCGCCCACTTCTCGGGTGCGCGCACGGCCGAGGTGATGCTCTCGCTGGTCGAGGGCATCCAGCAGCTCGAGACCTACTTCGGCCAGTACCTGCCGCAGCTCTTCGTGGCCGCGCTCACGCCGGTGCTGATCTTCGGCTTCGTCGCGTTCCTCGACCTGCCGGTGGCGCTGGTGATGCTGGGCGCGGCGATCCTCATCTTGCTGGCCCCGGCGCTCTGGCACCGCTGGGACAGCCAGGCCAGCCTGGCTCGCAGCCGCGCGTACGCCGCCTTCGGCGCCGACTTCCTCGACGCCGTGCAGGGGCTCGCGACGCTCAAGGCGTTCGGCCAGAGCGGCGAGCGCGGGCGGCGACTGGAGGAGCGCGCCCACGTGCTGTTCAAGAGCACGATGTTCGTGCTCGCCACCAACACGCTGGCCCGCGGCATCACCGACACCGGCATCGCCGTCGGCGCCGCCGCCGCGCTGGCGCTGGGGGCCTGGCGGGTGGGCAGCGGCGTCATGGCGCTGCCGGCGCTGCTCGTCATCCTCATGCTGGGCGTCGAGGTGTTCCGGCCGCTGCGCGAGCTGCGTATCCTGCTCCACCAGGGGATGCTCGGGATGGCGGCGGCGCGCGGCATCTTCGCGCTGATCGACGCCGAGCCGCTCGTGCGCGACCGGGCGGACGGGCCGGAGCCTGCCGATGCCGGCGTCGTGTTCGACGACGTCACGTTCACCTATCCCGGCACCACGCGCGTCGTGCACGGCGGGCTCAGCTTCGCGGTGCCGCCGGGTGGGCGCGTGGGGTTCGTCGGCGCCAGCGGCTCGGGCAAGTCGACCATCGCGCGGCTGCTGCTGCGCTTTCACGATCCCGACCGCGGGCGCCTCACCATCGGCGGGCGCGACCTGCGCGCGCTCAGCCTGGCCCAGATCCGCGGGCGCATCGCCGTCGTCAGCCAGGACACCTGGCTCTTCCACGGCACGGTCGAGGACAACATCCGCATGGGCCGCCCCGAGGCGACGCCCGACGAGCTGCGCGCGGCCGCGCGCGCCGCCAACGCCGCGGAGTTCATCGACCGCCTGCCTCAGGGCTACGCGACGGTCGTGGGCGAGCGCGGCGTGCGGCTGTCGGGCGGGCAGCGGCAGCGCATCGCCATCGCGCGCGCGCTCCTCCGCGACGCGCCGATCCTGGTGCTCGACGAAGCGCTGTCCTCGGTGGACGCCGAGAGCGAGGCGCTCATCCAGGCCGCGCTCGACCGGCTGATGGTCGGACGCACGACCATCATCTTCGCGCACCGCCTGTCGAGTGTGGTCGGCGCCGACACGATTCTGGTCCTGGACCACGGGCGGGTGGCCGAGCGAGGCACGCACGGCGAGCTGCTGGCCCACGGCGGCGTGTATGCGCACCTCATGGCGGCCCAGGCGCGCGACGGCGCCGGCGCCACGGCCGTCGACCCGCGCGTCGTGACCAACGGGACGGTCACCAACGGCGACGGGCTCCTCACCGACGAGCTGGCCGCCGACGAGCCGGAGGCCATCGTGGAGGCCGGCGAGATCGGCTGGAGCGCGGTGCTGGGCACGCTGCTCGCCAAGACGCGCGGCTACCGCGGCTGGCTGTCGCTGACGTTCGCGCTGGGCATCGCCCGGGTGACGGCGCTCATCGGAATCGGCGCGCTGAGCGCGCTGGCCGTGCGCGCGGTGTCGCGCGGCGAGTCGGCGGTGGCGCTGCTCGTTGCCCTCGTCGTGGTGGCGCCGCTGGCCGGCATCCTCCACTGGCTGGAGTCCTGGCTCGCGCACGACATCGCCTACCGCCTCTTGGCCGACATGCGGCTGGACGTCTACCGCAAGCTCGACGCGCTGGCCCCGGCCTATCTCACGCGGCGCCGCACGGGCGACCTGGCCGGCGTGGCCACCCACGACGTCGAGCTGATCGAGTACTTCTTCGCCCACACGGTGACGCCGGCGCTGGTCGCGGTGCTGCTGCCCGCCGCGGTCCTTGTCACGCTGGCCGCTTTCGCGCCGCTGCTGGCCCTGGTGCTGGTGCCGTTCCTGCTCTACACCGCGCTGATCCCGGTGCTCGGGCGCTCGCGCATCGATCGCCTGAGCTCGCGCGCGCGCGAGGCCTCCGGCGATCTGAACGCCCACGTCGTCGACACGGTGCAGGGGCTGGGTGAGATCGTCGCCTACGGTCGGGTGCGTGCCTGGGGCGAGCGGCTGGGCGACAAGGCCAAGCGCTTCTACGATCTGCGCCTGCCGTTCCTGCGCGACCTCGCCCGCCAGACCGCGCTGCAGGAGACGGCCACCGGCCTGGGCGGCCTCACGGTCGCCGCGATGGGCGCCTGGCTGGCCCACGCCGGTCGCCTGGACCCGGCGGCGGTGCCGCTACTCACGCTGCTGGCGCTCTCGGCGTTCGTGCCGCTGTGGGAAGTGGCGCAGGTCGGCCGCCAGCTCGCCGACACGCTCGGCTCGGCGCGGCGGCTGCACGCAGTCGAGGCCGAGCCGGTGCCGGTCACCGACGGGCGCGGCGTGCCCGCGGTCGTGAGCTCGACCGCGCTGGCGGTCGAGCTGGCCGACGTCACCTTCGCGTATCCGAGCCGTCCGCGCCCGGCGCTCGACGGCGTCTCGCTGCGGGTGCCGGTCGGCGGCACCGTGGCGCTCGTCGGGCCCTCGGGCGCGGGCAAGACCACGGTCGCCAACCTGCTGCTGCGCTTCTGGGACCCGCAACGCGGCGTCGTGCGCCTGCTCGGCCACGACCTGCGCGACTACACGCTCGACGACCTGCGCCGGCGGATCGCGCTGGTCGCGCAGGACACCTATCTCTTCAACGACACGCTGCGCGCCAACATCATGCTGGCCCGCCCGGACGCCGACGAGCTCGCGCTGGCCGCCGCCATCGAGCGCGCGGCGCTGAGCGACGTCGTCGCCGCGCTGCCCGCGGGGCTGAACACGATCGTCGGCGAGCGGGGCGCCCGCCTGTCGGGCGGCCAGCGCCAGCGCGTGGCCATCGCGCGCGCGTTCCTCAAGAACGCGCCGGTGCTGATCCTGGACGAGGCGACGTCGCACCTCGACGCGGTCAGCGAGATGATGGTCCGCGACGCGATCGAGCGCCTGGCCCGCGACCGCACGACGCTGGTGATCGCGCACCGGCTCTCGACCGTGCGCGACGCCGACGCGATCCTGGTGTTCGACCAGGGCCGGGTGGTGGAGACGGGCACGCACGCGGTCCTGCTGGCGCGCGGCGGCCTGTACGCGCACCTGGTCGCGCGGCAGCTCGCGGCGGGCGCGGCGCTGGCGAGTTAGGGCAGGAGGTCGGCGACGCTGACGAGCGCCGACGGGACCGCCAGCGGCGAGACGCGCTCGTCGGCTCCGAGCGTTACGACGCGACCGTAGCGCCAGGCGAACGGCGCCGCCGCGTCGGGAGCCGGCTCCCGGTAGACCTCCAGCCGCTGGTCGGGAACGTTGACGATCCAGTAGTCGGCGATGCGGGCGCGGGCGTAGAGACTGCCCTTGTGCTCGCGGTCGAAGCGCAGGCGCGAGAGCGCAACCTCGACGATCAGGGCCGGATGCTCAGGATGAGCGTCACGGTAGTCACGCGGATCGCCGGGCACCACGCAGATGTCCGGCTCGGGCTCGGACTCATCGTCGAGCGCAACGGGCATCTGCACCCTCACGTGCCAGGCGGAGCCCAGCGCCGCGGTCAGCACGCGATGGACGAGCGAGATCGCGGTCGCGTGGGGACTGTACTGCGGCTCCTTGACGACCATGGCGCCGCCGAGAAGCTCGAGGCGGTCGGCCGGCCCCAGGATCTCGGCTTCGACCAGCCGCTCGTATTCGAACCGCGTCCAGGTCTTGGTGCGGACGTCTGCGTCACCCATGCCGCCCACGCTATCGAGCCGCCACCGGTTCGTCAATGTCTCGAATCTCAGACGATCGGCCAGCGCGAGCGGGGGAGGCTGACGCCCGTCCGCGCGAGCAGCTTCTCGCCGATCTCCTGCACCTTGCTGTAGAGCCTCGGCTCGTCCACGAACGTCTGGCGATAGGCGTCGACCACCACGCGGCCGTCGACGATCACCGTGTGCACGCTGCGGCCGTCGGCGTTGTAGACGAGGTTGTTGATCGGGTTGAACATCGCCTGCCACTCCGGCCGCTGGGTGTCGAACAGCACGAGGTCGGCCTTCTTGCCGGGCTCGAGCGAGCCGATCTCCTCGCCGACGCCGAGGGCCTGGGCGCCGGTCAGCGTGGCCAGCTCCAGTGCGGTCTCAGCCGGGATCTGCTTCATGTCCTGCCGCGCGTCCTTGTACTGGATGGCCGCCATGTTCAGCGCGCGCACGATGTCGAGGTGGTTCGAGTTGTTCGGCGAGTCGCAGCCGAGCGCGACCTTGACGCCCTTGGCCAGCAGCTCGGGCAGCCGGCCGTGCTCGCCCACGCCGCGCCCGCCCTTGGCCGCGGTGACCGGGCACATCGCGGCCGTCGCGCCCGTGCGCGCCATGCAGTCGATCTCCGCCGCGTCCAGACCGAGGACGTGGGCGAGGACGACGTTGCGTCCCAGCACGCCGATCGACTCGAGATACTGCGTGGGGCTGGGGCTCCCGAGGCGGCTCTGGCACTCCTGGCGCGCCTTGGCCCCGCTGTTGTGGTGCAGGGTGAGCGACGTGCCGTGGTCGTCGGCCAGGCGCTTGAGGGAGCGGAGCAGGTCCGGCGTGCACGTCTCCAGGGAGAAGGGCATGGCCCACGCCCGCAGCCGCCCGTTCAACCGTCCGTGCCACGTCTTCAGAAAGGCCGCCGTCCGGCTCACGGCCTGCGCCGTCTCGTAGCGCGGCAACGGGATCGACGCCTCGCGGTCGGTGACGCCGTCGCCCATGATCACCCGGATGCCGGCGTCGTCGTAGGCCTGCAGGCAGGCGTCGGGATACTTCGTGCTGCCCGGGTCCACGAAGCACACCGTGCCGCTCTTCAGCAGCTCGACGATGCCGAGCAGCGAGGTCGCGTGCTCCTCCTCCTCGGTCATCGCCATCTGCAGCGTGAAGACCTTGTCGAGCGGGCTGCCGATGTCGTCGAGGAAGATGCCGCGCACGGCGTGGGCGTAGCTGATGTGCATGTGGCCGTTGACGAAGCCGGGCGTGACCACCATCTGGCGGGCGTCGATCACCCGGTCGGCGCGGGACGCGGCCAGCTCGGCGGCCTTGCCGACCTGGCGGATGCGGCCGTCCTCGATCAGGACGCTGCCGTCCTGGATGATGCGGCGCTGGGGATCGACGGTGACGACGTAGCGCGCGTGGTCGATCTTCAGGGTTGGCATGGCAGGCATGGTAACGCATCGCCCGGCCGGGTCGCTTGCCACCTGCGACCCTGGCGGTATATCGTCGCCTTCATGAACGACTCCCAGCGCATCACCGGCGTCTTGTCGCCCGTCGTCACCCCATTCAAGGCCGACCTCTCGCCCGATCCCGAGCGGTTCGTGCGCCAGTGCCGCTGGCTCGTGTCGCAGAACGTGGGCCTGGCCGTGTTCGGGACCAACTCGGAGGCGAACTCGCTGTCGATCGAGGAGAAGATCGAGCTGCTCGACCGCCTGGTGGGGGCGGGGGTGGATCCGGCCCGCATGATGCCCGGCACCGGGTGCTGCGCGCTGACCGACTCCGTGCGGTTGACCGCGCACGCCGTCAAGCTGGGGTGCGGGGGCGTCCTCATGCTGCCACCCTTCTACTACAAGGGCGTGAGCGACGACGGCCTGTTCCGGAACTTCGCCGAGATCATCGAGCGCGTCGGCGAAGCGCGGCTGCGCGTGTACCTGTACCACATCCCCCCGGTGGCCCAGGTGCCCATCACCCTGGGGCTGGTCGAGCGACTGCTGAAGACGTATCCCATTCAGATCGCCGGCATGAAGGACAGCGGTGGGGACTGGAAGAACACGCAGGCGTTCCTGGATGCGTTCGCCAAGGGCGGCTTCGACGTCTTCCCGGGCGCCGAGACGTTTCTGCTGCAGGGCATGCGCAACGGCGGCGCCGGCTGCATCAGCGCCACGGCCAACGTGAACCCGGCGGCGATCGCGCGCCTCTACGACACCTGGCACGCCCCCGATGCCGACGCGCAGCAGGCGCGGCTGGACGTGATCCGCGGCACCTTCGCGAAGTTCCCGATGATCCCCGCGCTCAAGGCCGCCGTCGCGCACTACGGGGGCGACGCGTCGTGGGGAACGGTACGGCCGCCGCTGGTCGCGCTCACGCCCGAGCAGTCGCGCGCGCTGGTCGCCGAGCTTGACGCCAAGGGCTTCACGATGCCGGGGCTCTCGGCATGAGCGCCAAGCCGGTCGTCTTCGAGTTCGGTATGGGCGTGGACGTCCACGGCCTCGACGGCACCAAGGCCGCCTGCCGCGCGGTGTCGGACGCGATCCGCCACTCCAGCCTGCCGCTGTTCGCCGACGTGCGCGCGCGCGGCGGCAAGATGCTGGTCGACGTCACCGTCGGCATCCCGGATCCGGCGTCGATCGACGTCGAGCGTGTGCGCAAGGAACTGCCGCACGGCGAGGTGACGGTGCACCCGGTGGTCGGCGGCCTCAAGGTCCCCGGCTCCGACACGCTCATCGCCTGCGTCGCGATCACCGTCAGTATGGTCGAGGGGCCGGCGCGATGACTAACCTGGGCCTCAAGCGGCTGCAGCACCTGGTGCTCTGGGTGGGCGACGTCGAGCGCAGCGTGCGCTTCTACTGCGAGGTGCTCGGCTTCGAGGTGCAGCGCCGCTATCCCACCGCGGCCTTCCTGACCATTCCGGGCTCGGGCGACGACCACAACCTCGGCCTGTTCGAGCAGCCCGGCCTGCGCCCGCCCGACGAGGGGGTGGCGCGGATGTATCACGCGGCCTGGGAGGTCGGCGAGCTGACCGATCTGGCCCGGGCCAAGCTGCGGTTGATCGAGGCCCGCTCGCTCGTGGGCAGCTCGGATCACGGCACCAGCCTGTCGCTCTACGCCAAGGACCCCGACGGCCTCGAGTTCGAGCTCTTCTGGACGGTGCCTGGCGGCGCGCCCGCCGGCACGCGGCCGCTCGATCTCGACGGCGAGATCGCCCGGCGCGGCCTGCAGACGCGCTGATGAGGGCTCGTGGAACCCGGTGCCGCCGTGGCCGCTGGGCGGGCGCCGGGACCGCGGGCGCGCCTGCGTGGCTCGCCTGCCGCCGTAAGTCGCTCCGGGCTCGGCTCGCTCGGGCCCCCCATCCGTCTGTTCACATGGGGGCCCCGACATGGCCCCAAGCCCCCCTGGCGGCTCGGAACGCCCCGGCGGAGCCGGGGCGCTCCTCGATTCGACAGCTCGCCACAGAGGCGCGCCGGCGGCCCCTGCGCGCGCCCCGCGGCGTCACCACGCTCCCCGATATTCACTAGCGGATTACTGGAGAGCATCAATGCGATTGAGTGGAAGAGCCGCGCTCATCACGGGGGCGAGCCGCAATATCGGACGGGCCATTGCGCTGGCGTATGCGGCAGAGGGCGCCGACCTGGTGCTCAATACGCGGGCCAAC
>JBGQLG010000176.1:0-11093 GCA_041499965.1 Methylomirabilia bacterium
AAGAACTCATTGCGCGCGCGCACCTCGAACGCGATGCGCACGGCGGGGTCACGGTCGACGAGCAGCTTGCCGTCGCGGAGTACCCGGTGGATCAGGTCGACGGGGGTGCGATTGAGGACGACCACCTGCGCGGGCACACCGAGGAGACGCTCGAGCTCTCCCTCGAGATCGAGTGGCAAGCCGGCGAGGCCCTCCGCCGGCGGCCGCGTGAGCAGGACGGCCACGTCGACGTCGCTCGTCGTACCGGAGGTGCCACGCGCGACGCTCCCGAACAGGTAGGCGGCGACGATTTCGGGCGCCGGGGTCTGAAAGAAGGTGCGCAGCGTCTGTTCAAGGGCGGCGTCGTCCATGGCGGGATTATAGCCAGTCGAGATCGAGCGCGGCTCGCAGCCCGTCCCGCAGCTCGACGAGGGCACCGGGCGGCAGCACGCCGAGGCGCTCGCTCAGCTTCGCCCGGTCCAGCGTGGTCACCTGATGGCACAGCGCGACGCTGGAGGCGCGAAGCCCGCCGACCCCGCTGGCCAGCAGCACGGCTGTCGGACCTCGACGCGCCTGAGTGTCTGACGTCGAGACGGGGACGACGATGACCGAGCGCCACGTCGGCACCTCGTTGAAGCCGTCGTGAGAGACCACGATGACGGGCCGCCGTCCGGACTGCTCGGCGCCGGAGCGGGGCGCCAGCTCGGCCCAGTAGACCTCGCCGCGCCTCACCGCCCGGGCTTCTTCCCGCGGAGGAAATCGAGAGAGGCCCGCTCGAGCGCAGGGTCGAGGTCCGCCGCCGTGCCGGCGTGCTTCACGGCGTACGTCGCGATGGCCTCGTGCACGCCCGCGCGCTTGCGCTCCCGCAGCCAGGCCTCGATCGCCTCGCGCGCCACGACCGTGGCCGGCCGGTGCAGTGACGCCGCCTCCTCGCGGAGCGCGTCGTACACGTCCTGGGGGAGCGGAAGATGGAAGTTCTTGATGGCGCCGTTCGTGGCTGTTCTCATGCCACGAGTATATGGCAAGGTACAATGATCAGGCGATGCGGATCGGCGTGAACCTCCTCAACTTCGGGCCGGGCGTCAGCCCGGAGTCGCTCACGGGCTGGACGCAGCTCGCCGAGACGCTCGGCTACCACTTCGTGATGATCTCCGATCACGTCGCGATGACCCCGGACGTGGTCGCGCGCTACCCGGCGCCGTTCTACGATCCGTTCGTCACGCTGGCGTGGCTGGCCCGCGCCACGACGCGGGTGGAGCTGGGGACGACCGTCGTGATCCTGCCGTATCGCCACCCGCTGCACACCGCGCGGCTGGCCGCCAACGTCGATCGGCTGTCCGGTGGGCGATTCATCTTCGGCGTCGGCGTGGGCTGGGCCAAGCAGGAGTTCGAGGCGCTCGGCGTGCCGTTCGAGCGGCGCGGGGCCATGTCGAACGACTACCTGGCCGCCATCAAGACCGCGTGGACGAGCGACCCGGCGTCGTACACCGGCCCGTTCGTCTCCTTCCGCGACGTGCAGACCGGCCCGCGTCCGCTCCGATCGCCGCATCCGCCTATCTGGGTCGGCGGCGCCAGCGACGCCGCGATGCGCCGCGCGGTCCGATTGGGCGATGCGTGGCACCCGATCCGCATCCGCATCCCGTGGCTGCGCGATACCGGGTTGCCGCGACTGCGCGAGATCGCGGACCAGGAGGGCCGGCCGCAGCCGGCACTGTGCCCGCGCATCCGGCTGCGCGTCACCGACACGAGGCTGGCGGACGAGCAGCGCATCGCCGGCGAGGGCAGCCTCGACCAGATCCGAGCCGACCTCGAGGCGCTGGCCGCGCTCGGCGCGAGCTACGTGCTGTTCGACACGTACACGGACGACGCCGAGGCGACGCGGCAGCACGAGCCCGCGTGGCGCATGCTGGCCCTGCTCGCCGAGCGCGTGCTGGACCTGGCGAACCAGACGCTGCGCTAGTATCCCGAGTCAGCGATTTCGCCGACCTGGACGGGCGCGTCGCCGGCTCGCGGCAAGGGCGGCGCGGCGAGCCTGCGCAGAGGGCTGCCGTCACGACCGAGGGCGAGCCTGCCTCCAACCGTTGCTACTCGGCGGGGTGAGCGCGCCGCCAACGCTCGACTTGTTCGACAACCCAGCCCCCTTTGGGGGATGGGGGGCCGCGCGAACCCCGCTCGCGTCGTTCAGGCGAGCCCTCGGCGCGACGGCAGCCCTCTGCGCAGGCTCGCTGCGCCGCCCTTGCCGCGAGCCGGCGACGCGCCCGTCCAGGTCGGCGAATCTCTGACTCGGGATACTAGGCGCTCACCTCGCGGCCCAGGTACTCGACGGCGGCCTGCACGCCGCCCGCGCCGTGCGGGATGCCCAGCGCCCCGAGCGCCATCTCGACGGCGCCGAGGGTGCCGATGACCATGGGCGCGTTGACGTGACCCATGTGAGCGATGCGGAAGGCCTTGCCGGACAGATCGCCGATGCCCACGCCCAGGACCACGCCGCACTTCTCACGACAATAGTCGAGGAGCGGGCGCGGCTCGCGGCCCTGCATCAGGACGGTGGTCACCGAGTTGGCCCGTTCCGCCGCATTCCTGACGTTGAAGGCCAGGACCTGACCTTCCGCCCAGCGATCCACGGCCCGTCGCACCGCTTCGGCGAGCAGGGCGTGACGGCGGGCGGCGTGGTCCAAGCCCTCCGCGAGCAGCAGATCGAGCGCCGCGCGCAAGCCGAACAGCAGGTGCTCCGGCGGCGTGCCTCCGTACTTCTGGTAGTGCGCCTCCCCCTGCCGGAAGGTCCAGTCCCAGTAGCGGGTGCGCAGGTCCGCCTTCTGGTGGGCGGCGTGCGCCTTGTCGTTGGCGGCGACGAAGGCCAGGCCGGGCGGCGTCATCAGGCCCTTCTGCGAGCCCGCCATGGCCACGTCGATGCCGCAGCCGTCCATGTCGAACGGCATGCAGCCGAGCGAGGCGACGCAGTCCACCATGAGGAGCGCCGGGTGCCCGGCGGCGTCGATCGCCTGGCGGATCGCCGCGATGTCGTTGACGACCCCCGAGGCGGTGTCGATCTGGACGACGAGGACGGCCTTGATCTCGTGCGCGGCGTCGGCCCTCAGGCGCTGCGTGAGCGCCGTGGGATCCACCGCGCGCCGCCAGTCGCCCTTCAGCACGTCGACCTTGACGCCCACCATCCGCGCCATCTCGCCCCAGCCGACGGCGAACAGCCCGCTTTCCAGCACGAGCACCGTCTCCCCGCGGGACAGGACGTTGCTGACCGCCGCCTCCCAGCCCCCGTGGCCGTTCGCGGCGTAGATGTAGGCGCGACCCACCGTGCGGAAGATCCTCGGCAGGTCCTCCAGGAGCGTGCGCGTGACGCGGAGCATGTCACCCGAGTAGATGTCGATCGCCGGCCGGTGCATGGCGGAGAGCACGGCGTCCGGGATGTTGGTCGGTCCCGGAATGGCGAGGAACTCGCGTCCGTTGGACACTGTCATGGGAATCTACTTGGTGGCGAAGCAGTAGAACAGGCCGGCACCGCCCGTGCTCTTCAGATCGTTCTGGCTGCAGCCACCGTCCGGCCCGCGGGAGGCGTGCGACGAGTTCCACGACTTCGAGGCGTCGTCGTCCCGCAAGCCCTGGCGGTCGTGGTGGCCGAGCATCGCGGCGCCCTGGCCGCTCTTCGTCCAGTTGCCGCAGGTGCGATCCTCGCCGGCCGGGAACGCGACGCCGTCTGGCTGGGAACCCGTCAGGACGTCGTGCGTGTTCGGCGTGTCGCCGCGCCCGTTGACCACGTCACCCTTCTCGGTCAGCGCCGTCTGCTTGGAGACGTTGTTCTTGCCGTGCAGCTCCGCCACGTCCTTGGCGATGACGGCCCCCTTGGCGTTCTGCCAAGGACCGGAGCCGATGCGCTCGCGGGCGTTGACGGCGCCGGCGCCCTGCGTGCTCAGGTAGGCGTGCCAGGTCTTGGCCGTCGCGCCGGCCGCCTGCGCCAGCTGCTGGCAGTGCTGGTCCGCACCGGCGAGGCCACCGAGGTCCCCACCCTTGCCGGAGCCGGCGCTCGTGACGAAGAACGTCATGTCGGCCTGCTGGGCTTGCGCCTCGAGACTCCCGGCGAGCGACAGCAGCGCCACTGATGCAAGGATCGACCACCCGAGTCTGCGGTTCATTCGCCATCTCCTCTGTTTGACTGGTCGGCACCAAGTATTCGTTGGCTGGCGCCAAACGTCAACGGCTCGACGTTGACCCGCCCGTGAGCCACCGATACCATGCGCGTGCCCCCGGGGCGGAAAGGATCCAGCGGTGAGGTGGGAACGCACGATCACGGTGATCGGCTGCCACGTCGGCGGCGAGGACAACCACGTCATCGTCGGCGGCGTGCTGCCGCCACCCGGCGCGACCATGTTCGAGAAGAAGCGCTATCTCGAATCGCAGGGCGACGAGCTGCGGCGCTGGCTCCTGCACGAGCCACGGGGGAAGCCCTCGCTCTGCGTGAATCTGGTGACGCCGCCCACCCGGCCCGACTGCGACGCCGGCCTGATCATCATGGAAGCGACCGACTATCCGCCGATGTCCGGGTCGAACACCATCTGCACCGTCACCGTCCTGCTGGAGACGGGGATGCTGCCGATGCGCGAGCCGCTGACGACGCTCACGCTGGACACGCCGGCCGGCCCGGTGCCCGTCGAGGCGCGCTGCCGGGACGGCAAGGTGGAGCGCGTGCAGTTCACGAACGTCCCCTGCTTCGTCACGCATCTGGGGGCGGTCGTCGACGTCGAGGGTCTGGGCCCGATCCCGGTCGACGTGGCGTACGGCGGCGCCTTCTTCGCGATCGTCGATGCGCCGTCGCTCGGTTTCGCCGTCGAGCCGAAGGAGGCGCGGGACCTGGTCGTTCTCGGCAACCGGATCACGGCCGCCGCCGCCCGGCAGCTGCCCGTGCGCCATCCGGAGAACCCGGACATCCACACGGTGACCTTCACCGAGTTCGCGATGCCCTTCTCGGGCGCGGGGACGGTGAGCCGCAACGCCGTGATCGTGGCACCGGGCCGGATCGACCGCAGCCCGTGCGGCACCGGTACCTCCGCGCGACTGGCGGTGCTGCACGCGCGCGGTCAGCTCGCCGTGGGGGAGGGATTCGTCCACGAGTCGATCATCGGCTCTCGGTTCGAGGCGGGGATCGCGAGCGAGGCCACGGTGGGAGGGCGGCCCGGCATCGTGCCCACCATCGCCGGCCAGGCGTGGATCACGGGCGTGTTCCAGCACGGGCTCGACCCGTCCGATCCGTTCCGCGGCGGCTACACGCTGCCGGATCTCTGGGGCGCCTGACCCGGACGGCGAGCCGGCCGCGGAAGAACCGACAGGCTGCGCAAAAAGGTCCAGATGCGAGGCGGTGCCCGAGGGCGCCAACGAAGCAGATGGGCCTTTTCCCGCAGCCTGTCAGCGATCCAGCCAGGCCGCGAGCAGCCTCCCGCCGTAGTCGAAGCCGAGGTTGGGCGCGTAGTTCTTGAGCGCGCCCTCCCAGACGGCAATGTAGATCCCCGAGGGCACGTGGACGTAGTACTGCTGCTTGGCGAGATGCCGCTGGATCTGGTGGATGACGGTGCGGCGCGCGCTGACCTCGGCGGAGCGGCGCTGCTTCACCAGCAGGTCGTCGAGGATCGGGTCCTTGACGTGACTGCGGTTGCGCGGCTCGTCGGTGTAGTACTGCCCGAACAGGAAGCTGTCCGCCTCCAGGAAGGGCGAGAGCGGACCGAAGACCATCGAATCGAACTTCCCGAGGCGACAGGTCGCCTGGTAGGCGCCGTACTCCTTCTGATCGAGCTTCGCGTCGATGCCGACGTCCTTCAGGTTCTTGAGCACCAGCTGCATGGTGTCGACGAGCAGCGTGGAGCCGTAGGTCGAGAAGCACACGCTGCCCGGCAGGCCGCCCGGATGCCCGGCCGCGGCCAGGAGCCGCTTGGCCTCGGCGGGATCGTAGCGGTAGTAGCGCGCGCCGTCGCCGAGCTGGTCGATCGGCAGCGCCCACTCGGAGAGCGAAGCCGGCACAGGGCCGTTGACGACGCCGACGCCCTCCAGCGTCGCGTCGATCAGCCCCTGGCGATCGATGGCCAGCGAGATCGCCTGCCGGACCCGGGCATCCTGGAACGGCGGCCGGTCGGTCCGCAGGGCGAGGTCGTTGACGACGTTCGACGGGAATTCCGTGGTGCGCAGGCCCGGCCGGCGCTTCTTCAGCGTGTCGGCCAGCTGCACCCAGTCGGAGCGATTCAGCGCGCCGGGGAACTCCCAGCCGAGGTCGTACTTGCCGGCCAGGAAGGCGGCGATCCGCGAGGCGTTGTCCTCGTCCACCAGCATCTCGACGCGCTCGATGTACGGCAGGGTCGGCACGAAGTAGTGCGGGTTGCGCACGAGGGTGAGCGAGACGTTTGGCCGGTACGCCTCCAGCGTGTAGGGTCCGGTGCCGATCACCGCCTCGGGCTTCTTGAGGTCGCCGAACTTCTCGACGCATTCCCGGGCGATGATCGCACCGGCCATGGGGTTGGCCATCATGTCGAGGAACCAGGCGAACGGCTCCTTCAGCGTGAAGCGCACCGTGTAGCGGTCGACCGCCTCCACCCGGGCGATCGAGCGGTACATCGAGACGTTGGCGCTGCCCGCGTCGGTGAGAATGCGCTCGAAGGTGTAGCGCACGTCGTCCGCGGTGAGCTCGCGAGCGTTGACGGGAGGCTTGGCGTGGAACCGCACGCCCCGGCGCAGCTTGAAGACGTAGGTGGTGTCGCTCGTCTGCTGCCACGACTCGGCCAGGTCACCCTCGATCTGCAGCGAGCCGGGGCGAACCGCGGGGCCGGCGCGATGCCGGAGCAGGCGGCTGTGCGTGAAGCTGATGACGACGTGCGTCTTGTAGGCGTGGGCCAGGATGTGGTCGAAGTGAGGGGGATCCCACATGCGCAGCGTCAGGGTGCCGCCACGCTTCGGCGTCTGGGCGCCGGCCGGCGGTGGCGCGGCGGCGGCAACGACGCCCGCGGCACCGATCGACAGGAACTCGCGACGCGTGACCATGCGATCCTCCTCGGTGAGCGCAGGCTGCGGGTTTTTCCGCTCCTGCTAGCCCTTGATCCCCAGGAGCTTCGCGGCGGTACCGCCCAGGATCGCGGCCTGGTCGGCGTCGCTCAGCCCCGGCGTCTGCAGGATGAGATCGACGGCGGTCTTCGTCCACGGGTAGGGGAAGTCGGTGCCCACCAGGAGCTGGCTCGCGCCCACCTCGGCGACGAGGTGACGCACGCCTTCGGGGTTGAACACCATCGTGTCGTAGTACAGCTGCTTGAGGTATTCCGACGGCTTCTTCTTGATCGGCCCGTGCGTGCCGCCGGGGCAGAGGTCGGGACGGGTCGGGCAGCCGGTGTCGGAGCGCCCGGCGTACGACGGCAGGTAGCCGCCGGCGTGGGCCGCGCAGATCTTCAGGCCGGGGAACTTGTCGAGCGTGCCGTCGAAGATCAGGTGCGAGAGCGCGATGGTCGTCTCGAGCGGGTTGCCGATCACGTTGCCGAGGTAGCCGTTGCCCTTGAACCGCTGCTGGAGCTGGGTCGTGGCGCCGTCGCCCTGCGGATGGATGAAGACCACCACGCCGAGCTGCTCGGCCTTGGCCCAGAACGGATGGAACTTCGGGTCGCTGATCTCCTCGCCGTTGACGTTGCCGCCGATGCCGGCCCCCCGCAGCCCGTACTTCTTGACGCCTTCCTCGAGCTGCTCGGCCGCGAGCTCCGGGTGCTGCAGCGCCACCGTGGCGAAGGCGACGAAGCGCTCCGGATTCGCCGCGCACGCCTCGGCCAGCTTCTCGTTCTGGATCTGGCAGATTTGCCGGGCGAGGTCGCGCTCGGCCTTGTACCAGTTGGGGTTGATGCTGAGCGCCTGGACGTCGATGCCCTGCTCGTCCATCGCCCGCAGCCGCACCGAGACCTCCGTGGCCATGTCAAGCTCCGGCCGGAGCGAGGGGCCCCCGATCTTCAGATTCATCAGGGCGAGGGCCGCGGGCACCGCGCAATGCGCGTGGACGTCGACGGTCTTCACGCGCTTGCCGTTGACCACGACTTCCCGGCGCCGCGGCTGCGCGTGGGCGGGGGAGGCGGCCAGCAGATCGCAGCCGACGAATACGAGGCCGGCGAGCGCGCCGGCCGACGTCTGGAGGAAATCCCTGCGCGTGGTCATCGTTGGCCTCCGTCTCCGCGTCGAGGTGGGCGCATTATCGGCGCCTTCGGCGGGCCAGACAAGGCGCCGAGGGGCCCGCTTGACCGGGCCTTTCGATCCGGAATATCGTATGACGATCCGATCACGGGAGGCGACGGCCATGGCCAAGAAGAAGCCCTCGGACACGCGTCGAAAGAAGACCCCGATCAAGGACCTGCCGTCACCGGCCGGCGGCGCGGAGAAGGTCAAGGGGGGCGCCCTCCTGCTCTCGACACAGCAGCTGCAGGCGTCGAGGTCGTGGACGGAAGGCAACAGCCAGCCGCCCCAGATCCTCCGGAAGTAGCCCCGGCCTCGGCCTGAAGCGGATAGATGCCTCCTGACGGAGGGGAGCTGGGCCGGCTGCTCGCGCCCGTCAACCCCCGGGAGTTCCTGACCCGATACTGGGGGCGCCGGCCGCTCTACATCCCGGGCACCGCCGACAAGTTCGCCGAGCTCGCCTTCGACCTGCCTGCCCTCACGAAGGCGGTCGATCACCGGGTACCTCACGGGTACCTGGAGGTCCGCTTCGTCGGTCGCGACGACCGACTGACCGCCGGCCCGGACCACCCCGAGGACTACCGCCCGGCCGACGGCATCACGCTGCAGGCGTTCCGGATCTGCGATCGACTCGAGCGGCTGGCCTCGTTCTGCGCCGGGATCAAGAGCGGGATGAGCCTGCCGGGAACCGTCACGATGACGGGCTATGCGGTTCCGGCGGGCATGGGCTTCCGAACGCACTTCGACTGCCAGCCGAACTTCGTCCTGCAGATCGAGGGCACGAAGCGGTGGCGCTTCTCGGCCAGGCCGGAGGTCGCGTGGCCTCCGCTCAACGTGACGCATGCCGGCCGCGCCACGGAGCTGACGGACCGGTACCCGTTCCTGAAGGTCCCGTATCCGCCCGACGAGCGAGAGTTCGTGGAGCAGTTGCTGTCGCCCGGCGACGTGCTGTTCTTCCCGGCCGGCACGTGGCACCAGACCGAGTCGGTCGACCTCTCGCTATCCCTGACCATGACCTGCATACCCAAGACGACGGCCGACGTCGTCGACGACACGCTGCGGACCTCGCTCTCCCGTTCGGAGAGCTGGCGCAGCAACGTTCCGCCCGTGCTGGCCGAGGACGTGCGCCCGGGCCGGCTGCCGGCCCCCGTCGAGCGGTTCTTCGAGGCCCGACTGGCCGAGCTGCGCACGCTCGTGCGCTCGCTGCGCGCGGAAGATCTCTACGCCAGCTGGCTCCGCGGCACCGCGACCTTCGAGAGTCCGCTGGGGCGGCGCGCCGAGGAGCCCGCCGTGGGCGTGGCCGCCGGCGATGTGCTCACCGTATCGCGCGACGTCCCGCTGCGGTTCGTGACGAACCGGGACACCCGGACGATCTCGCTCTACCACCTCGACCAGCGCATCGATCTGGCCGAGGCCGCCCGGCCACTGGTAGAAGCCCTGGCCAAGACCTCCCGCTTCCCCGCTGGTCGCGCCTGCAAGTGGCTGGGGGCGGGGTTCGCCTGGGAGGACGTCGCACCACTGCTCCAGGAGCTGATCCGCGTCGGAATCCTGCGCGTCGCCCGCTGAGCAACGAACGCCAGCCTTCCTGATGATCTCCGACCACGTCGCCACGACACCGACCACGAGGCGCATGCCCGCGCTGCCCGTCGAGCAGGCGCTGAACCTGGCGAAGGAGACATTGCGGTGATGGACAAGAAAGTGCTGGCGGTCGAGCTCGGCCAGTTCGTCGCGGGACTCCGCTTCGAAGACTTGCCCCCGGCCGTCGTCGACAAGGCCAAAGCGGTCGTGAACCACGCCGTCACGGTCGGCATGGCCGGCTTCGGCGCCGCCCGGACCGAGGCGGCCCGCCGCGCCGTGCTCGCGCAGGAAGGCCTCGGCGCGCGGCGGCTGGGCACCGGCCAGGGCGCGACGTTGTGGGTGGACGGAGCGCGCGTGACCCGCGCCGGCGCGGCGTTCGCCAACGGCGTGGCCGTGGCGGTCAACAACCAGTGCGACTCGTATCACATGCTGACCCATCCCGGCGTCCTCATCGTCCCCGCCGGCCTCGCCACCGCCGAGGGCGAAGGCCGGACGGGCCGCGAGCTCCTGACGGCGCTCGCGGCGGGCTACGAGGTGCAATGTCGCTGCGCGCGCGATTTCATCCCGTCCACGCCGGCCCGTGGCTTCCGGGCGAGCCCCGTCTACGGCATCCTCGGCTGCGCCGCGACGACGGCGAAGCTGCTGGGGCTCGACGCCGCGCAAACCACCAGCGCCATCGCACTGGCGGCGAGCTTCGCCGGCAGCCTCATCGAGGGCCAGCGCACCGGCGCCCGCGACGCCGACTTCGCCGAGGCCCAGGCCGCGCGCAGCGGGATGTGGGCGGCCACCCTCGCCGGCGCGGGCTTCGAGGGCGCGCCGACGGCGCTCGAAGGCGAGGGCGGCTTCTACAACGCCTTCACCGGAAGCCATCGCGGAGACCTCACCTACAGCTTCACCGGCCCGCTCCGGGCCGACCTCGGGGAGATCGTGGCCGACCTCGGCCGGCGCTGGGAGATCCTCGACGTGAAGTTCAAGATCTATCCCACGCCCGGCTTCAACCAGCCGGTCATCTGGCTGGCCCACGAGATGACCGCCCGGCACCACCTGAAGGCCGAGGAGATCGAGCACGTGACCCTCGAGATGAACCATCTCGAGACGCTCTATCCCTCGCCGCGCTTCCCGCGCCCACCGGCTCCCGACGGGAGCGGGTTCGGCCGCACCGCCTACATGTTGGCGTACACGGTCGTCACCGGCGACTAGCCCGTGCTGGAGGGGAACGTCGAGGACCCGCGTGATGCGGGGGTGTCGGCCGCCGCCGACGTGGCCGCGCGGGTGACCGCGCTCCAGCGCCGCGTCGAGATCCTGGGCGTGGTGAGCCGGGGATGCTTCGCCCCGCGCAT
>JBGQLG010000177.1:0-11013 GCA_041499965.1 Methylomirabilia bacterium
CGCCGCGGCACGATGGCTCGCCGGTCGCCGCATGCGAGCTCCGGGCCTGGCGACGCGCGGGCCCCCCATCCCCCGGAGGGGGTTGGGGTCAGGCCAGTTGAATCGTTGGCGGCGCGCCTTCGCCATGCCCGGAGCTCGCGCGGCGACTGCGGCTCGCCATCGAGTGCCGCGGCGAGGGCTCACGCCCCGGGCCCGCCGCCCTGCGCGCCGGCCGGTCACGCGCGCGGGACGTTCAACGGTCTACGGCTGGAGTGAGTCTCGGAAGCGTTTGGTGAGGCGAAAGCGTCTCGGACGTCTCTTCATAGACTCGGACCGGCCCACACTCGAACGTGACAGACCTGAACGTGACACATCCGAGCGTCCCACACTCGGACGTTCGCACACTCGGAGGTTCGGCGAAGCCGATCGTGACGTGGACGCTGTGATACGGGCATTGGGGGCGACGTGCTGCTGGCGTTGAAGCTGGTGCTGGTGCCGGGGCTCGTGGCTGGCGTCACGCTGGGGGCGCGGCGGTGGGGGGCTCGGATTGGCGGGTGGCTCACGGCGTTGCCGCTTGTTGCTGGTCCTACGCTGTTCTTCCTGGCGATGGAGCAGGGGCATGTGTTTGCGGCGCGGGCGGCGCTGAGTACGCTGGTCGGTCTGATTGGCGTGGCGGCGTTCGGTGTCGTCTATGGCTGGACGGCGGTGCGGTGGGGGTGGGGGGTGAGTTTGCTGGCGAGCTGGGCGGCGTTCGTCGTCACCACGGTGGCGGCGCAGGCGGTGGCGTGGACGCCGGCGTGGGCCTTGGGGGCGACGCTGGCGGCGTTCGCGATCGGGGGGCGTGTGCTGCCGGCGGAGCGCGGGCGCGCCGGCGTGTTCGCGCCGCCGGCGTGGGATCTGCCGTTGCGGATGGTGGGGACGCTGGCGGTGGTGTTGACGGTCACGTCGGTCGCCGAGCGGCTCGGGCCGGGATTGAGCGGTGCGTTCACCCCGTTTCCGGTGGCGCTGGCGGTGCTGCTGGTGTTTGCGCACGCGCAGGAGGGGGCGGCGCTGGCGATCCGGCTGCTGCGGAGCTTCTTTCCGGCGATGTGGGGGTTCGCGCTGTTCTGTCTGATCGTCGCCGTGGCGATGGTGCCGCTCGGCCCGGCTCTCGCGTTCCTGCTGGCGCTGGCCCTCCAGATGGCCGTGCACGGGCTCGTCTTGTGGCGAATGATTCGGGTAGGATAGGCCTCCACGGAGGACAGGCATGCCCGAGTCGATTCCCGCATCGCTCATCATCGACACGTTGAAGGACACGTTCCGCGAGGCGCGCGCCGCCCGCACGGCCGAGGGCTGGGGGCGCCCGGCGTCCGAGCACCTCGGCTGGATCCTCAGCGTGCCGGACACGCACCAGAAGAGCGTGCTGGCCGCGCTCGACAAGGAAGAGTCGATCCGCGTGCTGACGTGCGCCACCGAGGACGAAGCGGCCACCATCGCGGCCGGCCTCTACACCGGCGGCGAGCCGGTCGTGCTGATGATCCAGCACGCCGGGCTCTACGCCTCCGTCAACACGCTGCGCGGCGTCTCCATGGACGGCAAGATTCCGATCTTCTACATGATCGGCCTGCTGAGCCGGGAGAAGGACAAGGACCTGAAGGACTCACGCCACTCGATGGTCCGCTTCGCCGAGCCGCTGCTCGACACCTTCGGCGTGCCGCACGCGCGCCTGGAAGGTCCCGACGACGTGCACCTGATTCCGGAGTACTACCGCCTGAGCCGGCAGCGCCGCGGCCCTGCCGCCGTGCTGGTCGGGCTGGAGACCAGCTAACGTGGCGATGAAGCCCGAGGACGTCCTGAAGGTGATCGCCGCCGCTCGGGGCAACGCCATCTGCGTGCCGACCATGACGACCTCGCCCGCCTGGCGTGAGATCGCCCCCGACGATCTCTCCGCCGGCTGCGTCGGCTTCATGGGCGGCGCCTCGTCGCTCGGCCTCGGCCTGGCCCTGTCGCGCCCCGAGCGCCGCGTGGTGGTCTTCGACGGCGACGGCTCCCTGCTGATGCAGCTCGGCTCGCTGGCCACGATCGCCGGCGCCCGCCCCCGCAACCTCATCCACCTGCTCTTCAAGAACGGCGTCTACCACACCTCCGGCTCGCAGGAGATCCCCGGCGGCCTCACCGTCGACTTCGTCACCATGGCCCGCGGCGCCGGCTATCGCACCGCGCTCGCCATCGGCGAGCTCGACGAGTTCAAGCGGCGGTTCCCGCAGATGCTCAAGGAGGAGGGACCGATCTTCGCGGAGCTGCACACGACGCTCGCCGACCAGACGCCGATGACGGCGCGTGGCGGCGTGGCGTTTCCGGACCAGATCGATCGCCTGCGCAAGAAGCTGCTGACCGGCGCCGCCTAGTCTGAACGTGCACCTTCACCGTCGCGCCGCTCTGGCGGCGTGTCCGGTGCAAGCGCAGGTCAGGAGGCTCATTCGGCGGCGATGCGCTTGCCTGCGCTTCGCTCTTGTTCCGAGAGCCGCCCTCGAATTCGAGGAAGTACTCCGGCGACGTAGTGCTTGTCGTTGTCGTAGGCGACCGACTTCTTCGCCAGCAGATACCACGTGTAGGCGACGACAAGGTCTCGAGGCACGTGCTCGCATCCCACCCGACAGAACAGCTGCGTGTCGGATTCGCTCGAGAAATACACATCCCCGAGAGAGTGGGGCGCTGGGTTATGCGCTCGCCCAAGGACATCCCTTCGTTGACGATAACAAGCGCGTCGCCCACGCTGCGATGGCAACGTTCCTCCTGCTCAACGGCGCGGAGCGCCGGTGGCACGCTCCAATCGCCCTGCGAATCACACGCGCCAACTCGCTATTTCTTCAACGCGCGAATCGCAAGAAACCATGGATTCTTCCGAAGGCGTTCATACCCCTCGGGATTCATCAGCCGAAACTCTTGGGTCGGTTGGGGTTCGAGCAGTTTCTCGATGACGAAGCCCGCGTCGGCCAGATCGCTCGATATGACGGTGAGCGGACGCCGGTAGAACGTCAGCTTGCCAAAGTCGTCCCACTCGTCCTCCAACAACTCGACAGCGAAGTAGTCTTCCCTGTCGAAGAGCTTCCAGTCGTTGAACGGATGGTGTGTAGAGAACACTAGGGTGCCGCTGGCCTTCAACACGCGATGGAACTCATTGAACGCGGGTTTCCAGTCCTTCAGGTAGTGCAGAACGAGTGGGCAGACCACGACATCAAACTCGCCATCTCCCGCGAAGGTCAACGGCTCTGCGAGGTTGGCCTGGTGCACGGTCGCACCACTCTCGACCCTGGAACGCGTAAGGGCCACAAAGTCGGAGTCGAGATCAAAAGCCGTAACCTTGGCCCCCTGGTTCACAAGGTATTCGGCGTACCACCCCGAACCACAGCCAACATCCAGCACGGAAGTCCCTTTGAGCGCAGGCAGCAGAGAAGTGACCGCCGGCCGTTCATAGTGCGCGTTCCACGGTTTCGAGTCGACGGTCTCGGCATACTTCTTCGCCCTGCCCATGTACGTTGCGCCGGAGTGCTCAGTCATTCGATTCGCTCACTATTCATCGTCTGGCTAACTATTAGTCTGTGGAACCATCTAATCGAGCAAGGCTAGCGGCTCCCGCAGCCTAGCATCTAGATGCGATCGGGAGAAACGGGGGCAATCCCTGATATCCCGAGACCGAGGATATCCACCGGACACTGCGAGGCCCGCAGGCTAGCGCGGCGGTTGGCCGTGCGAGCCCGGGCGGGCCCGGGACGAAGAGGCCTCCAGCCGCGCGGTAGCTGCAGACCTCCTCCCCCGGCCCACCCCATCGCGCGAGTGCGTCAGCAGCCGCAGCCCGACCCACCCGCGATCTTCCGGCGTTCGACCAGCTCGACGCGGCAGTCGTCGGGGGCGCGCAGGAACGCGATGCGCGCGCCGCCCGGGTTCTGGATCGGCCCCTCGAGGAGCTTGGCGCCGAGCTTCTCCAGGCGGGCGATGTCGGTCTCGAGGTGCTCGGAGTCGAAGCCGAAGTGCTCGAGGCCGTGATGGGGGTTGGCGTCACCGGCCCCGAGCTTCTCGTTGGTGCGGGCGCCGGAGATGTTCACCGCCATGCTTCCGTCCTCGGCCTGGCAGCGGATGAAGCGATCGCCGAAGACGCGCGTCTCGTCGCTGACGATCTTGAACGCGAAGGCCTTCTCGTACCACTCGGCGGTCTTGCGCGGGTCGGGAGCCTTCAGATGGATGTGGTTGATCCGGAATGCCATGACGATCTCCTCTCGGGATGACGGGCTGGCTGCGGGGGAAGATTACCGCCGCTGGCGGGCCAGCGCCACGTAGGACGCCAGCGCCAGCAGGCTGGAGGCGCCCATGACCAGCGCCATCGGACGGGCGGTGCCGTCGTGGACGGCGCCCACCAGCGCGCTGGCCACGGTGGCGCCGCCGAACTGCACGACGCCGAACAGCGCCGAGGCGCTGGCCGCCCGCTGCGGATGATCGGCCAGTGCGCAGGCCACGGCGTTCGGCTGCAGGAACCCACGCGTGGCCAGATAGACGAACAGCAGCACGAGCAGCAGCGGCAGCCCGCCCGCCGATGTCGCGGTGACCACGACCAGGGCAGTGCCGATCAGCGCGGCGCTGATCAGCGAGCGCGCCAGGATGGTCTCCGTGCGCAGGCGCAGCAGCAGGAGCCCATTGACCTGCGCGGCCGCGATCAGCGCGGCGGCGTTGCCGCCGAAGATCCAGCCGAACGCGTGGGGCGGGATGCCGTACAGCTCGATGAGCACGTAGGGCGAGGCCGAGATGTAGGCGAACATGCCGGCCATCGCCAGCCCGCCGCACAGGGCGAATCCGACGAAGCGCCGATGGCCCAGCAGCAGTGCGTAGTCGCGGAGACCGGCCCCCGGCGTGGCCGCCCGCGCTCCGCTTCGGGGCAGTGCCACCGCGGCCAGCACGAAGGCGCCGAGGCCGAGCGCCGTCAGCGCGCCGAAGACCGCGCGCCAGCCGGCCAGGCGCACGATCTGGCCGCCGAGCAGCGGCGCCAGGATCGGCGCCACGCCGACCACCAGCATCAGGTGCGAGTACACGCGCGCCGAGGCCTGCGGATCGAAGCGATCGCGCACGATCGCGCGGGGGATGACGAGGCACGCCGAGCCGCCCAGCGCCTGCACGAAGCGGAGCGCGACGAGCGCCTCGATGCGCGGCGCCAGCGCGCAGCCGAGCGTGGCGATGACGTAGAGCGCCAGGCCGGCCATCAGCGGTCGCCGGCGGCCGAGTCGATCGGCCAGCGGGCCGTACATCGCCTGGCCCAGGGCGAGGCCGATGAGGTACGCGCTGAGGGTGAGCTGCACCGAGCCCGGCGTGGCGCCCAGATCGCGCCCCAGTGCTGGGAAGCTCGGCAGGTACATGTCGATCGATGCCGGCGTGAGCGCGGTGAGCGCGCCCAGCACCAGGATGAAGCGGACGCTCGGCCCGGCGGGCGCTACGAGCGTCTCCCACGGGCGAACAGCTCGCGCGCGGCCTCGGGCCAGTGCGGGTGCGTGAACGTGAAGCCCTGCTGGAGCAGCCGCCCGGGGACGACCCGTCGGCTCTTCAACACCAGCTCGGTCTCGGTCCGCATCAGTAGCGCGCCGATCTCGAGCATCCACCGGGTGGCGGGCAGCCCGATGCGAACGCCCGCCGCCCGGCGGAGCGCCGCCATGAATTCCCGATAGGGCAGGGGATTCGGCGACGCCACGTTCACGGCGCCGTCGATGCGATCGTGCGTGATCAAGAAGTCGACGGCACGGACGAAATCGACCTCGTGGATCCACGAGACGTATTGACGGCCGTCGCCGGCGGTCCCGCCGAGGCCCCGGCGGACCAGCGTCAGCAGGGTGTCGAAGATTCCCGCGCGGTCCGGGCTCATGATCATCGCGGAGCGAAGCGCCACCTTCCGCGTGCGCGGCGTCGGCGCCTCGGCGAGCGCCCGCTCCCACGCGGTGGCGACCTCGATGCTGAAGCGCCAGGTGTCGGGCGCGCCCCGCTCGGTGCCGCCGAGGATGCCGGACGCCTCGTCGTTGGGCGCATCGTACCGGTGCGCGTAGATCGTCGCGGTGCTCGCCTGCAGCCAGACGGCCGGCGGCCGGCGCGCCGCGGCGATCGCGCGGCTGACCGCCTGCACGGAGTCGACCCGCGACCGCAAGATCTCCTGGCGGTTCTTTCGTGTGTACCGGCAGTTGACCGACCGGCCCACGAGATTGATCACGACGTCGGCGCCCTCGACCTCGCGCGCCCAGTTCTCGGAGGCGGCCGGATCCCAGACCACCATCCGCCACGGCACCGTCCGGGGTGAGCGCCCGAAGACGACGACCTCGTGGCCGTCGCGATGGAACGCGCGCGCGAGCAGCGTGCCGACCTGACCGGTGCCCCCCGGGATCAGGATGCGCATCGCCCCAGGCTAGTCCGCCGTGGTCGCCAAGACCAGATCCTTGACGTCCCGGTCGACGGGGCGCTACGGTTGGCCCGCTCATCGCCCGGTCGTGGGGTGAGGCGGAAGCGAGGCGCGAGGCGTGGAAGACGAGGGGCGGGCGCGCGTGCGGGCGGGCGCGGTGATCGGCCTCGGATTGCTGCTCGCGCTGGCCGCCACCACCGGGTCGTTGCCGCCGGCGTCCGCCGAGCCGGGAGCGAGCTTGAGCGTGCGGCTGCCCGACGCGGTGCGGGCGATCGCCCTGGGACTGCTCGCGCTGGCCGCCGTCCTGCTGCTGGCGCTGCAGCGGCCGCGGCGTCCGACCGGGGACGATCCGCTGGCGGCGCGCGCCTATCCGCGGCGGTCGGCGTGGACGGCCCTGTTCTCGGTGCTGCCCTTCCTCCTGCTGCTCGCCATTGCCTGGTACCTCGTGGGGAACCCCGGCGCCGACGACGCGAGCCATCCCTTCGATCGAGCCATCAACGCCATCGCCGGGCTGCTCGATTTCCTCGCGCAGGTGCGCAAGGCCCCGACGTCGGTCCCGGCCTTCGACTACACCATCGCGGTGCTCGTGCTGGCGCTCGCCGTCGCCGTCTTCGCGCTGATGGTCATGGTCGCGCTGGCCGAGCGCCTGGAGAAGTGGTTCGGACGCCGAGCCGGCGCCCCGGCCGGGCCGCTCGCGCCGGACGGCGCGAGCGACCTCGACGATCCGCGGGCCGAGCCGGATGCCCGGCGCGCGATCATCGCGGCCTATCGTCGCTTCGAGCGCGCGCTGGCCACCGCGCGGGCGCCCCGTGCGCCGTGGCAGACGCCCGCCGAGTTCATGCGGGCGACGCTCGACCGGTTTCCGGTGCCGGCGTCGCCCGTCGAGCGGCTGACGGCGCTGTTCGAGCTCGCCCGGTTCAGTCGCCGCCCGCTCGGCGCGGACACGCGCGAGGCCGCCTGCGATTGCCTGGACGAGGTCACCGCGGCGCTCCCGGAGGCCGCGCGTCGTGCGCGCTGACCGGCCGCTGGCGGCCGTCGTGGCGCGCTCCGCGATGCTGAGCGGTGTCGTGCTGCTGGCCACGGTGCCGGTCTACGTCTACGTCGAGCCGGCACTGCGGGCTCTCGTCGCGCGCGTGGCCGCCGCGTTGGTCCTCGGCGTGACGCTCTTGCAGCTTCGGCGGGTGCTCGCCGAGATCCTCGAGGCCGCCGGCGCCTCGCCGCTCGAGACCACGCGGGGCAGCCGTGCCCCAGAGCCCGAGGTGCCCCATCACTACCTGGGGCTTATGAGCGACGTGCGGGCGGCCCTCCGCAGCCGCCGCTACTTCGACAACGTCATGTGGCCCCGGCTGCAGGCGCTCTCGCCGGGTCCGCTGGATCGCCCGCCCGTGCGCCCGGGCCGCGGCGTCAGCCTGGCCGGCCTGCGCCGGGCGCTCACCGCGCTGGAGCGGCGCTCGTGAAGATCGCCGCCGTCGCCGAGCGCGTCCGCGACGTCGTGCAGACGCTCGGGCGCATCGTGGTGGGCAAGAACGAGGTGCTGGAGCGTATCCTGGCCGGCGTCCTCGCCGACGGCCACGTGCTCATCGAGGACTATCCCGGGCTGGCCAAGACCCTGATCGCGCGGCTGCTGGCCCAGGCGCTCGACCTCGGCTTCCGCCGCATCCAGTTCACGCCCGACCTGCTGCCGAGCGACATCACCGGCAGCTTCCTCTACGACCAGCGCGAGGCGCGCTTCGAGTTCCGCCCCGGGCCCGTCTTCACCAATCTCCTGCTCGCCGACGAGATCAACCGCGCCACGCCCAAGACCCAGGCGGCGCTGCTGGAGGCCATGCAGGAAGCGCAGGTGACCGTCGAGGGCCAGTCGTTCCCGCTGGCCCGGCCCTTCCTGGTGATCGCCACGCAGAACCCGATCGAGCTGGAGGGGACGTACCCGTTGCCCGAGGCGCAGCTCGACCGGTTCCTGCTGCGCGTTGCCGTCGGCTATCCGGACGCGGGCGCCGAGCGAGAGATCCTGCGCATCCGCCGCGCGCGGCGCACCGACGCGGTGGCGGTGCCCGTCCTCATCACCCAGGCTGAGCTGCTCGCCATGCAGGCGGCGCTGGAGGACGTGTTCGTCAGCGACGCGCTCGAGCAGTACATCGTGGCCCTGACCCAGGCCACGCGCAGCGATCCGCGCGTGGCGCTCGGCGCCTCGCCACGCGGCAGCCTCGCCGTGCTCAAGCTGGCCCGGGCGGAGGCGGCCATCCGCGGCCGCGAGTTCGTGCTGCCCGACGACGTGAAGGCGGTGGCGGTTGCGGCGCTGGCCCACCGCCTGGTGCTGCGGCCCGAGCTGTGGACCTCGCGGACGACGCCCACGCAGGTGGTCGAGAGCCTGCTGCAGCAGGTGCCGGCGCCCGCCGCGGATCCGGCGTGAGCTGGCGGCCGACCGCGCTCAACCTCTCGTTCATGACCCTTGTCGGCTGGGCGCTCTTCCTGGGCGTCCTCACCGGCCGCGCCGAGCTGATCGTCGTCGCAATCCCGCCGGTGATCGCGCTGGCGCTCGGCCGGCGCCGGGGCGCGCCGCCGGCGCTCACGGTCACGCACGAGGTCTCCGAAGAGCGCCTGGTCGAGGACGAGCGCGTGACCGTCACCGTGACGCTGCGTGCGGAGGCGCCGGTGCCCCTGGTGGAGCTGCTCGAGCCGCTGCCGGCGCGCGTCGAGGTCGTGGAGGGCGGGCCTCACGCGTTCTTCACGCTGCGCGCGGGCGAGACGGTCCGCTGGCGGTTCACGCTGCGGTGCGCCAGCCGCCAGCGCCTGCGCCTCGGCGGCCCCCACGTGCGGCAGTGGGGACCGCTCGGCCTGGCCGCCGCCGAGGCGCGGTACCGGGCGCCGCACACCGTGGCCGTCTATCCGCAATTCGCCGCGCTCCGGCATCCGCCCCGTCCGGGACGGACGCAGACGTTCGTCGGCAACTACGTGTCGCCCGCGCAGGGTGAGGGGATCGAGCCCGGCGACATCCGGCCCTTCGCGCCCGGCGACCAGGTGCGCCACGTGAACTGGCGGGCCACGCTGCGCCTGGGCCCCCTGCACGTGACGCAGCACCACCGCGAGCGCAACGCCGACGTCGTCCTGCTGCTCGACACGCTGTCGGAGGTGGGCCCGCCCGGCGCGACCGTCGTCGACGCTGCGGTGCGCGCCGCCGCCGACCTGGCCGCGGCCTATCTGGCCCGCAAGGACCGCGTCGGCCTGATCGAGTACGGCGGCCAGCTCCGCTGGGTGCGGCCGGGCTCCGGTCGCGCGCAGCTGCAGCGCGTGCTCGACACCCTGGTCGACGCCTCGGTCGTCTTTACCTACGTCACGCGCGACGTCGATCTGGTTCCCCCGCGCATCCTGCCGCCCCAGGCGCTGGTCCTGGCGCTGAGCCCGCTGCTCGACGCGCGCTTCGTGCGCGCCGCCACCGACCTCACGGCCCGCGGCTTCGATCTCGTGGTCATCGCCGTCTCGCCGGTGGCGGCGGCGCGCGCCGCGGTGGGCCGGGGGCGGGTGGCCGATGCCGCCGCGCGGCTGTGGGCGGTGGAGCGCCGCCGGCCCATCGACGAGCTGCGGCGGCGCGGCCTGACGATCGTCGAGTGGGATGGCGTCGAGCCGCTCGACGCGGCGCTGGCGACGCTGCGTCGCCCGCGGCAACGCCGGGTGCTCGCATGATGCTGCGCCTGGCCGCGATCCTCGTCTTGATCGTGCTGGTCGCGCTGCCGCTGGCCGCGTGGCCGGCGGCGCCGGTCACCTGGCTGGCGGGCGCCGCGCTCGTCGTGAGCAGCGCGGGCGTGGTCGTGCTGGCGGTGCCGCTGGTCACGGCGGGGGCGGTGCTGGCGCTGCTCGCCTACACCGTGGCGCTGGTGACCGCGCGGCCGGCCGCCGAGCCGGCGACCGCGATGGTGTTCGGCGCCGCACTCGTGCTCCTGCTCGCGCTCGTGCACCTCGGCGGCCGCGTGCGCGGCGCGGTGGTCGCGCCGGCGGTCATCGCCCGACAGGCTCGCGACTGGCTGACCATCGTCGCGCTCGGCCTGGTGGCCGCGACCGCGGGCGTTGTGGGTGGGACGGTGCTGGGGCCGACGCTGGCGGGGCTGGCGCTGCCGATCGTCGTGATCGCGGCGGCGCTCGGTGCGGTGCTCACGATGGCCGGTGTCAGCGCGCTCGTGATCACACGCGGGGCGCCGCCGGCGCCCGGCGACAACACCCACGGGGACAGGGGGACAACATGATCGGCGTGATCGTGACGTTCAGCTACGGCAGCAATGATTTCGACGAGGCTGGGATTCTGAGGAGGCGGCGCGCGCGTTCTTCAACGACCAGCTCCTCGATCGTGTGACCGGCCTCTACGGCGTGCGCCCGACCATCCACTACACGGAGATCGCCGCCCTCGTGGACAACGCGCACGGCTCGTGACTCTCGCGGGATCGCGTGACGCCGGGCATCGTGCGTGCGTGGGGCCGCGGGCGCGCCATCATGGCGAGCCGTCGTCGCCGTTCGAGCGCAGGGCCCGGCTCGCGAGCCGCCGCGGATTCGACTCGTTCGCGCCCCAACCCCCTCTGGGGGATGGGGGGCCGAGCGAGCCGGGCCCGGAGCGAGTTACGGCGACAGGCGAGCCA
>JBGQLG010000178.1:0-11010 GCA_041499965.1 Methylomirabilia bacterium
CTCCGTCCGCATGCGACGCGGGCGGCGCCGCGCACGGGGCATCGTGCTGGGCGCCGCCCTCCTCGGCGTCGTGCTCGTCCCTCCGGCCCGGGCCGAGACTCAGGGCTGGCTGGAGGACTTCGGCCAGGGACGCCTCGACCCGGCGAGGTGGGAGCGCACCGTCGCGGGCGACTTCCGCGAATGGTCGGCGGACGTCGTGGAGGCCGACCGGCCCGCCCCGCCTCGTTTCCGCCTGCGCCTGCGCGCCGACACCCGGGGCACGCGCGACGACACCGTGAAGTACCTCGGGGTCCGCAGCGTGCAGCCGATTCCGCTGCGGGACGATATGCGGATCTCGGTGCAACTGGACTGGGCCGATCAGGCGAACGGCAGCTATCTCACGGGCGCCGTCGTCGTCTCCCCGCACGTCACCCGGCACAATCCCCTCGACACGGCCGACTGGTTGCAGGTGGCCTACGTCGGAGTCCCGCCGGGGCGGAACGCCAGGATGATCGTCGGTCTCAAGACGGACGGTCGTGAACGCACCGTGCACACCGAGGGCTGGCCCGAGGTCAATCCCGGGGGACGGCCCGTCGCCGCTCAGGAGATCACGCTACGGGTTCGGAATCGATCGGTCGAGGTCTGGGAGGGCCGGCAGCGGATCTGGGTATCGAAGCCGGCCGAGCTGGCGTTCGGCGCCGTCTACCTGTACTTGCAGATGTCCAGCCACAGCAACTACCCGGTGCGCTCGATCTACTTCGACGGCGTCCGCGTCGACTAGGAGCACGCTCGCGGGCGCACGCGGCGGCTCACACCACGCGCGCGATGGCGGCGGCCAGCGCGGTCGAGTTCACCGGCTTGGACACGTAGTCGTCCATCCCGGCGGCCAGGCATTGTTCCTGGTGCATGGTCATCGCGTGCGCGGTGAGCGCGATGATGGGAATGCGCCGGCCCGCGCTGTAGGAGCTGTCCGGCTTGGGCGCCTGGCGCCCGGCGCGCACCTCCGCCTCGATCGTCCGCAGCGCGCGCGTCGCCGCCAGCCCGTCCATGTCCGGCATCTCGACGTCCATGAACACGACGTCGAAGACATCGGCCGCCACCGCGTCCAGCGCGCCGCGTCCCGAGGCCACCACCACCACGCTGTGACCCAGCTTCTCCAGCATCCGTCGCGCCACGTGCTGGTTCACCTTGTTGTCCTCGGCGACCAGCACGCGCAGCGCCCGGGGCGGGGCCGCCGCGGGCGCCGGGGCCACGGCCGGCCGCTCGCCCGTGGCCTGGCCGAGACGCACAGTGAAGTGAAACGTGCTGCCGCGGCCCAGCTGGCTCTCCGCCCAGACGCGGCCGCCCATCAGCCCCACCAGGCGCCCGGTGATGGCCAGGCCGAGGCCGGTGCCGCCGTAGCGGCGGCTCATGGAGCTGTCGGCCTGGGTGAAGGCCTCGAAGATCATCGAGAGCTTGTCGGCGGGGATGCCGATGCCGGTGTCACGCACGAGCGCGTGGAGCTCGATGCCGTCGGCGCCGTCGTCCACGCGCTCGACCTCCACCGTCACCGTGCCGCGCTCGGTGAACTTCACGGCGTTGCCGACCAGGTTGACCAGCACCTGGCGCAGGCGGCCGGGGTCGCCCACGGCGCGCTCGGGCACGCCGGGCGCGACCGTCGACGTCACCGCGAGCTGGCGGCGCTGCGCCTGGGCGGTGAACGCGCGGAGGGTGTCGGCGACCGCCTGGCGGGGGTCGAACTCGATCGCCTCCACCTCGACGTGGCCGGCCTCGATGCGGGAGAGGTCGAGGACGTCGTTGATGACCTGCAAGAGCGCCTCGCCGGAGCCCTGGATGATGTCGACCGACTCGCGCTGCTCGGCGGTGAGCGACGTGCCCCCGAGCAGATCGGCCATGCCGAGGATGCCGTTGAGCGGCGTGCGCAGCTCGTGGCTCATCGTGGCCAGGAACTCCGACTTGGCCCGGCTGCCCGCCTCGGCGCGCTCCCGGGCCTGTTGCATCTCCTGCTCGTTGCGCTTGCGCACGGTGATGTCGCGCACCACCAGGATGTGGCCGATCTGGGCGCCGTCGTCGCCGACCAGCGGGGAGCACGACACCGCCACCGGCACCGGCGGCGTGGAGCCGGGCAGGGCGGTGGTCTCGACGCGCGCCGGAGGCCGCGTGGCGAGCAGGCGGGCCACCTGGCGCTCGCGGGTGCCGGCGTCGGGGGCGAACAGCGTGTCGAGCGCGCGGCCCACTGCCGCGTCGCCTCGCCAGCCGAAGAGCTGCTCGGCGCCCAGGTTCCAGCTCGTGATGCGCTGATCGAGGCCGACGGTGAAGATCACCTCCTCGGATTGCTCGACGATGGCGGCCAGCCGCCGGTTGGCCGCCTCCTTGGTGCGCACCTCGGCCAGGAGCTGCTCGAGGCTGGCCGCCATGGAGTTGAACGCGGCCACGGTGGGCGCGATCTCGGCCAGCCGCGTCTCGGGCACGCGCGCCGACAGCTCGCCGCGGCCCAGCCGCGCCGCCCGCTCGGCCAGCGTGCGGATTGGACGCAGGCCCCGGGTCAGGATGACGCCGATGACCACCAGGAGCGTGGCCAGCAGCACGACGGTGAGGGACAGTACCTCGCGGGCCTGCGTCCACAGCTCGTTCTCCACGGCCGCGGCGGAGCCCTCCACGGCCAGCACGCCGTAGACCACCGGATCCACCGTGATCACGTGCCGGTGGGTGGGCAGCGCGATTGGCAGCAGTCCGCGGAACCAGGCGGGCGCGGTGGCCGACTGCTGGGTGGCCGGCGAGGCGTCGAGCACGACGCGCGGCGAGGCCGGCTCCAGGATCTGCACGCGCCGCCAGGCGCCGTCGCTGTTCACCTTGCGGAGAATTTGCTCGGCCGTGGCGAGGTCGCCCACCACGAGGGCGTCGGTGAGCAGCGGCACCGCGCTGGCGGCGCGGCGCTGGCTGTCCTCGGCCAGGTGGCCCTCGGCCGCCCGGGCGCGCTGGCGGAGATCGGCGACGAGGCCGGCGCCCATGACGATGACGATGGCGGCCGTGGTGAGCCCGAGCACCAGCGCCCGCAGGCTCGACATCACTGGCCGATCCGCCGATAGATGCGCCGTACGCCCTCGTAGTCCTGGTTGGTGGCCGACTCGAAGCCGGGGAACTTCACGCGCTCCAGCACGGGTGCGGCCGCGGCGTCCGTCTTCATCCCGAGCAGCGCCTTGCGCACCGCCTCCACCGTGGCCGCCGGCAGGCGGGGATGCGCGATCACCGCCAGGTCCGGGTAGGGATCGGACAGGTAGATCTGGCGGAAGGCCACCCCTTCGCGCTCGGAGTACTGCTTGAGGAAGCGCGAGTTGACGGCCGCGGCCTGCACCTGACGCGCCTTCAGCTGGGCCAGGGCGCCGTCCTGGTTGCCCGACATGACCTCCTCGACGAAGACGCCGGCCGCCTTGAGGGCCACCAGGGGCACCGCGTAGGCCACGAACGCGTCGCGCGAGGGGAAGGCCACCTTCTTGCCGGCGAGGTCCTTGAGCTGGGTGAAGGGCCCGTCGGCGGCCACCACGATCACGCCGCGGATCGGCTCGCCGCCCCAGCGGGCGATGACGCGGAAGGCGATGGCGTTGTACTCCGTCTGGAAGTTGTGGTTGGTGAACACGAAGTCGAGCTCGCCGCGGCCCATCATGTCGTCGGTCTCGTCCACGGTGCGGCCCATCTTGAGGCGCAGCGGCACGCCGGAGGCCGTGCTCACGTGGTGCAGGATGGGATTCCAGCGCTCGGCCGTCAGGCTCGGGCTCTGCTGGTTGAGGACGCCGAAGGTGAGCGGCGCCGTCTGCGCGCGCACGCCCGGGGCCACGGCGACCGCGGCGCCGAGGAGCAGGAGGGTGACGGCCGTTCGCCGGGTCGTCATCGCCATCGGCTCAGCGCCCACCGAGGTCGATGAGCACGTTGCCGTAGGCATCGACGCGCGCGGTCTGGAACGGGTGCACCACGATGGTGGTGTCCGGCACCTGGATGATCGCCGGGCCCGGCACCACGTTGCCGGGCACCAGGCGCTCACCCCAGAAGAGCGCCGTCGACTCGAAATCTCCCAGCTCCGTCCAGTACACGGACCGCCGGCCGGCGTGGGCCTCGGGCGCCGGCGCCCGGTCGCCCTCCGGCAGGGCCACGATGCGCGGCTTGGCGCTCACCGCCGAGGCGCGCACGCGATAGGTGACGACCTCGACGCGCGCCTCGTGGAAGCCGGCGCCCTGGCCGTAGACCGTCTCGTAGCGGCGATGGAAATCGGCCACGAGCTGGGTGAGCGCGGCGTCGTCCAGCGGCCCGGAGGGCACCGGCACCTCGACCTCGTTGATCTGGCCCTTGTAGCGGATGTCAGCCGAGCGCACCAGGCGCCCGGCGGCCGGCTCGATGCCGTCCATGGTCAGCTGCGTCACGCCGCGCGCCTCGAGCTCGCGGAAGCGCTGCATCACTCGCTCAGGATCGAACGGGCTCGGCTGGATGTCGACCGCCTCGTAGATGTGGAGCAGGTCGGCCGAGGCGGCGCCGAGCGCCGACCAGAGCGAGCAGAGGCCGCCCAGCGGCACCACCACGCTCTGCGCCCCCAGCTCGCGCGCGTAGACGCCGGCGTGCACGGGCCCGGCCCCGCCGTAGGCGAAGACCACGCAGTCGCGCGGATCGTAGCCCTTCTGCACCGTCGCCTTGCGGATGAGATCGGCCATCTGGTGCTCGACCACGCGAGCGGCGCCGGCGGCGGTCTCGACCAGCCCGAGGCCGAGCCGGGTGGCGAGCGGCGCGAAGCTCGCGCGCGCCTTGTCGACGTCCAGGTGCAGTCGGCCGCCCAGGAACGCGCCGGGGTCGAGATAGCCCAGCACCAGGTCGGCGTCGGTCACCGTGGGCTGGGTGCCGCCGCGGCCGTAGCAGGCGGGGCCGGGCTGGGCGCCAGCCGAGAGGGGGCCGACGCGCATGGTGCCGCTGATCTCGTCGATCCACACGATCGAGCCGCCGCCGCTGCCGATCGAGCGGATGTCGATGCGCGGCACGAAGTATTCGTACTGCTGGACCACGCTCTGGTAGCTCGCCACCGGCTCGCCGTCCCAGACCAGGCCGACGTCGAACGAGGTGCCGCCCATGTCGGTGGCGATGACGTGCTTGTGGCCGATGATGCCGCCCAGGTATTGCGAGGCGAGCACGCCGGCCACCGGCCCGGAGTCGAGCGTGAGGAACGCGCGCCGGGCGGACTCGTCGGCCGGGATGACGCCGCCGCCGCACTGCATCACCTGTAGCGGATAGCGCAGCCCGGCCGACTGCGCGCGCGACTCGAGCCGGCCGAGATAGCGCGACATCACCGGGCCGAGGTAGGCGTTCAGGACGGTGGCCACCGTGCGCTCGTACTCGCCCCAGCGCGGGATCAGGTCGGCCGAGCAGCAGACGAAGACGTTCGGCGCCAGCCGCTCCACCATGGCCTTCACGCGGCGCTCGTGCTCGGCGTGCTTGAACGACCACAGGAAGCAGATGGCGATCGACTCCACGCCCTTGGCGACCAGCTTGGCGATGGCCGCCTCGGCCTCCTCCTCGTTCAGCTCCACCACCACCTGGCCCTTGCAGTCCACGCGCTCGCTGACCTCGGCGATGAGTGGCTTGGGCACGATCGGATCGGGCTTGCCGCTCTCGGGGAAGTGCAGCACCTGGACGTTGTTGAGCCCGGGCACCCCGCGCGCGCCGCGCATGATGTGGATGACGTCCCGGTGGCCCCGGGTGGTGATGAGGCCGACCTTGGCGCCCCGCCGCTGCAGCATGGCGTTGGTGCCGACGGTCGTCCCCAGGGCCAGCCGGGCGGTGTCCTGCAGCAGCGCCTCGGTCCGGATCCCCAGCCGGTCGGCGGCCAGGCGGAGCGACTCCATGACGCCCTCGGAGAAGTCCTCGGGCGTGGACGAGGCCTTGGCGGTGACGATGCGGCCATCGGCGTCCATGGCCACGCAGTCGGTAAAGGTGCCGCCGGTGTCGATGCCGATGATGTAGGGCATGGGTGGCCTCTCGTGGAGTCGGTGGCCCGTATTATAAGCGGGCGCCGCTGAACGATATGCGACCGGGGTTGTGGCGCGAAACTATCCGCCGGCCGGCCCCCCTCCGGACCCACCCACGGTCGCCCTCTCACGCGTTCATCGACAGTTAGCCTGCGACCACACCCGTCGCCCGGCCCGGCACTCCTCTTGCTCCCTACCGGGCCGCCTACGTGTAGATCGGAGCGAGGATCACGGGGCATGAGGAGGACGCGCGTTGCTGGAGACGCTACCGGTCAAGGAACATGCGGCGGCAAGCGGTGAGTCGGGGCATGGCAGTCGCCTGGGCGAGCTGTTGATCCAGGAAAAGCTCGTGACCGAGGAGCAGCTCGACGAGGCGCTGCGGGTGCAGAGCACGCTCAAGACCTATATCCCGCTGGGCCAGATCCTCATGATGCGCGGCTGGCTGACGCGCACCCAGCTCACCACGGTGCTGCGCCGCCATCGCAAGCGCGCCCGCCTGGGCGAGATGCTGGTGCGGTCGGAGCGGATCACGCCCGAGCAGCTCGAGACCGCGCTGGCCCGCCAGAAGCAGGTGCGGCAGCCGCTCGGCCGCACGCTGATGTCGCTCGGCTACCTCACCGAGGAGACGATGCGCGAGGCCCTGTGCGCGCAGCTGCACATCAACTTCTTCGACCTCGATCGCGTCAACATCGACCCGGCGCTGGCCACGCTCGTCAGCGAGAAGTACGCCGTCCGGCGGCGGGTGGTCCCGCTCTTCCGGGCCGAGCGCATCCTGGTGGTGGCGGTCGACGACCCCAACGACGTGGCGGTGATCGAGGATCTGCAGCAGCTCGTCCGGCTGCGCGTCGAGGTGGTGACGTCGACGACCGAGAAGATCCTGCGCGCGCTCAAGCGCCTCTACGTCGAGGGCCCGCACGCCAACGTGGACCCGTGCCTCCACCACAACGTCATGATCGGCGCCGTCCACGACCAGGAGGTCGCCGACCTGGCCGCCAAGGTCCTCAAGGTCCGGATCCTGCCGCCCTACTGGCAGGCGAGCTGATCACGGCCGCTTCAGCCGCAGGTCCTCCAGCGGCGCCGAGTACGCGAAGCTCCGGATCAGGTTGATCCCCGGCTCGTCCACGCTGGGGCCCACGCCCCAGATGAACGCCAGCTCGTAGATCGGGATGTGCGTCATCCGGTCGTACAGGATCTGCTGGATCTGATGGACCAGCGCCTCGCGCTTCTTCACGTCGGTCTCGCGGGCCTGACGCTGGAAGAGATCCTCCACCTCGGGGAAGACGCCCGCCGTGTAGATCCCGCCCTTGCTCACGTAGGCGTCCAGGCGCGTGGCCGCGTTGCCGCCGGCGCCGGTGATGCCGACGATCAGGTTCTTGAGCTTCTTCTCGCGCCAGGCCGTGGTCAGGGTCGCCCGCTCCATCGTGCGGATCTTGGTGCGGATGCCGACGTTCTGTAGATACGAGGCGAGCGCCTCGCCCATCGAGAAGTAGGGCGGCCACGGATAGAGATCGCCGGCGTCGAAGCCGTTCGGATACCCGGCCTCGACCAGCAGCCGCTTGGCCTTGGCCGGATCGAACGGGTCCGGCTCGTAGAAGCGTGAGAACTCGAGCACGCGCGGAATGAGCGAGCCGGTCGGCTTGGAGAAGCCGAGCGTCTCGGCCTGGTTGAGGCCCTGGCGGTCGAGCGCGAGGCTCGCCGCCTGGCGCACGCGCCGATCGTGCCACGGCGACTTCGGATCCCACTGGTCGGGCATGTCGAGCCAGAACGTGCCCTGCGACTCGCGCGGCGCCACCAGCTTGAACCCCGGCGTGCGCTGGATGTCCTCGGCCACCGGGCCGGTCAGCAAATACGCGATGTCGACCTCGCCCTTCTTGAGCGCGGCGGCGCGCGTGGTCTCCTCGGGCAGGCTGCGCAGGACGAGGCGCTTGATGTTGGGCACCTTGCGCCAGTAGCCGTCCCACGCCTCCAGCACCAGCTCGACGCCCGGATTGAAGCTCACGAACTTGTACGGTCCGGCGCCGATCGGCGCGCGCTTGAACCCGTCCTCGCCCACCTTCTCGACGTAGGCCTTGGGCACGACCCAGCCGGCCCCGGTCGCGGAGGTGCCGTAGAAGGTCATGAAGTCCGGCCACGGCTCCTTGAGCACGAAGCGCACGCGGCCGGGATCGACCACCTGCACCTCGCGCACGCGGTCCTTGAGGAGCTTGGCGCCGGCGCCCCGGTAGCGCTCGAAGGAGAACTTCACGTCGGCGCCGGTCACCGGCTCGCCGTTGTGGAACCGGACGCCCTTGCGGATGACGAAGTCGTAGGTGAGCCCGTCCTTGGACTGCGTGAACGACTCGGCCAGGCTCGGCGTGTTCAGGCCGGCCGGCATGGGCTTCACCATCGCGTCGTGCAGCGCGTAGAGGACCATGAACGGCGTGATGATCCCCTCGGTCTCGGCGGGATCGAGCCAGCGGGAGGCCAGCGTGATGTGGACCCCCCAGGTCATGGTGCCCTCCGGGGCGGCGGACGCCGGGGCGGCGGCCGCGCACAGCAGGAGGACGGCGAGGAGCGGCGGAGCGATACGCGGGGTCGTGGGTCGCATGGGTCCCTCCTCAGATGCCGGTGCCGAACCCCCCGGCGGCGCGGACGGTCACCGCCTCGCCCATGTGTCCGGCGGAGTGGAAGAGCGCGATGCCGTTCAGCACCGCCGAGCGCGGCCGGCCCGGGAACGCCTTGGACAGCGCTTCGGTCCGGGCGCCGAAGGCCCCGTCGGCGGCGGCGCGCTGCACGCTCTCGGGCGAGATCACGCCGTCCCAGCTCTCGGACTTGAAGCCGGAGACCATCTCGCGCGTGCGCAGACCCACCGCGTCGCGGTACTCGCGGAGCGCGCCCAGCTCGATCTGGCCCGACAGCTCGGTCACCTCGGCGCTGCTCATGCCGATGCCGAAGTCGCGCCGGCTGGTGCCGAGCTTCTTCATCCAGCCGTCATCGACCACCTGCGCGCGTCCCGACAGGATGGTGTTGACCATGATGTCCTCCGCGCGGGAGATGTGCCACATGAGCCAGGCCACCGAGTTCAGGTCCTCGCGCGGGCGCACGCGCATCTGCGCGTCGGTGAGGCCGGCGAACGTCCGCTCGGCCGAGGACATCTTGTTGCCGCCCACCGCGGCCGAGTGCATGATCGCGTGCTGCTCCAGGAACAGGTCACGAGCGTCCATGGTCGTTCTCCTCTCAAAGCTATGCCCGGATATCTTACGCCTAGCCGGTGGTATCTTACGCGCCAGCGAGGTGAGCCCCATGCGCAAGACGATCACCGGCACCGGTGGCATGCTGCTCGTGCAGACCCTCAAGGATGCGGGCGTGGAGTACATCTTCACGAACCCCGGCTCGGCGGAGACCGGCATCTTCGCGGCGCTGGCCGAGGACGGCGACCAGAAGCTGGTGATGGGCAAGCACGAGGGCCTGGTGGCGGCGATGGCCGACGGCTACCATCGCATCAGCGGCAAGGTCGGCGTCGTGATCGCCCACGTCATGGGCGGCTCCTACCAGCTGGCCGGCCAGCTCTTCAACGCCCAGGTGGCCGGCTCCTCGCTGCTGGTCATCGCCGGCGACTGGGCCTCGGAGCTGCAGGACTATCGCGGGCTGGCGCCGTTTCCCGGCCTGACCCAGGCGGAGTCGATGCGGCCGATCACCAAGGACGCGCGCTGCGCCTACCAGGTGCACACCAACCCGGCCGCCATCAGCGTCGCGACCATTCGCGCGCTGCGCGAGGCGACCACGCCGCCCACCGGCCCGGTCTATCTCTCGATCAGCGCCGAGCTGCTCAATCGCGAGGGGCTCGAGACGACGATCGGTGAGGGCGCGCGCTACCAGATCGAGCGGCCGGGCCCGGCCCGCCCGGAGACGATCGAGGCGATCGCCCGCCGCCTGGCCGAGGCGCAGTGCCCGGTGGTGATGTTTGGCGACGACGTGTGGCGCGGGGGGGCCCAGGCCGAGGCCGTGCGGCTGGCCGAGCTGCTGGAGCTTCCGGTGTTCACGAGCCGGACGATCTTCGCGAACTTCCCCACGCGGCATCCGCTCTTCTGCGGCAACTACCCCGTCTCGAAGGACTTCGAGAAGGTGACCGGCCTCACGCCCGACCTGCTGTTCCTGGTCGGCTGCCAGGGCGTGCACGGCGGCGTGCAGGAGCCCTCGGTGATGCAGATCGGGCCGAACCCGCTGCTGATGGGCCGCCACTATCCGCTCGACGTGGCCGTGCAGTGCGAGCTGCGCGACACGCTCCGCGGCCTGACCGACGCGCTGTCGCGCTCGAGCGCGTCGGGCGGCTGGGCCCGCCAGCGCTCCAAGGTCCGCGCGTTCGCCAAGCTGCTGATCGAGCGAGAGGAGAACCTGGTGCGCGAGCACCAGAACGACAGCCTCACGCATCCGAGCGTGCTGGAGGCGCACCTGGCCGAGCTGCTGCCCAAGAACGCGGTGATGGTGCAGGAGAGCTCCACCGCGCGGACGGCGCTGATGTCGTTCGGCCAGGGGGGCATGGCGTGGACGCGCAGCGGCGGCGGCTCGCTCGGCTTCGGGGTGGGCGCGGCCATCGGCGCCAAGATCGCGGTGGGCCGCGAGCGTCCGGTGGTGCTGAACCTCGGTGACGGCGCGCTCGGCTACAGCATGGCGGGGTTCTGGACGATGGCCCGCTACAACACGGCCATCCTCACCGTCGTGTCGAACAACGAGAGCTATCAGATCGTGCGCCACAACTGGGCCAAGGACATGCCGGACAGCAAGATGATCCGCGACGGCAAGTACCCCGGGCTGTGGCTCAGCGCGCCGGCCGTCGACTACGTCGGCCTCGCCCGCGCCCAGGGCGTGGAGGGCGAGTGCGTGAAGACCGTCAAGGAGCTGGAGCCCGCGCTGCGGCGCGGCCTGGACATCACCACGCGCGGCAATCGTCCGTACCTGGTCGAGGTCGCCGTGGCCCGCGAGGGCATCGGCGCGGAATCGACCTGGTACCAGGACTGGCAGCTCTGAGCGGGGGGGCCATGCCGTC
>JBGQLG010000179.1:0-11005 GCA_041499965.1 Methylomirabilia bacterium
CGCCGAAAAGATCCAGATCGTCCTGTCCGACTCGAACTTTGCCTGCATCGACGGAGCGACAGCAAAGGGGTCGCCGGTGCGGGATGCCGTCGACAGGGCGAGCCAACACGGGCGAGTCACCAACAACGCTGGAAACACGGTCGTGATCACATGCAGCGAGGCACAGGCTGAAGAGCTGCTCCGCCTCGCTCAGGTCTCCTGCCGCGCGGCGATGCAGGCCATCAAAACTGCGCTCGTTGAAGCGCGAGGGGCCAAGGGCAAGGCCTAGCGACGCCGCCGTTCTCACCGCCACGCCGCTTTCGGAGCGGGACGTCGAGAAGGCAGCCGCTCGGCTCACCCGCCGGCGCCGGGTCGCTCCCGACCGCCGAGCGCAGCTGGAGGGAGAGCTGGCCGACGTCGAAGCCCGGCGGCAGCGCGGTCTCGACGCCCTGCTGGCGGGTACCGGTGCGGCGGAGGAGCTGCAGGCCAGGCTCCGAGTCGAGAAGGACCGCAAGGCGCCGCTGGCCGCCGAGCTGGGGGCGCGGCGTGGCCCCGTCGCGCAGTTCGACGGCAGACGGCTCCTCGAAGAGTTACGCGCTCGCGGGCGCGACGTTCGCGGTCTGCTGGGCCAGGACATCCCCAGGACGCGCGGCTATCGGTTCGCCGGGCAGGGCACGTATGCGCCGCTCCTGCTCGCTGCGCCGTCCACACCTGAAGTGGTGACCCCGGGGGGTTCCGTCGAACGTTGGGGGTTCGAGCTGAGGGGGAGGCGGTGGCGTGACCGCTCGCGGGCGGGAGCTGGGCCTCGAGACCTCCCCATCGAGAGCCAGGGGTCGCCGGCGCCAGCGCGCCGCAATCGGCTGGCCGGCGACGTCGGGGAAGTGCCGCTCGTGGTCCACGCCGTTCCGGCTCAAGACGCGTCCTTGTAAGCCCAGGGGACGCCAGCCACCGACCTTCTCCTCATAGACCCAGCCGGAGGTGGTGGAAGGGGCACGCGAACGGGCGTGGGGCCATGGGCACGTACTGAGCCGGCGCGCCCAGCCGCGGGCGGGCGCTCAAGCTGCCGCGGTCTTACGTTTCGTCTTGCGCCCCATCGGCTCCAGCGTGATCTTGACCCGGGCTCCGAGCGCGGCGGCAATCTTCACGATCGTCCCCAGCTCGAGGTTGCGCGCCTTGCCGGCTTCCAGCTTCGACAGCATGGCCTGGGTGACGCCGGCACGCTGGGCAAGTTCGACCTGGGTGAGGCCGCGCTGGTCGCGCCGGACCGCCAAGTCCTGCGCGAGGTTCATCTCCGTCATCAGCGCCTCGACTGCCTCCTGGTGCAGGGGATCGGCGGCGACATCGCGCGCCCACTCCAGTGCGGACTTCTGCGGCGGCTGCTTCTTCATCGTGTCTCCCTCGCTGCGTCCGGGCCCGAGGTGCTTGGAGGACCCGGAAGGCGCGACGCAGCACCGGCCTCACCTCCGGCCATGCCTCGTGGCCCCACGTGGTCGACGTGATGGAGCGGATCAGAATCCGCACGCGAACCCACGGCAGGAGATGCGGCAGCGGGGTCACTCAATCACCTGATCGGCCCGCAGCAGCAGCGACGGGGGGATCGTCAGACCGAGCGCCTTCGCCGTCTTGAGGTTGATCACGAGCTCGAACTTCGCGGGCTGCTCGACGGGCAGGTCGGTGGGTTTGGCGCCTCTCAGAATCTTATCGACCATGACGGCGGCGCGCCGGAACATGTCGGGAACATCCGCGCCGTAGCTCATGAGTCCGCCAGACTCTGGGAGTTGTCGCCATGCTGAGATTGCGGGCAAACGTGTTTTGGTCGCCAGCTCTGCGACTCGCCGCTGGTATTCGTAAAGGGTCGGCGATCCAAGAATCATCACGGCTCCGGTACCTAGCTTCTTTGCGGCGCGAAAAACTTCGCCCAGGCCCTGCGGACCCCGAACCTCCTGGACGTGGAGCTGCAGTCCAAGTGATCGGGCCGCCCCCTCAGTTGCCCTCAGCGCGGCGGCTCCGGAAGGGTCAACCGGACTCCACAACACGCTGATCTGGTTCAGTCGCGGGATTGCTTCCTTGAGCAGGGCGAGTCGCTTAGCATCCAACTCCGCGTTCATGGACGACAGCCCCGTGATGTTTGCCTCCGGACGCGCGAGGCTGGAGATGAGTCCCGCCTTCAGGGGGTCATCAGCCAGCGCGAAGACGATAGGGATTGTCTTCGTCTCGCTCTTGGCAGCCTGGGTTGATTCTGCTCCGCCAGTGGCGAAGATGAGGTCGACGGGGAGGTGAGCCAGCTGGGCAGCGAAGGCTCTGAGCCGCTGCACGTCTCGGGCAGCAAATCGATATTCCATCGTGATGTTCTTGCCGTGGACCCATCCGAGTTCGCGTAGCTTCTCTACAAACGCCGCGTGGTTAGGTGTGGGCGCATCCAAAGAGGAAAGAAGTCCTATGCGGGGGCCCTTCCCCGCTTGTTGCGCCTCGGCGGCAAGGGGTGCGATGAAGGCGCCGGCCAGCGAGGTCAGCAGGAAGCCGCGGCGGTCCATGCCCGGACGGTAGGGCGGAACGAGAGCTAGGTCAATCGCGCAGGGGACGCCAACGTTGCGAGGCGCTGCGGCTGCGCTCGACGCTGGCGCGGGGGCCGTGGTGAACTGAATGGCCGGCGACGGCACGCGGCCCGCCTTATCCGCTAATGGCGTCAGGCAGTAGTAGGTAGGATCTCAGGCGGCGTCGCGCAGCCAGCGCAGGGCGGGCGTCGGAGCCGTCAGCCTGCCGCAGCGAGCAGCAATCGCGAATGCGGCTCAAGTCGCGGCGTCGATGCGCCGATTCCTCTAGCATGGGGGCAGAACCACGCTCGCCGCCACCCGAATCGGCCCCGCTCGTGCTGTGATTGAGGATCACCCGGTCAATCTGCGGCTCATGATGCGGATTCTCGACCTACGGCCGGGCCTCCGACTCGTCACTGCAGAGACCGGGCAACGCGGGCTGGCCCTGGCCCGCGAACGCCGGCCTGACGTCATCCTGCTCGATCTGCAGCTCCCCGACATCTCGGGGTTCCGAGTCGAGAAAACCCCTGTCAGCGTGATCCTGACAGGGGTTTCAAGAGCGGGCGTGACCCCGGCGGGATTCGAACCCGCGATCTCAACCTTGAAAGGGTCGTGTCCTGGGCCAGGCTAGACGACGGGGTCAGTGGGCGCAGTATACTCCGGGATGGGCGGCGGCCACTAGCCACGATGACCTACGACTTCGATCTCGTCTGCATCGGCAGCGGCCCGGCCGGCCAGCGCGCCGCCGTCCAGGCGGCCAAGCTCGGCAAGCGGGCGGCGGTGGTCGAGAAGAGTCGCTCCGTGGGCGGCATCTGTCTCGACACCGGCACGATCCCCAGCAAGACGCTGCGCGAGGCGGTCATCAGCTACACGACGATCGCCGGCAAGGGTGAGCGCCTGCCCTGGGCCCGGCTCGACGCGCGGCCCACGTGCCAGCAGCTCCTGGCGGGCGTCGACCACGTGATCAGCCGCGAGGTCGAGATCATCCAGAACCAGCTCCAGCGCAACGACGTGAGCGTGCTGCCCGGCCAGGCGGCGTTCGTCGATTCGCACACGCTGGAGATCCGGACCGAGACGGGCACGCGGCGGGTCAGCGCGGCCAACATCGTGATCGCCGTCGGCACCGAGCCGGCGCCGCCGCCGGGGACGAACGCGGACGGCGAGGTCATCCTGACCACCAACCACATCGTGACCCTGTCGCGCCTGCCCCGCACGCTGGCCGTCGTCGGCGCCGGCGTGATCGGCATCGAGTACGCGTCGATCTTCTCCGCGGTGGGCGTGGCGGTGACGCTGGTCGAGAAGCGCGACACCGCGCTGGAGTTCCTCGACCGCGAGATCGTCGAGGAGCTGATCCACCAGATGCGCGACCGCAACGTCACCTTCCGCTTCGGCGAGACCGTCGCCTCCCTGGCCGTCAGCGGCGAGTCGCCGCGCCGGGCGGTGCTGAACCTCGAGTCGGGCAAGCGCATCGTGGCCGACATGGTGCTGTTCTCGGCCGGCCGCATCGCCGCCACCGAGGCGCTGAACCTGCCGGCGGCCGGGCTCACCGCCGACGCGCGCGGCCGCCTCACCGTCGACGCCAAGTTCCGGACCGCGGTGCCGCACATTTTCGCCGCCGGCGACGTCATCGGCTATCCGAGCCTGGCCGCCACGTCCTCCGAGCAGGGCCGCCTGGCCGCCTGCGCGGCGTTCGATCTCGAGGCCGGCATCCTCGAGGATCACTTTCCCATCGGCATCTACGCCATCCCCGAGATCTCCATGGTCGGCGCGCCGGAGCACGAGCTGACGGCCAAGAAGATCCCGTACGAGACGGGCATCGCGCGCTACCGCGAGATCGCGCGCGGGCAGATCCTCGGCGACCAGAGCGGGATGTTCAAGATGCTCTTCCACCGCGAGAACCGCCGCCTGCTGGGCATCCACTGCATCGGCACCGGCGCGACCGAGCTGGTGCACGTGGGCCAGGCGGTGCTGGGGCTGGGCGGCGGGCTCGACTACTTCATGAAGACCGTCTTCAACTATCCGACGCTGGCCGAGTGCTACAAGGTCGCCGCGCTGGACGCCGCCAACAAGCTCCGCGCCTGATCGTTCGCCGGGCTTCCGTCGTCGCCGCCTGAACGATTCTCCCCCGTCGTCACGAAGACGTCTCGTTCGCGTCATACCCACATCATCCTCGGCTGCGATAACCGCCGCGTCCATCGCAGAGCTTCTTCACGTTCCACCTCGAGGAGGATGGCATGAAGCAGGGATCACCGCGGCGTCTCGCTCGACGGACCTTTCTCAAAGGGGCACTGGCCACCGCCCCGCTGTGGCTGGCCGGCCCGTCGCTGGGGCGGCCCGGGCGGGCCGAGGCGGCCACCATCGGCCCCAGCACGACCACCGAGCCGTACCTGGTGCCGAGCGTGCCGGGGGTACGCCTGGTGTCGATCCTGACCGTGGGCGACGCGGTCGGCGGCTACCGGATGGTCGGCATCCCCGACGGCCTCGGCGCGTTCCCGGGAACGCGGAACGAGTTCACGCTGATCGTGAATCACGAGATCGTCGCCGCCAACGGCATCGCCCGCGGCCACGGCTCCAAGGGCGCGTTCGTGTCGCGGTGGACGATCGACGGCCGCACGCTCCGCGTCCTCAAAGGCGAGGACTTCACCCAGTCGCCCCAGGACGTCTTCCTGTGGGACGTGGCAACACAGGGCTACGTGGCCGGCACCACGGTGTGGGAGCGCCACTGCTCGGCCGACCTGCCGCGGCACAGCGCGTTCTACCACAACGGCAAGGGCACGCTGGAGCGCATCTACATGAACGGCGAAGAGGTGAGCCAGGGGCGGGCGTGGGCGCGCGTGGCCACCGGCCAGCACGCCGGCGAGGCGTGGCAGCTCCCGCGCTTCGGCCATCTCTCCTACGAGAACTCGGTGGCCTGTCCGCACGCCCAGGACAAGACGATCGTCATGCTCACGGACGATAGCGCGCAGAGCACGGCACCCGTCGCGGCCAGCTTCCCGAGCGAGGTCTACGTCTACGTCGGCACCAAGACGCGCCACGGCCATCCGGTCGAGCAGGCCGGGCTCACCAACGGCAAGCTGTACGGCCTCAAGGTCTCGGTCAAGGGGCAGCCGGTGGCCGAGGAGAGCAACGAGTTCGGCCTCGGCACGGCGGCCAGCGGCTTCGTCGGCTCGGGGCGCTTCAGCCTGGTGAGCCTGGGCGACGTGTCGGGCCTCGACGGCCTGGCGCCGGAGCAGGCGTCTATCACCAACGGTGTCACCCGCTTCCAGCGGCCCGAGGACGGCGCCTGGGACCCGCGGCTCGGGCGCCGCGACAACTACTACTACGTGACCACGGCCAGCCTGACCGCCAACTGCCGTCTGTGGCACCTGAACTTCGACGACATCGAGCGCCCCGAGCGCGGTGGCACCATCGAGATCCTGCTCAAGGGCGACGAGGGCCACGGCATGCTCGACAACGTGGCCATCGACCGCTGGGGCCGCATCCTCATGGACGAGGATCCCGGCAACAGCGCGCGGGTCTCCAAGATCTGGCTCTACCAGCTCGGCACCGGCGAGTTCATGCAGGTCGCCGCGCACAATCCGAAGTTCTTCGACCCGACCATCCCGAACAATCCGACGTTCATCACGCAGGACGAGGAGTCGTCGGGGATCATCGACGCCAGCCACGTCCTGGGCCGCGGCTGGTTCCTGCTCGACGTGCAGGCGCACAAGGTCAGCAGCGATCCCGAGCTGGTCGAGGGCGGCCAGCTCCTGGCCATGTTCGTCGACCCGAGCATCGGGCGCGACCACCATGACAACCACGATCGCCGCGACGACGACGACGACGACTTCTAGCTGACGGTCCATGGGCAGGGCCCGCCTCGGGCTGGTCACGTGCACGCCCCAGGCGCCCTGCCCGCCCGGCGGGGTGATGCTATCCTGAGCGGCATGACCCCACGGACGATCTACGAGACACCGCGGGTGGCGGCCGGCCCCGGCGAGGCCGTCTTCACCAGTACGTGCGGCCACAACTGCGGCGGGCGCTGCGTCGTCAACGCCCACGTGCGCGACGGCCAGATCGTCAAGATCAGCACCGATCCGCGCAAGTGGACGCCCGAGCTGCCGCCGCTGCACGCGTGCGTGCGCGGCTTCGGCCAGGCCGAGCGGGTCAACCATCCGGACCGCCTGCGCCATCCGATGCGCCGGGTGGGGCCGCGGGGCAGCGGCCGGTTCGAGCGCATCGGCTGGGACGAGGCGCTCGACGAGGTCGCCGGGCAGCTGCGCCGGGTGCGCGACACCTATGGCCCGGCCGCCATCCTCGACTGCTCGCGCACCGGCAGCCTGTCGATGCTGCACGGGCGCGGCGCCTCCCAGCGGTTCATGCACATGATCGGCGGCTGCACGGAGCTGTGGTCGAACATCTCGGCCGAGGCCGAGGTCTTCTCGGTGCGCGCCACCTACGGCGCCAAGGCCGACTACAAGAGCGCGGGCCGCGAGCCCACCGACTACGTCAACTCGCGGCTGATCCTCATGTGGGGCTGGAGTCCGGCCGACGGCACCTTCGGCACCGGGACGCATCAATACCTGAAGCTGGCCAAGCAGCGCGGCGTGCGCATCGTGTGCGTCGATCCGCGGCGCACGCGGACCAGCCACGCGCTGGCCGACGAGCACATCTTCATCCGCCCCTCGACCGACACCGCCGCCCTCGTCGCCATGGCCTACGTGATCGCCAGCGAGGGGCTGCAAGACCAGCCCTACCTCGATCGCTACGTGCTCGGCTTCGACGAGGCGCACCTGCCGCCCGACGCGCCGGCCGGGGCGTCGTACCGCGCCTACCTGCTGGGCCACCTCGACGGCGTGCGCAAGACGCCGGAGTGGGCCGAGGCGATCACCGGCATCCCGGCCGCCACGCTGCGCCGGCTCGCCGTCGAGTTCGCCACCAGCAAGCCGGCGGCGTTACAGACCGGCTACGCGCCGGGCCGGACCATCCGCGGCGAGCAGTTCCACCGCGCCGCCTACGCGCTGGCCGCGATGACCGGCAACGTGGGCGTCCCCGGCGGCAACTCCGGCACCAGCAACGGCGCGACCGGTCGGGGCGGCATCCGCGTGCTGCCCGCCGGCACCAACCCGGCGGGCGCGCGCGTGGCGTCATCACTGCTGGCCGATCTGCTCGACCGCGGCACGGCGGGCGGCTACCCGGCCGACATCAAGCTCGTCTATTCATCGGCCGGCGACCTCTTCAACCAGCTTCCCAACATCAACAAGATCGCGGCCGCCGCCGAGAAGCTCGAGTTCATGGTCGTGCAGGACCAGTTCCTCACGCCGACGGCCCGCTACGCCGACATCCTGCTGCCGGCCACGACCTTCTGGGAGCGCAACGACGTCCACACGCCGTGGGCGGGCGCCGGCCACTACGCGATCTTCATGCAGAAGGCGATCGAGCCGGTGGGCGAGTGCCGCAACGACCTCGACATCTTCACGGCGCTGGCCCGGCGGCTGGGCGTGCAGGACTACAACGACAAGACGGAAGACGCGTGGCTGCGCGAGCTGACCCGCGACGCCATCGACGACTTCGACACCTTCCGCGCCAGCGGCCTGGCCCGGCTGCCGGCGCCCGAGGACGCCATCGCGTTCGCCCGGGAGATCCGCGACCCCGAGCGCCATCCGTTCACGACGCCCTCGGGGAAGATCGAGATCTACTCGATGTCGCTGGCCGCCAACCCCAACCCCTACGGGCTCGGCACGATCCCGCCCATCCCGACCTGGATCCCCGACCCGCAAGCGCCGACGCATCCGCTCCGTCTGATCTCGCCCAAGTCGCGCGCGCGCACTCACTCGATCCACGACAACCAGCCCGTGCTCGCGCGTGCCGACCGCGACGACGTCTGGATGCACCCGGCCGACGCCGCCGCCCGCGGCATCGCCGACGGCGACCGGGTGCGCGTGTTCAACGACCGCGGGGCCACGCAGCTGCCGGCCCGGGTGACGGACCGCATCGCGCCCGGCGTGATCTCGATCAAGGAGGGCGCGTGGTTCACGCCCGACGCCGCCGGCCACGACACCCACGGCTGCGCCAACGTGCTCGTCGAGGACCGCGCCTCGCCGGCCGGCGCCAGCCCGTTCAACACCTGCTACGTGGAGGTTTCCCGATGGCCGTGAAGAAGATTCCCGACGGCTACAACCGGGTCTCGCCCTACCTGATCGTGAACGGCGCCGAGCGCGCCCTGGAGTTCTACCAGCAGGCCTTCGGCGCCGTCGAGCTCTTTCGGCACAAGGCGCCCGACGGCAAGATCGGCCACGCCGAGATCCGCATCGGCGACACGATCATCATGCTGGCCGACGAGTTCCCGGATCACGACGCCCACGGGCCGCGGAAGTTCGGGGGCTCACCCGTGAGCCTGCATGTCTACTGCGAGGACGTCGACGCGGTCGCGGCCAAGGCGGTGGCCGCCGGCGCCAAGATGAAACGCCCGGTCGCCGACCAGTTCTACGGCGACCGGCTCGGCACGCTCGAGGATCCGTTCGGCCACACCTGGCACCTCTCGACGCATATCGAGGACGTGCCGCCGGAGGAGCTCGATCGTCGCGCGAAGAGGGCCATGGCGGAGCAGGCGAAGGGATAGTCTCGCCGACCCGGCGCGCCTCACTAGAACGGCCGGCGGCGGCGGCCATCGGACTCCACGCGGTCGTACGAGAAGACGCGGACGCGATAGCTCGGCGCCGGCACCATCGGGACCTCGAAGTACGCCCGGCCCCCACCGCCGAGGAGCCCGGGCGCCCATACCAGGCGCTGGTCGAGGATCGCTCCGTCCGGTCCGAGCGCGTCCACCAGCACGCGCAGGCGGTCGAAGGCGTAGGGCGACCGGTTGTTCACGTAGCCCCAGACGACGGTCGCCCGCTCGCGCGGATCGGTCTGCCACTCGATCGTCATGTGCTGCTCGACGCCCACCACGAGAGGCTCGAGCGGGCCGCTCGGGCCGGCCGCCGGTACACACCCGGCCGCCACGAGCGCGATTCCGATCAGGATGGCCACCACCAGGTCGTCTCCACTCAGTGACTGATCGGTAGCTCCACGGTGACGCAGTTGCGGTCGCGGACGCGGGCGTAGTCGTAGCGCTCGGCGAGCTGGGTGATGAGGAACACGCCGAGGTGGCCGAGGGTGCGCTCCTCGAGACTGGCCGAGGGGTCGGGCACCTCGACCTTGGCGAACGGGTTGAAAGCCGGGGCGGTGTCCTCGTAGATCAGCTGCAGGCGGTCGCCGTCGATGCGCACGGTGACCTCCACCGGGGCGTTGCTGTCGCCGCCGTGGCCGTGGGTCACCGTGTTGACGAACAGCTCCTCGACGGCGAGGCGCAGACGCATGATCAGCCGCGGCGGCATGCCACCGATGGCGGACTCGACGAAGGCCGACACGTCCGAGCACTGGTCGAGCCGAGCTCGAAACGTCCGCGTCTGCTTGATCTTCACCCGCGCTAGTATATGCCGCTAGGAGGCCGATCAATGCGCCATGGGTGTGTCGTGCTGCTGATGCTCGCCGTGCTGCTCCCCGCCGCGGTGGTGGCGGCGGCCGACGACGTCGGCCGGGTGAAGGTCACCAAGGGTGAGGTCCGCATCGAGCGGGCCGGCCAGAGGCTGCCGGCCTCGGTCGGCATGAAGCTCCTGGAGGGCGACGTCATCGTGACCGGGCGCGACGGCTCGGCCGGCGTCACCTTCAACGACGACAGCCTGCTCTCGGTCGGCCCCGACAGCGCGCTGTCCATCGACCGCTTCGCCTTCGACTCCACCACCCACGCTGGGCGCTTCGACACCTCGTTGCGCAAGGGCACCCTGGCCGCGGTGTCGGGCAAGATCGCCAAGCAGTCGCCCGACGCCATGACGGTGCGCACGCCCTCGACCATCCTCGGCGTGCGCGGCACCGAGTTCGTCGTTCGCGCCGTTCCGGTCACCCCGTAAGCTCGCGCATGCCACGCGCGCTCGCGCTGCTCCTGCTGGCCATGGCCGTCGCCGGCTGCGCCGCCACGCCGAGCGTCCGGCAGGTGGCGGCCCCGCCGTCGCGCGACGAGACGGTGGTGCTCCTGCCCGGGCACGACGGCAAGGTGGGCGCGCTCACCGTCACCCACGGGGACCACCACCAGACGCTCGACGCGCCCTACGCCGCGTCGCGCCTGCAGCAGGAGGGCAAGCTCGAGGACGGCGGGCGCCTGACCGCCGAGCAGGTGCAGCAGACGTTCGGGACCGCGCTGGCGGCCCAGCCGCCGCGCCCGGTGACCTTCGTCCTCTACTTCCTGGGCGACAGCGACGAGCTCACGCCGGAGTCGAAGCTGGAGATCCCCAAGATCTTCCAGGAGATCGCCGGGCACCCCTCGCCCGAGATCGTCGTGGTGGGCCACACCGACCGCGTGGGATCGCTGACCTACAACGACGCGCTGTCGCTGCGACGGGCCGAGCGGGTGCGCACCGACCTGGTGCAACGCGGCATCCCGCGCGAGCAGATCCAGGTGGCCGGGCGCGGCG
>JBGQLG010000180.1:0-10967 GCA_041499965.1 Methylomirabilia bacterium
CCGTAGCCGCCGTACTTCGTCAGCGAGCTCTTGTAGGCGATGTCGTGCGACATGAGGATCTGATCCTGGTGGCCGCGCCCGATCAGCGCCAGGATCTGGGCCATGCGCCCGCCGTCGTTGGGCATGTCGAAGTCCGGGTTGTACGGGTAGTACGAGTTCTCCAGACCGAACAGGTCGTACTCCAGCCAGACGCCCGTGGCGGCGAGATCGTAGAGGTGCCGCGCGTCGACGATCGTCCGCTCGATGTGGCACATGATCGTCCGCGTCAGGTCGCCGCCCTGCTTGGCGATCAGCTCCACGATCAGCATGGGCGCCGTCTGGTCGCGGCCGGGGTGAATCATCAGCGGCGCCCCGGTGCGACGCTGGGCCTCGACGGCCGCGCCCACGACCTTCTTCTCGTTCTCCGTCCACGGCCACGTGTTGCCGATCTCACCGATGAGCCCGGCCCGCACGCCGGTGTCGCCGACCCCGATCTCCACCTCCTGCACGATCTCCCGGACGATCGAGTCCTCGCTGCGCCGGTCCATGTCGGCCGGGTGCGCGGCCGCCACGTAGTAGCCGGCGCCCATCACGATGTGGAGGCCGGTGGCGCGGGCGATGCGGGCCAGCGCGAGCGGATCGCGCGCGAGGCTCACGTTGGTGGGATCGACCACCGTCTGCCCGCCCGCCCGCCGGAACAGCGTGATCTCGTCCTGCGCCGTCTGCTCGTCGAGCAGCCGGAGGTTGTCGAGGTTGGCGTTGAAGTTCTGGCGCACCCAGCCGACGTTGGCCAGGCTCACCGGCTGGTAGGCGAGGCCCTTGTCGCTGGCGGCGGCCGGCTCCCGGAACATCACCGCGAAGTCGATCAGCAGGTGCTCGTGCGGCAGCGTGACGCCCATCGCCTCGGCCTCGACGGCCCCGAGGACGGTGAGCGCCTTTCCAGACATCGCGTTTGGCATGGTCGGTCTCCCTGAACGTTGCGCCCGGCGGGCGCGGCCGATGCGAACCTGAAGATTCTGCACGATGCCGTGCTGTAGCACGACCTCGATCTCGGCGTGGCGCTTTGCCTCGCAGACACTCGCCGGCGCGTTATGGAGCACCGACCGAGCCAGATGGATTGTCCGTGGAAGGCGGCGGATCGAGGTGCCTTGAAGGGGGCGCTTCGCTATCCACATTGCTATCCACTTTTTCGCTACCACACAGACCCGACGGTACCAACTCGATGGGCGGTAACCCGGCTTGGTTTCGGCTGGAGTGGTACCCAGGCTTCCGCTGGAAGCAGAATCGATTTCCGTCGTCACAGTCACGGAAACACAACCCGAATCCGCCGCTGCCGTCGACAAGCGACCCTCTTTTCTGCCGTGGACGAGGCCATCCACCTTGTCCTGCCGAGTCCCGTAGCGCGCTAGAATCTCCAGCGCGGCCCGCGCTGGAGGCCGAGCGGGTCAAGCGTTCAGCGAGGCAAACGGCTTCCAGAGCCCGAAAGGAGATTGCCGCATGATGAGGACATGTGTCGCGCTGTGGCTTGCTGTGGGAATCACGATGGGTGCACTCGTTGCGAGTGGAGGGGAGAAGCAGGTCACTGATGTCAGCGAGCTCGCGGGGACCTGGCGGGGCTGGGTCAGTGGCGGGCAGGATCCCTCCACGATGACGATCCGGGGGGACGGGAGTTACCAAGCCGCAACACAGGGTGGAGCGATGACTGTCGGCAAATACTATCTCGAAGACGGCAAACTGCGATATCGGTCGTCGCGCTCTGCCGGCACGGCGACGGTCTCCGAGGAAAATGGCAAGACGTTTCTCACCGTCGTTCCCGACGGCACCGACGCCATGGGCATCGCCATGAGCACGGGCAGAACGGAATACGAGCGCGTGAAGAAATAGCACCCGTTGGGCCGGGACCCAGCGCTGCATCGACAGGACGGGGGTGCTACGCTGCGGACCCAGGCCGCGTCAACGACCGCTCCGGATCCGGCGCGCCTGCAGAAAGGGGCGCCGCGTGCTGACACGTCGTGAAGCGCTGAGACGCGCGGGACTGATCGGAGTCGGGGGCGCCGTCGCGTGGCGACCGGCAGCCGCCCGCGCGCAGGGCGGGCGCAAGGCGGCGCTGACGATCGCGCTGCCGTCCAATCCGGAGACCATCGATCCCCACCAGTTCCGGTCCGTGCTGACCGGGTCGATCCTGATCAACATCTGCGAGACGCTGCTGATCCGCGATCCCCGGACGATGGAGCTCAAGCCGCTGCTGGCCACGTCCTGGCGCAACGTCAATCCCCACACGTGGGAGTTCAAGCTGCGGCGCGGCGTGAAGTTCCACAACGGCGAGCCGTTCGACGCCGAGGCGGTGAAGTTGAGCATCGACCGCACCATCGGCTCCAAGCTCAACACGCTGGGCAAGGTCCTGTGGCCGCCCTCCATCGGTCAGGAAGTCCAGATCGTCGATCCCGGCACGGTGCGCATCACCACGAAGGTGCCGGATCCCATCCTGCCCAACCGGGTGGCGGCGGAGTCGGTGAGCATGGTGCCGCCCAGGGCGATGGCGGAGTACCGCGAGAAGTTCGTGAGCGACCGGCCGATCGGCACCGGGCCCTTCCGCTTCGTCGAGTACGTCGTCGGGGAGCGGGTGGTGCTCGAGGCCAGCCCCGACTACTGGGGGGCCAAGGCGGCCAGCCAGCGCATCGTGTGGCAGATCGTCCCCGACCCGGCCACGCGCGTGGCCGCGCTGTCACGCGGCACGATCGACGTCATGGTGAACCTGCCGGTGCCGCTCATTGCCACGGTGGAGGGCGACGCCAAGCTCGCCGTCTACTCCGAGCTGGGCTCGTCCGTGCACCTGCTCCTGCTCAACGTGCTCCAGGCGCCTCCGCTCAAGGACCGCCGGGTTCGGCAGGCGCTGGCTCTCGCCATCGACCGGGCCACGATCGTCAAGAGCCTCTACGCGGGGCGGGGCAAGCTCGCCAACTCCGTCGTCGCCCGTCAGGTGACGAACGCGATCGACCCGAGCCCGTACACCTACGATCCGGAGCGCGCGAAGAAGCTGCTCGCCGAGGCCGGGCAGGGCGGCGGCTTCGACCTCACGCTGTGGCAGGCCACCGGCCGCTGGTCGCAGGCCGAGGAGGCCGCCCAGCTCATCGCCGGCTACTGGGAGAAGATCGGCGTGCGGGTCTCCCTGCAGACGCTGGAGTTCGGTGAGTACAACCGGCGGGCCGGGCGGGGGCTCCTCAAGGACGCGGCCTACTACGCGTTCGTCAACGGCACCTGGGACCCGTCGTACCTGACCCAGCGCTTCCTGCCGAGCTACGGCTCCTTCCGCTACTTCGACGCCGCCGGCGAGCTCAAGCAGACGATCGAGGAGCACGAGCAGACGTTCGACGTCAGGAAGCGCGGCGAGCTGGCCGCCCGGGTGCAGAAGGGATTGCAGGAGGAGGTGGGCTGGCTCTATCTGTGGCAGCTCGACGAGATCTTCGGCCTGAGCCGCAAGGTGAAGGGCTTCCACATGCGGCCGGACCACCTGCTCTGGACGCGCGACGCGTTCGTGGAGGCGTGAGGTGGAGCACTTCATCGCCAGCGACGGGATCCGGCTCACGGCGGATCGCAGATCCCCGACGACGCGCTGCCCTTCACGCTCGACCGCCTGGCCCGCGACGTGATCGACCTGCTCGATCATCTGGGCGTCGACCGCGTGCACCTGGCCGGCTCCTCGGCCGGCGCCATCATCTCGATGAAAGTCGCGATCGACCATCCCGACCGCCTGCTCACGCTCGCCGACTTCGCGTCCACGCCCGGCCTCGGCCCCTCCAACGTGGACGCCGAGCGCTGGGTGGCCCACATCAAGCGCACCGGCGTGCGGCAGTTCCTGGCCGAGACGATCGCGGATCGCTTCGATCTCGCCACGGTCGATCCGCGCTTCGTCGAGTGGTTCCTCGACGAGTCGGCCAGGACGAGCGCGGCGTGGCTGGCCCGCTTCGTGCCGCTCATGCGCTCCGTCGATCTCACCGAGGATCTGGCGAAGATCCGCTGCCCGATGCTGGCCGTCGTGCCGGATCACGACCCGATCAGCTCCATGGCCCAGTACGAGGTCATCCGCGACCGGGTAGCGAAGGTGAAGTTCGTCGTGTACCACGGCCTGCCCCACAACATCACCGACGCGGTGCCCGACCGCTGCGCCGAGGAGCTGCACCGCTTCCTGCTCGACCACCGCTGAGCGCGGCATGCTGGTTCACCTCGTGGAACGGCTGTGGAGCACGCTCACCGTCGCCGTGGGCGTGGCCGCCGTCATCTTCGTCCTGCTCCATCTCTCCGGCGATCCGGTCGCCCTGCTGGTCCCGGCGGACGCGCCCCCCGAGGTGATGCAGGACACGCGGCGCGCGCTCGGGCTCGACCGGCCGCTGCCGCAGCAGTTCGTCATCTATCTGTCGCGCGCGGCCGCGGGCGACCTCGGCACCTCGCTGCGGCACAACCGCCCGGTCGCCCAGCTCATCAGAGAGCGACTGCCCCGCACCATGCTGCTGACGGCGGCGGCGCTGGCCCTGGCCATCGTGATCGCGATCCCGGCCGGGATCGTCTCGGCCCTGCGGCGCGGCACCCTGGTGGACCGGGTGGCGATGGTCCTGTCCGTGGCCGGGCAGGCCGTGCCCATCTTCTGGCTCGCGCTGATGCTGATCTGGCTTTTCGCGGTGCGTCTGGAGTGGCTACCCGTCTTCGGCGCGGGAACGCTGTGGCACCTGGTGCTGCCGGCGGTGAGCCTCTCGACGATCGTGCTGGGCCGGCTGGCCCGGCTCGTCCGCTCGAGCATGCTCGAGGTGCTGGAGCAGGACTACGTGCGCACCGCCCGCGCCAAGGGGCTCGGGGAGACGTCGGTGGTCTGGCGCCACGCGCTCAAGAATGCGGCGATCCCGATCGTCACCGTGGTGGGGCTGCAGCTCGCCCAGCTCCTGGGCGGCGCCGTCGTCACCGAGACGATCTTCGCCTGGCCCGGCGTCGGCGTCCTTGCGGCCGAGGCCGTCTTCAATCGCGACTTCCCGGTCGTGCAGGGCGTGACGCTGGTCATCTCGCTCATCTTCGTGGCCGCCAACCTCGCGGTCGACCTGGCCTACGTGGCGCTCAATCCACGGATCCGTCTGGGATGAGCCGCCGGCGTGGGCGGCTGCCCGTGCTCGCCGCCGGCGGCGTCCTGGCGGTTGTCGTCCTGCTCGCCGTCTTCGCGGACCGGGTGGCGCCGGCCGGTCCCAACGAACAGGACATCACCGCGCGGCTCACGCCACCGGCGATGGCCGGCGGAACCTGGAGCCGCCCGCTCGGCACCGACGAGCTGGGCCGCGACGTGCTGAGCCGGCTCCTGCACGGCGGGCGCGTGTCGCTGGCGGTGGGGCTGCTGGCCGTCGCCGTCTCGTGCCCGCTCGGCGTCGTCGTCGGGCTGGCGTCCGGGTTCTTCGGCGGCTGGATCGATCGCATGCTGATGCGCCTCACCGACATCCAGCTCGCCATCCCGACCATTCTGCTCGCCATGGCGCTGGTGACCGTGCTCGGCCCCGGCGTGCCGAACCTGATCATCACCCTCAGCGTCACCGGATGGACCATCTACGCCCGGCTGGTCCGCGGCGAGACGCTGGCCGTGCGCGGCCGCGAGTTCGTCGAGGCGACCCGCGCGGCCGGCGCCGGCCAGGCCCGCATCATGTTCCGGCACGTGCTGCCCAACGTCGTCTCGCCGGTGATCGTGGTCGCGACCTTCGCCGTGGGCAGCATGGTGGTGCTGGAAGCCACGCTCAGCTTTCTCGGCATCGGCGTGCCCCTGCGCGTCGTGACGTGGGGCAGCATGCTGAACGGCGGCCGGACGTATCTCAAATCGGCGTGGTGGGTCACGGCGTTTCCCGGCCTGGCCATCTTCGTCACCGTGCTCGCCATCAACGCGCTCGGCGACTTCATGCGCGACGCGCTCGATCCCCGCCTGCGCGATCGCGTGTAGGCGCCCGAATCGCCCGCCTCGCCTGTTTCACTTCGTCGCATGTTCCGCATGTGCTACAAGGTCTGCCCGCTTTGGGAGTCCGGCAATACCAGCAATCAGTAAACAGCCCCAAGCCGTCGAGATAGGTGATCTCTTCTTCTTTCGTGACGACCTTCCCCATCTCAAACACCGGGTAGTCATTGGGGAAGCAGAGGGCGTTCACCATGGGCTCGTACAGATCGAAACGCCGTTGATAGTGCCCTTCGGCCTTGTGCGTCCCGATGGTCCAGTGCGTGAACGGTTCGGAATTGCGGCCATCGCCTGACCGCGCCACCACGCCGGCTTCGAACGCGACGATGGCCATATCGAAGGGAATCCGGTCGTGCTGACGATGGTCGATGCGGCTCTCCGTGTAGACAAAACCTCGTATCGCCTTCAACTTCGATCGCAGGGCCCTGCACGCGGCTCGCTCCGTCTTGTGCCGTCCCTCGCGATTGACGATGTGCACGTGATGCGCGTGGACCTGGCGTTCGGTCTCGTTGAGCAGGTACGCGAGCTTGAATGTGCTGTCGATGCCGCCGGACCACATGACGATCATGCGGATATCTTTGTCGCTCTCGATGAATCTCATATCGGCCCTCGATCCAGGTGAGGGGCCCCGGGTAGTCCCCACTCCGCCCACGCCCTCTCGAAGAGGCTTCGCGGGCCGTGGCCGCTCGCGCTACCCGTGATAGTCGCCGCCGTTGACGTGGATCAACTGGCCGACGACGTAGCGGGCCGCGTCGGTGGCGAGGAAGACGACGACGTCCGCGATGTCCTCGGGCTCGGCCAGGCGGCCGGTCGGGTTGGCCCGGCCGAGCGTGGCCAGCGCCTCCTCGGTATTGCCCAGGCGCGGCATCGCGGTGTTCGTGATCCCGGGAGCGACGGCGTTGACGCGGATGCCGTGCGGGGCCAGCTCGCGGGCCATGCCGCGCGTGAGCCCCACGATGCCGAGCTTGCTCGCCATGTAGGCGGTGGCGCGCATCGAGCCGCGGTACGGCGCGCCGGACGAGAGGTTGATGATCGTCCCCGGCCGGCCCGCGGCCACCATGCGACGGGCCGTCTCCTGGGCGCAGACGAACGTGGCCTTGAGGTTGGTGTCGAGCACGGCGTCCCACGTGTCCTCGGTGAGGTCGAGAAAGGGGGTGCGGGGGAAGACGCCGGCGTTGTTCACGAGGACGTCGATCGGGCCCAGGGCCCGCTCGGCATCGCCCACGAGGCGCCGCGCCTCCCCGGGCTTCGCGATATCGGCGGCGAGCGTCGTGGCCCGCCGGCCGAGGGCGGTGATCTCCGCCGCCGCGGACTCCGCGGCCGCCTTGTCGTCCAGGAAGTTGAGCGCCACGTCGGCCCCGGCCTGAGCGAACCGGACGGCAATCGCGCGCCCGATGCCGCGCTGGGCACCCGTGACGAGCACGATCTTTCCGGCGCACCGCTGGTCGGAGGTCATCAGTGGGCAAGGTGTACCACATCCCCGCCCGGCGAGGTGTGACGCATGGCCCGGGTGGCGGCTCGATCCAGCCAAAGTCGTGCGGCCGGCGTCGCTCCCACAGCGACGCCGGCCATGGCAGAATGTCGATTATGCCAGCGGACCGACCCACGCCGCTCCCGGCATTCCTCCACAGCCCCACGTGGAAGGAAGACGGCGCGGGCTTGTCGGGCATCGACACCATCGAGTCGCCGGTCCACTGACCGTCAATGCTGCAGCGAAGCTCGATCCCTCCGGTGCCTCCGGCGAGGATGCCCCACCGCGACGCCGGGATCGAGCTCTGGCTGGTGAGGCTCGACGTCGACGCGGAATCGATCGAGCGGGCGAGCGAGCTCCTCAGCGCAGACGAGCGCCAGCGGGCCGCCCGCTTTCATTTCCCGCGGGACGCGGCGCGGTTCGTGGCGGGGCGCGGTGCCCTCCGCACGATCCTCGGGACCCGCCTGGCGGTCGATCCCGCCGAGATCCGTCTGGTCTACGGCGCCCACGGCAAGCCCGATCTCGGCGCGCCCTTCGACCGGGACGGTCTGCGCTTCAACCTGTCGCACTCCGAGGGCCTCGCGATCTGCGCCCTCGCGCGCGATCGGCGCATCGGCGTGGACATCGAGCGCCTCCGGCCGCTCGCCGACTGGGAGGCGATCGCCGAGCGGATGTTCACGCTCCAGGAGACGCACGACCTGCGCCGGCTTCCCGAGGCGGAGCGACCCGAAGCCTTCTTCACCTGCTGGACGCGCCACGAGGCGCGGATCAAGGCGCTGGGCGAGGGGATCGGTCGTGCGCGCGACCTCGCGGCGGCCGACGGTTGGACGCGGCGGACGCTCAGGCCCGCGCCCGACTACCTTGCGACCGTCGCCGTCGAGGGGCCGATCGCCCGGCTGGTCTGTCGGGCCTGGCCGCCCGCGCACCCATGAGTGATCAGATCCGGCCGGTCTCGCACGCTCAGCTCCGGCTGTGGCTCCTCGATCGGCTCGATCCGGGGACGGCGGCCTACAACCTCGGCCGGGTGTTCCGCCTGCGCGGGACGCTGGCCGAGGCGGCGCTGCGCGACAGCCTGGAGGCGGTCGTGGCGCGCCACGAGGTGCTGCGGACCACGTTCGTGGAGATGGACGGGGAGCCGATGCAGGTGGTCGCGGCCACGCGCGCCGTCGAGGTGCCCCTCCTCGATCTCAGCGGCGTTCCCGAGCCAGAGCGCGAGGCCGAGGCGCTGCGGCTGGCGCGCGCCGAGGGCCAGCGGCCGTTCGATCTGACCCGCGACGCCCTCCTGCGGGCGACGCTGCTGCGCCTGGGCAAGAATCATCACCTGCTGTGGCTGTTCATGCACCACATCGTCACCGATGCCTGGTCGATGAGCGTGCTCTTCGACGAGCTCGGGCAACACTACCAGGCGTCCATCACCGGGCGTCCGGTGGCGCTGCCCGAGCTGCCGCTGCAGTACGGGGACTTCGCGCGGTGGCAGCGCGAATCGCTGCAGGGCCCGGTGCTCGACGCGCAGATCGCCCACTGGCGCGGTCAGCTCGCGGGCGCCGAGCCGGTGCTGGAGCTGCCGACCGATCGGCCCCGTCCGGTCGAGCGCACGGCGCAGGGCGCCATCCAGCGTGTCGTGTTCCCGCCGGAGATGCGCGAGCGGCTCAAGGCCCTGAGCCGCGAGGTCAACGGGACGCTCTTCATGACGCTGCTGGCGGCGTTCCAGGTCTTGCTCGCGCGGTACACCGGTCGCGACGACATCGTGGTCGGCTCGCCGGCGGCCGGGCGGCGCGACGTCGAGCTGGAGAACCTGATCGGCTTCTTCGTCAACACGCTCGTGCTGCGCACCGACCTGTCGGGCGATCCGACCTTCCGCGAGCTGCTGGGTCGGGTGCGTGAGGTCACGCTCGACGCCTATGGTCATCAGGAGGTGCCGTTCGAGAAGCTCATCGCCGATCTGCACGTCCCCCGGAGCCTGAGCCACTCGCCGCTGTTCCAGGTGATGTTCATCCTCCAGAACGCGCTCAAGCAGCGCCTGGAGCTGCCGGGGCTGACCCTCGAGGAGCTCGAGTTCGATCCGGGGACGGCGAAGTTCGATCTCACCGTCGACATGGCGGAGGTCGACGAGGGGCTGTCGTGCGCCTTCGAGTACAGCACCGACCTGTTCGAGGCGTCCACCGTCACCCGCATGCTCGGGCACTTTCGCGCCCTGCTCGAGGGCGCCGCCGCCGACCCGGGGCGTCGCCTGTCGGCCCTGCCGATGCTGGACGCCTCCGAGCGGCATCGCCTCGTGATCGAGTGGAACGACACCGCGGCCGACTATCCGCGCCAGTCGGGCATCCACCAGCTCTTCGACGTCCAGGCGAGCCGAACACCGGACGCGGTGGCGTTGATCGACGGCGAGCAGCGCGTGACGTACCGGGAGCTGCACGCGCGCGCCAATCAGCTCGCGCACCATCTGAAAGCGCGAGGCGTCCGGCCCGGCGGCCTGGTCGGGATCTGCATCGAGCGCTCGATCGAGGCCGTCGTGGGCCTGCTCGGCATCCTGAAAGCGGGGGCGGCCTACGTGCCCCTGGACCCCGCGTATCCTCAGAGCCGACTGGCCTTCATGCTCGCCGACAGCGGCGCGCCCGTGCTGCTCACCACGCGGCACCTCCGGGACCGGCTCCCGGCGGGGACCGCTCAGGTGGTTGACCTCGACGCGGACCGGGAGGCGATCGGCCGGGAACCGGTCACGACGCCGGACGGCGGAGTGGGGCCACAGGACTTGGCCTACGTCATCTACACCTCGGGCTCCACGGGCACTCCGAAGGGCGTGCTGGCCGTCCACCAGGCCTCGCTGAACCGCTTTGCCTGGATGTGGCGCCGGTGGCCGTTCACGCCGCAGGACGTCTGCTGCCAGAAGACGTCGCTGAGCTTCGTGGACTCGGTGTGGGAGATCTTCGGCCCGTTGCTGCAGGGCGTGCTGAGCGTCATCGTTCCGGACGACGTCGTCGGCGACCCGCCGCGGCTCGTCGACCTGCTGGCGACGCATCGAGTGACGCGCATCGTGCTGGTCCCGTCGGTGCTCCGGGTGCTGCTCGACACCGTCCCCGACCTGGGGCGCCGCCTCCCCGACCTGACGTTCTGGGTCACCAGCGGCGAGGCCATTGCCGTCGACGTGGCCCGGCGCTTCGAGAAGATCCTGCCGGAGGCGACGCTCGTGAACCTGTACGGATCGTCGGAAGTCGCCGGCGACGTCTCCGCCTACGTCATCAGCGGCGGCGGCGCGCGCGAGCGCATCCCGATCGGCCGGCCGATCGCCAACACTCGGCTCTACGTCCTCGACGCGCACGCCGCTCCGGTGCCCATCGGCGTGCCGGGTGAGATCCACGCCGGGGGCGATGGCCTCGCCCGCGGGTACCTGCACGACCCGGAGCTCACGGCGAGGAAGTTCGTCCGCGATCCGTTCGCCGGCGACCCGCCGGCGCGCCTCTTCCGGACCGGGGACCTGGGGCGGTTCCTCCCCGACGGCAATCTGGAATACCTCGGGCGCGTCGACAACCAGGTCAAGCTCCG
>JBGQLG010000181.1:0-10927 GCA_041499965.1 Methylomirabilia bacterium
GCGCGACTTCCAGCGGAACCAGCAGCTGTTCGCCAGGGAGCTGATCGCGACGCAGGACCTGGACAGGGCGCGCCAGGCGTATGACGTCGCGACCGCGGCGGAGCGCGATGCCCGTCACGGGCTCGATCTGGCGCTGGAGAATTGGGCGCGGAAGGACCAGATCGACGCGGCTCGCGCCCAGCTGCAGGCGGGGCAATCGGCCCTCGCGCTGTCGCACGCGAACCTGGCCGAGACGATCATCGCGAGTCCGCTCGATGGCTACGTGGTGAGCCGTGATCTCGAGGCGGGCGGCATCGTCAACCCCGGGATGCCGATCTTCAAGATTGCCGATTCCCGCACGGCCTGGGCGACGGTGTACGTGGACGCGCGCGACACCGCCGCCCTGGCCATCGGGCATCGCGCCGACATCACGTTCCGCTCGCTCCCCGGGCGCGCGTTTCCGGGTCGGGTGGCTCGCATCCAGCGCGAGGGAGATCGGGTCACCGAGCAGCTGGCGATCGACGTCGCCTTCATCGAGCGTCCGCCCCGCTTGACCCTGGGAGAGCAAGTGGAGGCGACCATCCGACCCCCGGTACGCCACGGGGTATCCGCCCTTCCGCTCGCCGCGATGGTGCGGCGGCCCGACGGCCCCGGAGCCCTCGTGGTCAAGGACGGCCACATCCACTTCCAAGCCGCCCGGCTCGGGATCGTGGATCCAGCCGGATGGGCCGAGATCCTCGACGGCCTCCATCCTGGCGACGACGTCGTGCTCGCCCCCGGACCGCTCGCCGACCCGTCGAACGACGGACGCCGCGTGCGCGCCACGAGCGCCGCCGTCGGCCCGTAGCAGCGGGACCGTGATGAATCTCGCGCTGCGCGACGTCCGCTATCGCCTCGGGCGCTTTCTCCTGACCGCACTCGGGCTCGGCCTCCTCCTGACCAGCGTGATGACGATGGGCGGCGTCTACCAGGGGCTCGTGGTCGAGGCGCTCAGCATCGTGCGGGCCTCGGGCGCCGATCTCTGGGTGGTCCAGAAGGATACGAACGGCCCGTTCGCCGAGACCTCGAGGATCCCGGACGACCTCTACCGAGTCATCCGCGCCGTGCCCGGCGTGCGCGAGGCGAGCCCCGTCGCCTTCCAGACGCTGCAGTTCCGCGTGGGTCCGAAACCCTTTCGCGTGCAGCTGATCGGCTATCGGCTCGGCGGCCTCGGCGGGCCGCCCGCCGTGGTCGCCGGGCGCCCCATTGTCCGGAGCCACTACGAGATGGTGATCGGCGGCGACGCCGGGCTGCCGGTCGGCACGGAGGTCCGGATCGGCCGTCTCAGCCTGCGGATCGTCGGGCTGACCGACGGGATCGTGTCGAGCTCCGGGGATCCCGTTGCCTTCGTCACGCTCCTGGATGCCCAGGAGATCCAGTTCTCGAAGGCCAACGAGGCGGTCCGCAACGATCGCGCGCGCCTCCAGGCCGATCTGCGCGCCAGCCCCGCCCTCGCCACGGTCTCTCCCGAGGCGCTGGCCCCGATCATCCAGAGCACACACCTGGCGAACGCGATCCTGGTCCGCCTCGAGCCGGGGGCCGATGCGCCGGCGGTCCAGGCTCACATCGAGCGGTGGAAGTACTATCGAGCACTCACGGCTTCGCAACAGGAGGAGGTGCTCGGCAAGAGCGTGATCGAGCGCGGGCGGAAGCAGACGCTCCTCATGCGCGCGATCTTGCTCGTCGTCTCGACCGTTATCATCGCGCTGATCATCTACACGATGACGCTCGAGAAGACCCGCGACATCGCAACGCTCAAGGTCGTCGGCACTCCGGACCGGACGATCGCCGCGCTCATCCTGCAGGAGGCGCTGGCGCTGGGTCTCCTGGGCTTCGGGCTGGGCGCCGTGATCATCGGCCGCACCTACCAGTACTTCCCCCGTCGCATCGTCATCCTGGCGTCGGATCAGTACGTCCTGCTGGGTATCGTCCTCGGCATCTGCGTGCTCGCCAGCCTGCTCGGCATCGCGAAGGCGCTGCGGGTGGATCTGACCACGGCCCTCGGGGGTGGCGGATGACGGCGAAGATCGTGGGAGAGCGCCTCACGAAGGTGTTCGGTCGGGGCGAGACCGAGGTCGTGGCGCTGGACGACGCCTCGATCGCCGTCGACGCGGGGGAGCTCGTGGCCCTGATGGGGCCGAGCGGTTCGGGCAAGACCACGCTGCTGCGCGCCCTGTCGTTGATCGACCCGCCGACCCGTGGGCGGGTCGCCGTCGATGGCCGCGTCGTCTGCGAGGACGGGCGTGTGCTGGTGGACGATCGACGCCTCCGGCGCGAGCGGATGGGCATCATCTTCCAGTCGTACAACCTCATCCCGTTCCTGACCTCGATCGAGAACGTCGCCCTCGTGCTGACGCTCAACGGCGTCCCGCTTCGCGAAGCGCGCCGTCGGGCGCGAACGTTGCTGGATCGTCTCGACCTCGGGCATCGCGCCGACGTGCATCCGCCCACGCTGTCCGGCGGCGAGCAGCAGCGCCTGGCCGTGGCCCGCGCGGTGATCAACGACCCGGCGGTCATCCTCGCCGACGAGCCGACCGCCTCGCTCGACACCGGGCGCGGCAAGGCCGTCATGGACCTCCTGCGACGACTGGGCAGGGAACGGGAAGCCGCGGTCATCGTCGTCACCCACGATGACCGGATGCTGGAGGGCTTCGATCGCGTCTATCGCATGACCGACGGTCGCATCGACACGGGGCAGCGTGTCCAGTCGGCCGACAGGGCCGCGCTGGCCCGATGAGCCGGGCATTGCCCCTCCAGACCGGTGCCGTGGCGTCCACACCGGTAGGCCTGACGAGCGCCGAAGCGCAGCGGCGGCTCGCTGACCTTGGCCCGAATACCGTGTCCGAAGAGGCGCCCTCCCCCTGGGCAGCCCTGCTGGCGAAGTTCTGGGGCCCGGTCCCGTGGCTGCTCGAAGCCGCGGCCGTCGTCCAGCTCGGGCTCGGCGCGTATGTCGAGGCCGCGGTTGTCGGCGGCCTCCTCCTCTTCAATGCGACCCTGGGTGTTGTCCAGCAAGGCCGTGCGGGCGCGGCGCTGGCGGCCCTCAAGAAGAGACTCGCGCCCACCGCGCTGGTGCGTCGTGATCGTGAATGGGTCCGAGTGCCGGCAGAGAACGTGGTGCCGGGTGACGCGATCCGACTGTCGCTCGGGGTGTTGATTCCCGCCGACGCTCGCATCGCCTCGGGATCGCTGATGGTCGACCAGTCAATGCTGACCGGCGAGTCCATTCCTGTCGAAGCCGAGGCCGGCAGTCTTGTGTCTGCCGGTTCGCTGGTGCGCCGAGGCGAGGCGATTGCCGAAGTGACGGCGACCGGGTCGAAGACCGAGTTCGGGCGCGCGGCAGCGCTGGTGCGCGTGGCCGGCGCCCGCAGCACCGAGCAAGTGGCGATCCTTGGAGCGACGCGAAATCTCGCCATCGTCAACGGCACCGTCGCATGTCTCATCGTCGTGTACGCGTATGCCACGGGGCTGCCGTTCGCCGACCTGATCCGCCTGGCCCTGACGGCGCTGCTCGCGTCGATCCCGGTGGCGTTGCCGGCGACGTTCATGCTAGCCGCGGCGATCGGCGCCCAGGCCCTGGCGAGGCGGGGGGTCCTGCTGACCCGCCTCTCGGCGGCGCACGAGGCCGCCGCCATGGACCTTCTGTGCGCCGACAAGACGGGGACGCTGACGCGCAGTGTCCTCGACGTGGTCGAGGTCGCGTCGATGGCCGGTTACGATCGCGACGCTGTCTTGATCCTCGCCGCGCTCGCGAGCTCCGAGGCGGACCAGGACGTCATCGACGCCGCGATTCGACGCTCGGCCACGACGGCCGGCGGCCGCGGCAATGTCCCGAGCCTACGACGCTTCATTCCGTTCGATCCGGTGACCAAGATGTCCGAGGCCTTCGCGATGGATCAGGCGGGACACGAGGTTCGAATCGCCAAGGGGGCGTTCGAGGTCATGGCCGGGGTGGCCGAGGTCCCGGCGGACGCGCGGCGCGTGGTCGACGGGCTGGCGGCGCGGGGACATCGGGTCATTGCGGTCGCGGTGGGCCCGGCGCGATCGTTGCGCCTGGCCGGCCTCATCGCGCTCAGTGATCCCCCGCGCGCCGATTCGGCGGGGCTCGTCGCCACGCTCCACGACATGGGCGTGCGGACCGTCATGGTCACGGGAGACTCGCCGGTGACCGCGGCGGCCGTCGCCCGCGAGGTCGGGATCACGGGCGGCCTCTGCCCAGCCGGCCGCCGTTTCGACGACGTGGCCGTCGACGAATTCGGCATCTTCGCCCGCGTGGCGCCGGACGAGAAGTACCGCCTCGTCGAGGCGCTGCAGCGTCAGGGCCATGTCGTCGGTATGTGCGGCGACGGGGTGAACGACGCGGCGGCGCTCCGACAGGCGCACATCGGGATCGCCGTCTCCTCCGCGACCGACGTCGCGAAGGCCGCGGCCGGCATGGTGCTGACCGAACCCGGCCTGGCGGGGATCGTGTTCGCCGTGACCGAAGGCCGGGTCGCCTTTCAGCGGCTCCTGACCTACGCGTTCAACATGCTCGTCAAGAAGAGCGAGATCATCCTGTTCCTGGCCATCGGACTGGGCATCACCGGCCACGCCGTGATGACGCCGGCGCTCATGGTGTTGATGCTGATCACGAACGACTTTCTCTCCATGTCTCTCACCACCGATCGGGCGACCCCCACACGATCCCCGAGCACGTGGCGGATGCGCAACATCACGGCCGCCGCCGTGGTCCTCGCAGTCTGGAAACTCGGCTTCTCGACCGCCATGCTGCTGTTCGGGAGGTTCTGGCTCAGGCTCGGTCCCGGAGAGCTGCAGACGCTGGCATTCGTGACTCTCGTGTTCGGCAATCAGGCCCTGCTGTACGTGCTGCGGGAGCGCGGTCGCCTGTGGCGCTCGAGACCCGGCCCCTGGGTCGTGGCGTCGTCCGTCGCGGACGTCGCCATCGTCTCGGCGCTCGCCTTGTCGGGTGTCTTGATGGCGCCGTTGCCGTGGCGCATCCTGGTGACATCGGCCGCTGCCGCGTCCGGATTTGCTCTGGCCCTCGATCAGATCAAGCGGCCGGTCCTCTCGATGTCGAAAATCTAGAGAGAAGACGAGGGAAACCAGGATGATCGACGTACCCACGACGTCCAAGACCGACGCCCGAGAAGGCCCCGACGATCCCAGCAAGGTGGTGCTGCGCCGGCAGACGATCAAGAGAGGTCACCTGAAGCGGAGGCAAGCGCTGCTCGCGACCGTGATGCTCGTCGTCGTCGTGCTTCCCGTCATGGCGGCCGATGCGCCCGAGGTGGAGCGCGCCCGGATGGTGGCCAATCAGGTTCTCGCCGAGACGAAGTCGGTGCTGGACGGCGCACTCCAGGGCGGGCAACCGGCGGCGGCCCTCCGCGTCTGCGCCTCCGTGGCCCAGAACATCGCGCGCCGCCACGAGCGCGAGGGCTGGCGGGTGCGCCGCGTGAGCGAGAAGGTCCGCAACCCCGCCGACACCCCCGACGCCGATGAGCTGACCGTGCTCCGCGCCTGGCAGGCCGAGCAGCGCGCCGGCCGCCTCACGCCCGCCGCGGAGCATCAGGACATCGTCACCGAGGGCGGGCGCCGATATCTCTCCTACATGAAGCCGATCTTCATCGCGGGGCCGGTCTGCTTGCACTGCCACGGCGCGCCCGACAAGCTGGCGCCGGGCGTGGCGGAGGCGCTCAAGGAGCTCTATCCAATGGATCGGGCCACGGGGTACTCGGTGGGCGACCTCCGCGGCGCGATCACGGTGAAGATCCCGATCGAGTGAAGCCTCCCGGCAGTGACGCCGTCACTGCTGCTGCTGTTGCTGCTCGTCCTCCAGCGCCACCGCGGCCGAGATCGGCCGGCGGGCCGGGGCCTCGCGGAACGTCTGCAGCGGGATCGGCCGCGTCTCGCTCGTGAGCTGCGGCAGCGCCTTGGCCGACGAGGCTTGGGTGTGCACCTCGGCCCGCAGCGTCTCCTGGGCCACGCCGCGGAAGATGCCCTTGTTGGGTGGCACGTCGTCGTAGGTGCGGCCATGGCCGACGACGACGTACCGCTCGTCGATCGCGCGACCGTGCGTGGGATCGTAGGGCACCCAGCCGTGCGAGGGCGCCCAGAACTCGATCCAGGCGTGGCTCTGCGAGGGCTCGCGGCGCTGCTGCTCCACGTGCAGGTAGCCGCTGACGTAGCGGCAGGGCACCTGGCTCAGCCGCAGCAGGCCCAGCATGAGGTGGGCGAAGTCCTGGCAGACGCCGGCCCCGATCTTGAGGAAGTCCTCGGTGGTCGAGTCGTACTTCGTCACGTCCTTCTCGTACTCGAAGCGGGAGGCCAGGTAATGGCCGAGCGCCTGGACGTGCGCGCCCAGCGTGGTCCCGCGGCTCGGGGCGGCGGCCTTGTGGGCGGCCCGCAGCGCCGGCGTGAGCTGCACCGGCCCGCCGAAGGCGAGGAAGTCCAGCAGCGGGTAGGGCACGTCGCGCACCGGCACCGGGTCGGCCAGCGAGGCCAGGGGCGGCGCCGTGGGATGGGTCGTGACGAGCGAGCGGCTGGAGACCTCGATCCGGTCGTGGAAGCGCGTGATGGTGAAGTGGTGCGTGACGTTGTCGTTCCAGTCGGAGTAGCGGTAGACGCGAGTGGGCGGCCCCACCGCCAGGACGAACGAGCCGACCGTCTGGTCGGGGGTCGTCTTGGGCTGCACGTGCAGCTCCATGAACGACTCGCTGATGTAGGTGTCGTACTCGAACGCGAAGCGGTGCTCGATCTCCAGCAGCATGGTCAGGTGGCGAAGTACTGCGCGGCCAGCGCGTCGTGGACCTGGGCCATGGTGTCGATCACGCGGTCGAGGAATTCCGTGTCGGCGGTGCCGGCGGCCGGCGGCTCGTCGCGGTAGCAGAGGTCGGCGTGCAGCCGGCCGACGAGGCGGCCCGCGGTCGTCGCCTCGCCGCCGCCGCCGATGCGGGCCAGGTTCGCCTTGATCTCCTCCAGGCCGTAGCGCAGCGAGCGCGGCGTGTGGGGGTCGAGCATCAGGAACGGCACCACCAGCTCCGGCTCCAGGCGGGCGCCGTACGAGCGCCGGTAGTTCTCGAGCGAGCCCAGCGCCCTCAGGAGGGTCCGCCACTGGGTGTAGTAGAGCGCCCCGTCGGCGCGCGGCTCGGCGGCGGCCAGGCCCGGCAGCTTGGCCCGCAGGACGAGCGCGGTGCGGTAGATGCGCTCCAGCGCCTCACCGAGCTTGAGGAAGTACCAGCCCTCGTCGCGCGTGAACGTCTGCTCGATGGCGCCCCCGATCGTGAAGAGCCCCTTGTGGGTGGTGCCGAGCGCGTCGCGCAGCGAGGGCGGGTCCGACAGGCCGCGCCGCGCGTGGGCCTCCAGCGCACGGAAGGTCTCGTTCAGCGCCAGGAACACCTCGACCGTGAGCGCCTCGCGCACCGAGCGCGCGTTCTCCCGGGCCCGGCGCAGCGAGGTGATGACCGAATACTTGTTGCCGATGTCGAGGAAGAAGCCGACCAGGTAGGCCTGCGACATCGGCGCGAAGGCCGAGGCCGGGGGCGACACCTGCGCCGAGGGCAGGATGGCCAGCAAGTCCTTCCAGGCCGAGTGCGCTGCCTGCTCGGCCAGCCCCTGCGTCTCCGACGAGAAGTCCTCGGTGACCAGCAGCAGCCGCGTGATGTTCTCGGAGCGCTCCAGGTAGCGCCCCATCCAGTAGAGCGCGTCGGCGACGCGCGAGAGCACTCAGCTCCCCCGCGCGGCCAGCACCCAGGTGTCCTTGCTGCCACCGCCCTGGGAGGAGTTCACCACGTAGGAGCCGGGTCGCAGGGCCACCCGGGTGAGGCCGCCGGGCAGCACGCGGATCGACTCGCCGTAGAGGATGAACGGGCGCAGGTCGATGCGGCGCGACTCGAACTTGCCGTCCACCCAGGTGGGATGCGCCGACAGCTCGATCAGCGGCTGGGCGATGTAGTTGCCCGGGTTCTTCCGGAGCTGGGCGCCGTAGGCGTCGATCTCCTTCTTGGTCGCGAAGGGCCCCATCAGCATGTTGTAGCCGCCGGAATCGCCGGTCGTCTTCACCACCAGCGTGGCGAGGTGGGCGCGGATGTAGGCGAAGTCGTCCTTGCGCAGGCCGACGTAGGTCGGCACCTGGCCGAGCAGCGGTTCCTGATCGAGGTAGTACTTGATGAGCGCCGGCATGTAGGCGTACACGGCCTTGTCGTCGGCCACGCCGGCGCCGGGCGCGTTGGCGATGGCCACGTTGCCCTCGCGGTAGACGTTGATCAGGCCGGGCACGCCCAGTAGGCTGTCGCGGCGGAAGGTGAGCGGATCGAGGAAGTCCTCGTCCACCCGCCGGTAGATGACGTCGACGCGCTGCCGGCCGCCCGTCGTGCGCATGTAGACGTGGCTGTCCTCGACGATGAGGTCCCGGCCCTCGACCAGGAACACGCCCATCTCGCGGGCCAGAAACGAGTGCTCGAAGTACGCCGAGTTGTGGATGCCCGGCGTGAGCACGACGGCCACCGGGTTCTCGCTGGCCCGCGACGCCCACAGCAGGGTGTCGAGCAGCAGCCGTGGATAATCGCGGATCGGCCGCACCGGGTAGCGCGTGAAGAACTCGGGGAACACGCGGTGCAGGAGGTTGCGATTCTCCAGCACGTACGACACGCCGCTCGGGCACCGGCAGTTGTCTTCCAGGATCAGGAACTCACCGCGATCGTTGCGGATGAGATCGGTGCCGACCACGTGCGTGTAGATCCGCCGCGGCGGCGTCACCTGCAGCAGCTCGCGCTTGTACTCCTTGCGGGAGAGGACCAGCTCGGCCGGGATGACCTTGTCCTTGAGGCACTTCTGCTCACCGTAGACGTCGGCGATGAACAGGTTCAGCGCGGTCACCCGCTGGATCAGGCCGGCCTCGATGCGCTCCCACTCGCGGGCGGGGATGATGCGCGGCACGAAGTCGAACGGGAAGATGCGCTCGATGCCGTCCTTCTCGCCGTACACGGTGAAGGTGATGCCCTGGTCGACCAGCGAGATCTTCTGCAGCCGCTCGCGCCGGCCGATCTCGGTGAGCGTGAAGGACTCCAGCGCCGAGACCAGGCTGCGGTAGTGCGGGCGAGGCGTGCCCGTCCGGTCGAAGGCCTCGTCGTACGCGCGCGTCTCGGGCACCCACTTCACGGCGACCCAGGATAGCACCGGCCTGCTTCCGGGCCCGGGGACGATGGATCGGAATCCCCGGTCGGCCCGTAGTCTGGGCAGTTGGGCTTCGGGGGTGTCACGATCCTTGTCAACCCGGGCGCCCTCTGCTACTCAGGGACGGTCATGACGATGGCGGGGGAGACGCTGATCCGGCGCATGGCGGGCGGCGATCGCGAGGCGTGTGCGACGTTCTACGACCGGTACGCACCGCTCGTCTATCCACTTATCGTGAGGATCGTCCGTGACCGCAGCGACGCCGCCGACGTGCTCCAGGACGTCTTCTGGGAGGCCTGGCGGGGCGCGCCGGCCTACGATCCCGCCCGCGGCACGCCCGAGGCCTGGATGATCACGCGCGCCCGCACGCGGGCCATCGACCGCGTGCGCGCGCTGCGCCGACGCGGTGAGACGTTCGTGGCCCTCATCGACGACGGCGTGACGGCCGCGCCGGTGGAGGCCGGCGGCGACGCCGCCGAGCGCGCCGAGGACCGCGGCGTCATCCGCACGGCGCTGCGGACGCTGTCCCCTCCCCAGCGCGAGGCGATCGAGCTCGCATACTATGCGGGGCTGACGCACACCGAGATCGCCGAGCGGCTCAAGCAGCCGCTCGGCACGGTCAAGACGCGGATCCGGCTCGGGCTCGAGCGGCTCCGCGAGGTCGTGAGGCGCGCGCCATGAGGAGCCACGAGACCTTCGACGAGCTCGCGGCCGTGTACACCGTCGGCGCGCTGGACGGCGACGACCTGGTCCGGTTCGAGGCTCACCTGGCCGAGGGCTGCGAGCGATGCGCCCAGACGCTGCGCGAGTCCGAGGAGGCGCTGGCGCGGATCGCGCTGGCCAGCGCTCCCGCGGTGCCGCCGCCCGCGGTCAAGGCGTCGCTGCAGCAGCGGGTGGCCGCCGACGGCCGGGGGCGTCCCGCATCGCGCGCGAGCTGGGTGCCGTGGACCGCCGCCACCGCCGCCGCGGCTGCCGTCGCCGCGATGGTCACCAGCGGGGTGGTCGCCTCCCGCTACGAGGCTCAGCTCGGCCACATGGCCCGCGAGACGGCGGCCGTGCGCCAGCGGCTGCAGACCAACGAGCGGCTGCTCCGGGAGGAGATGGCAGTGTACCAGCGCGCCGTCGAGCTGCTGCGCGACCCGGCCACGCGCGTGGTCGAGCTGCGCGGCGCCGGCCCGAGCCCGGCGGCGAGCGCGCGGATGATCTGGCACGACAAGGCCGGCGGCCAGCTCTTCGTCGCCAACCTGCCGGCGGCACCGCCCGGCAAGACGTACGAGCTGTGGGCGCTGGACGGTCCGGGCCCGAAGGCGGCGGGGACGTTCCAGGTCGATGCCTCGGGCCGCGCCACGCATCGCGTGGAGCCGGGCGGCCCCGCGTCGGCGAAGTTCGCGGTCACGCTCGAGCCCGAGCCGGGCGTGACCGCGCCCACCGGACCGATCGTGCTCGCCTCGCGCTGAACCCTCGCGTCACGAGTCAGGGATTCGCCGATCTGGACGGGCGCGTCGCCGGACTGCGGCGGCGGGGCGAGCCCGCGGAGAGGGCGGGCCGGCCCCCCCGCGGCGGGCCGGGCACCCGCGCGAACTGGCCCCGGGGGGGGGCGGCCGCCCACGCCCGCACCCCCGCCCACCCCCCCCCCGGGGGGGGGGGGGGGGGGGCCGGCGGCGGGGGGCCAAAACCAACCCGCCCACCAAACAAAAAATGAAAAGAATTTGGAGAAAAAAACAAATGTGTATTGCAAAAA
>JBGQLG010000182.1:0-10918 GCA_041499965.1 Methylomirabilia bacterium
GCAGAGACCGCGGGCGCGCCGGCGTGGCACGCCAGTCGCCCGAACACGCTCCGGGCACGGCGAGCGCGGGCCCCCCAACCCCGAGAGGGGGTTGGGGCGTGGGCTCTTCGAGTTGTTGGCGGCTCGCGAGCCGAGCCCGGAGCGGCAACGGCGACGACGGCTCGCCACGGAGGCGCGCCCGCAGGCGCCGCGCCCGCCGTGCCCGACCCCCGCCGTCACCGCGCGCCACGAGATTCTTTAGGCATCGAGCGAATCCGTGACTCGGTACGTCGTGGTCCGTCTTTACTCCATGGCCCTGACTCTTGCCGGTCTCTCGCTGCTCGTCTTCCTGATGCTTCGACTCGTGCCGGGCACCGTCGTCGAGCAGATGATTGGGGCCGACGCCGTCGTCAGTCCGGCGATGGTGGCGGAGCTCAAGCGCTTCTTCGGCCTGGACCAGCCTTGGTGGCGGCAGTACGGGACATGGATCGGTGGGCTGGCGCATGGCGACCTGGGGACCTCGTGGCGGACGGGGAAGCCGGTGATCGCGCTCATTCTGGAGCGGCTGCCGGTCACGCTCGAGCTGACGGCGCTGGCGGTGGCGTTTGCGCTGGTGCTCGGGATTCCGGCGGGAATCGTTTCGGCGACCCGGCGCGATCGGACCATCGACAATGTCACCCGCGTGGGGACGTTGCTGGGGCTGTCGGTGCCCGTGTTCTGGCAGGGGACGATGCTGATTCTGTTTTTCTCGATTTACCTGCGGTGGATGCCGCCGATCGTGTGGGTTGACGTGTTCAGCGATCCGCGGCGCAACCTGACGATCATGGCGTTGCCGGCGCTGTGCCTGGGCACGGCCAGCGCGGCCAACATCGCGCGCATCACGCGGAGCTGCATGCTGGACGTGCTGCGCTCGGAGTATATCCGCACGGCGGCGGCCAAGGGGTTGACCGATCGCCTGGTCGTCCTCAAGCACGCGCTCCGCAACGCGCTGATCCCGATCGTGACGGTGGCCGGGCTGCAGGTCGGCATTCTGCTCGGCGGCACCGTGGTGGTCGAGGAGGTCTTCACGCTGCCGGGCGTGGGACGCCTGGTGCTGTGGTCGATCTACCAGCGCGACTACCCGCTCACGCAGTCGACCATCCTGTTCATCGCCGTGATGTTCATGTCCATCAACCTGGCCGTCGACGTCCTGTACGGCTACCTCGATCCCCGCATCCGCTACAGCGCCTGAGCGCGCAGGAGGCGTCATGAAGGCCTCGGTCCTGTACGAGCAAGGCAAGCCGCTCGGTGTCGAAGAGCTCGAGCTCGAGCCGCCCCGCACCGGCGAGGTGCTGGTCCGCATGGTCGCCAGCGGCGTCTGCCACTCCTGCCTGCACGCCGCCGACGGCTCCTGGAAGGGCGTGCCGGTGCCGATCGTGCTCGGCGACGAAGGCGCCGGCGTGGTCGAGACGGTCGGTCCCGGTGTGGACGGCCTGGTGCCCGGCGATCCGGTGATCCTCTCCTGGGCGCCCACGTGCGGGCGCTGCCACTACTGCGTGATCGGCCGGCCGAACCTGTGCGAGCGGCGGCAGCCCGGGCGCGGCGTGCTGCCGGACGGCACCACCCGCATGACGCTGGGCGGCCGGCCGGTCTACCACTACGGCCACGTGGCGACGTACGCGTCGCAGACGGTCGTGCACGAGTCGTGCGCGATCCGCATCGACAAGAACATGCCGCTCGACCGGGCCGCGCTCATCGGCTGCTCGGTGATGACCGGCGTCGGCGCCGTCATCAACACCGCGGCGGTGCCGCCCGGAGCCAGCATCGCCGTCTTCGGCGTCGGCGGCGTCGGCCTCAACGTGGTGCAGGGGGGCGCGCTCGTCGCCGCCCATCCGGTCATCGCCGTCGACGTCAAGGCCGCCAAGCTGGAGCACGCCCGCGCGCTGGGCGCCAGCCACGTGGTCGACGCCTCGCGCGAGGACGCGGTGGCGGCCATCCGCCGCATGACGCGGCTGGGCGCCGACTACACGTTCGTGGCGGTGGGCGACACGCGGGCGGTGAGCCAGGCCATCGAGGCGCTCGCCCCCGGCGGCACCTGCGTGCTCATCGGCGTGCCCGAGACCGGCGCCACCGTGCCGATGGACGTGCGGCCGCTGGTGACGGGTGAGCGCGTGATCCGCGGCAGCAGCTACGGCAGCGCGCGGACGCGCGAGGACCTGCCGCGTCTGGTGAACCTCTACCTGGCCGGCAAGCTGAAGGTCGATCAGCTCATCACGCGACGCTACGGTCTGGACGAGGCTAACGAGGCCTTCCGCGCGCTCGCCGCCGGCGAGCTGGCGCGTGGCTTGATTGTCTTCTAGCCGTGCGCGAGCTGGTGTTCGCGCTCGAGTTTCGAGGGAACGCGCGGCCGGTGTCCGGTGTCGAGGGGCAGCGGCGGGCGCGGAGCATGGCGCCGAGTCAGACGCTGGCGACGGTGCTGGGGCCGGGCGGCGTGATCGCGCGCCTCGATGCCGTCGCCGGGGAGGGCGCGGTGCTGGAGTCGCGGGTGGAGCGGTTCGGCGACGGGACGTTCGTGGAGGACGGCACCATCACCTACGGCTCGGCCGGGACGATCACGTTCGAGACGATCGAGCGCGGGTGGGTGGGACCCGCGCCGCTGGCCGGCTGGGTGGTGGGCGGTGTCGTGTGGGCCGTCACCGAGGGCCAGGGCGCCTTCGCGGGAGCCCGCGGGCTCATCACCTCCAACTTCACCGTCAACGCCGGCGGCGAGGTGGTCGACGACCAGATCGCGCGGCTCTACCTCCCGTAAGCGGCGCGGAAGAATCTTCCGCCCCGGTTGCGCTCAAGCTTCGGCGCGGTCTGCCCGATCAAACGATCACCATGGCGGACCGGGACGGCGCGCGCGAGTTCACCCGCATCCCCCTGCGGCGGCAGGTCGATGTCGACGCGGCCGACGTGAGAATCCGGGGCGCGGCCATCCGTGACCTCTCCCTCAAGGGGCTGTACGTGGCCGCCGTCGCCGGGCTGGTGCCGGGCACCGAGTGCCTGGTGCGCCTGAGCCTGGGGGAGCCGCCCGAGGCCTATCAGATCGAGCTGCAGGGCCGCATCGCCCGCTGCGACGCGGCGGGCTTCGGCGTCGAGTTCGTGGCGATCCCCGTCGACAGCCACCAGCACCTGCGCAACCTCATCCTGTACAACGCCCGCGACCCCTCCCTGCACGAGCGGGAGTTCGCCGAGCACCTCGGCCTGCGGCCTCGCCCGTCTCCCTCGTCCTGAGTCCCGCGGCGCCCGCCGAAACTGCGTACACTCGGGCGGATGATCGCGGTCCGCCACGTCAGCACGCGGTATGGCGCCACGGTCGCGCTGGACGACGTCTCGCTCGACGTCGCGGCCGGCACGACCCACGTGCTCCTGGGCTCCAGCGGCTCCGGCAAGTCCACCCTGCTGCGCGTGGTCCTGGGCCTCGTCGCCGCCGACACCGGCCAGGCCCTCGTCGACGGCGTCGTCGTCACCCCGGCGGCGCGCAGGCACCTGATCGGTCGCGTCGGCTACGTCGTGCAGGAGGGCGGGCTCTATCCGCACCTGACCGGGCGCGGCAACGTGAGCCTGCCGGCCGAGGCCGTGGGCTGGTCGCGCGAGCGCATCGCGGCGCGCGTGCGCGGGCTGGCCGAGCTGGCCGGCTTCGACGAGGCGATGCTGCAGCGCTATCCCGCCGAGCTGAGCGGCGGCCAGCGCCAGCGCGTGGGGCTGATGCGCGCGCTGGTGCTCGACCCGCCGCTGCTGCTCCTGGACGAGCCGCTCGGCGCGCTCGATCCCATCGTGCGGGCCGACCTGCAGGCCGAGCTGCGCCGCCTCTTCGCCGCGCTCGGCAAGACGGTGCTGCTCGTCACCCACGACGTGCGCGAGGCGGTCCTGCTGGGCTCCACCATCACGTTGATGCGATCGGGTCGGGTCGTGCAGCAGGGGACGTTCGCGGACCTGGCGCGCACACCGGCGGAGCCGTTCGTCACCGAGTTCCTCGGCGCCCAGGCGCCGCCGCCCGAGCTGCGGGCGTACCTGTGACCGCGCGCCTGGCCGTCCTCGCCCTGCTCGGCGTCGTCGTCGTCGTGGCCGCGCCGGCCGGCGCCACCGACGGCGTGCGCGTCGGCTCGAAGTCGTTCACGGAGAGCTACGTGCTCGCCGAGCTCGCCGCCCAGGTGATCGAGGCCGCCGAGGTGGGACGCGTCGAGCGGCGCGTGGGGCTCGGCGGCACCGGCATCGCCTACCGGGCCGTCGCCCACGGCAGCGTCGATCTGTACCCGGAGTACACCGGCACGATCAGCCGGGCCATTCTCAAGGACGCCGCCGTCGAGTCGCTGGCCGCGATCCGCGCGGGGCTACGCCCGCTGGGCCTGACGATCAGCGACCCGCTCGGCTTCGAGAACACCTACGCGCTGGCCGTGCGCGCGGACGCGGCCCGCCGCCTGGGGCTCGAGCGCATCAGCGACCTCGCCGGCCATCCGGAGCTGCGCGGCGCGTTCACCTCGGGCTTCCTCGAGCGCGACGACGGCTGGCCCGGCTTGCGCCGGCACTACGGCCTCGGGCTGGCGGTCGTGCGGACGATCGAGCACGCGCTGGCCTATCAGGCGCTGTCCAGCGGCACCGTCGACGTCATCGACGTGTTCTCGACCGACGGCCGTCTCACCCGGCCGGGCACGGTCGTGCTGCGCGACGACCGGCACTTCTTCCCCGATTACGCCGCCGTGCTGCTGGCCCGGACCGACTTCGTCGAGGCGCACCCCCGCGCGTGGGCGGCGCTGGAGCGGACGCTGGTCGGCCGCATCGATGGCGCTGCGATGATCCGGCTGAACGCGCTGGCCGATCTGCAGGGCCGCAGCGCGCGCCAGGTGGCGGCGCGCTTCCTGGGCCGCGAGGTGACCGACGCCGAGGAGCGCGCGCGGCTGATCCGCGAGATGGGCACGCTCACGCTCGAGCACCTGGGGCTGGTCGCCGCCGCGCTCTCGCTGGCCGTGCTCGTCGGCTTGCCGCTGGGTATCCTGGCCGCGCGCTCGGCGGTGCTGGGCCAGGTCGAATTGATGGCCGTCGGCGTGCTGCAGACGATCCCGGCCCTGGCGCTGCTGTGCTTCATGATTCCGCTGCTCGGCATCGGCACGCTGCCGGCGCTCGTCGCGCTGTTCCTGTACGCGCTGCTGCCGATCGTGCGCGGCACCTACACGGGGCTGGCGACGCTCGATCGCCAGCTCCTGGAGATCGCCGACGTCCTCGGCCTGGCCGGCTGGCGCCGCCTGGCCCGCCTGGAGCTGCCCCTGGCCTCGGTGAGCGTGCTCGCCGGCGTCAAGACGGCGGCGATCTGGACGGTCGGCACGGCCACGCTCGCCGCGTTCATCGGCGGCGGGGGTTACGGCACGCTCATCGTGCGGGGGCTCGCGCTCGACGACGCCCGGACCATCCTGGCCGGCGCCGTTCCCGCCGCGCTGATGGCCCTGCTCTTCCACGGCCTCTTCGAGGTCGTCGATCGCTGGCTGGTGCCCCGAGGGTTGCGACTGGTGATGTCGCGGCATGGCTGAACCCATGCGGAAAGCCCGGGCGCTGGTCGTGCTGGCGCTGCTCTTCGGGTTCGGCGCCGGGACCTCGGTCGGCTGCTACTTCGGTACGCGCAGCATCGCGCCGACACACGACGTGCCCATGGCGGCGGTTCGCTGAACGCCGTGGAGGTCAACGGTATCGCCGACCCAGTCGTCGCGACGGTGAGCTCCTGAGAGGCTGACGTCTACACTGCGGCGGGCAGCGAGGGAGCGCCCGTCGGTTCCAGCAATCGATTGAGTCGCCGGCACACGTCGACGACCTCGTCTCCGTGGCCCGGGAACCAGGCGTGCATCCACTCGGGGCGCTCGAAGAAGGCCAGCGGCGCCAGGCCCGTGCGGCGGATGGAGCCGCGGCGGACGAGGCCACTGGCGTTGATGAAGCTGATCTCGTCCAGAATGTGGCCCGGCGCGGCGAAGCCGGCCGCGACCGGGCCGAGCGCCCGCAGCGGGGCCAGCGACTCCTCCACGCAGCGCAGGCAGAAGGCGTGCGTGCGCGCGCGCAGCGCCGGCGACAGCGCCTCGAGCACCTGGCGCAGGGTGATGCCGGAGAAGATCGTGTCGTCAACCACCGCCAGTGACGTCGCGGCCTCGACGCCGACGCCGGCGAGCTGGCGTGCCAGTGGCACGCCGGTCGGGCTCACGACGGCGTAACCCCCACGCCCGTCCTCCTCGCGCGTGAGGTCGACGCGCGCGATCGTCGGGAACCAGCCCGTTCGCGCGTGGAGCTGACGGGCGACCCGCTCGCCGGCCCGGCCGATGCCGACGGCCAGCGCGAAGGGCGCGCGCGCGCCGTGCGCCACCAGCGCCTCGATCTGCTCCTGCAGCGTGAGGACCGTCACCCGTGTGGTGTCGCGCCGGACCAGCGCCAGCAGGGCCTGCGCCAGCTCGTCGGCCGGCGAGCCGGCGCCGTGGCGCTCGCGCACGTCGTCCGTCAGGTCGTCGTGCACGTAGAAGCGCCGCGGCGTCGGCGTGCCGTCCACGGCTCAGGCGGCGTGCGTCACCGGCGCGGCGGCCGCGCGCGAGGTGGGGGCGGCCAGGGCCAGCGCGAAGCGCTGGTCGGCGTCCGTGTGCCAGTCCTCCAGGCGCAGGCCGGCCGCCGCCAGCATCGCGCGGGCGGAGCCGCGCGTGAACTTGTAGGAGCTCTCGGTCCAGATGCTCTCCGCGCGCTCCAGGCGCACGGTGAGGCCGAGGCTGCGCACGCGCACGGTCTGCGCCCGCTCGGCTACCAGGTGCATCTCGATGCGGCTCTCGGCCGCGTTGTACCAGGCGTGGTGACGGAACGCCGCCGGCTCGAAGTCGGCGCCGAGGCTCCGGTTGATCACGTGCAGGATGTTGCGGTTGAAGGCGGCGGTGACGCCGGCGGCGTCGTCGTAGGCCGCCTGCAGCACGGCGACGTCCTTGACGAGATCGACGCCGACCAGCAGCCGGTCGCCGCGGCGCAGCAGGCCGCGCACCTGCGTGAGCAGTGCCTGGCGCGCCGGCGCGTCGAGGTTGCCGATGGTGCTGCCCAGGAAGAGCACCAGCCGGCGACCGCTCGGGGGCGGCACGTGGACCAGGTGGCGCTCGAAGTCACCGATGATGGCGTGCACCTCCAGCGTGGGATCCTCGGCCAGCAGGCGCTCGGCGGAGGTGGCCACCGTCGTCTGGTCGACGTCGACCGGCGTGTAGCGCAGCGCGCCGCCGCCGCGGGCGTCGAGCAGCCGGCGCGTCTTCAGCGAGAAGCCGGAGCCCAGCTCGACGACGTCGCGCGGGGCCAGATCGCGCATCAGCTCGGGCGCCAGCCGGTCGAGGAGCGCGTTCTCCGTGCGGGTCAGGTAGTACTCGGGCAGCCGCGTGATCTCCTCGAAGAGCCGGGAGCCGGCCGCGTCGTAGAAATACTTCGGCGGCAGCCAGCGGGGGCGCGCGCCGAGACCGCGCAGCACGTCCTCGGCCATGGCCTTCAGGCGCGTGTGGGCATCGGCATGGACTTCGACCCGATAGCGCACGATCGGCTCCTTGCTCCCGCTGGGCTGGGTCGGCGGCGGCACCGGTCAGGCGTCGTCCGCCAGCCGGATCCCGGAGAACTGCCAGCGGGCGTCGGGTGGGAAGAAGTTGCGGTAGCTGGCCCGGATGTGCGAGCGCGGCGTGACGCAGGAGCCGCCGCGCAGCACCATCTGGCTCACCATGAACTTGCCGTTGTACTCGCCGACCGCGCCCGGCGCCGGGCGGTAGCCCGGGTAGGGCGCGTACGCGCTCTGCGTCCACTCCCAGACGTCGCCGAACATCTGGGTGGCCGCGCCGTCGCCCGGCGGGGCCGGGAGCGGATGGAATACGCCGTCGTCCTGGAAGTTGCCGCGCACCGGCGCGTCGGCCGCCGCGTGCTCCCACTCCTGCTCGGTCGGCAGGCGCGCCCCGCGCCAGCGGGCGTAGGCGTCGGCCTCGTAGTAGCTGACGTGGGTGACGGGCGCGTGGAGATCGAGCGGCAGGAAGCCGCTCAGCGTCTGCGTCCACCACGCGCCGTCGACGCGCTCCCAGTACAGCGGCGCCTGCCAGCCACGCTCCCGCACGGTGCGCCAGCCCTCCGACAGCCACGGCGTCGCGTCGCGATAGCCGCCGGCGTCGAGGAACTCGAGATACTCGCCGCTGGTCACCGGCCGGTCGGCGAGCCCAAACGGCCGCAGGTAGACGGTGTGGCGCGGCGCCTCGTTGTCGAACGCGAAGCCGGCGCCGTCGTGCCCGATCGGCTGCAGGCCGCCGGCGTGCTCGCGCCAGCCGAGCGGGCGCGTCGCAGCGCCGCCGGGGAGCGGGACCGCGTGGTAGGCCGGGTGCAGCGGATTCACCGCCAGGTTGTACTTGATGTCGGTGAGGATCAGCTCCTGGTGCTGCTGCTCGTGATTGAGCCCGAGCTCGATCAGCGGCGCCGCCGCGGCCAGTCGTGCCTCGTCGCCGTCCCGCAGGAGCGCGGCCATGCCGCGATCGACCCACGCGCGATAGGCGAGGATCTCGGCGACGGATGGGCGCGAGAGGTTGCCGCGATCCGGACGCGAGAACTGGGGGCCCACGCCGTTGTAGTAGGAATTGAACAGCACCCGATAGGCCGGGTGGACCGGCGCGTAGTCGGGCAGGTGCGCGGCCAGCAGGAAGGTCTCGAAGAACCACGAGACGTGGGCCAGGTGCCACTTGGTCGGGCTCACGTCGGGCGTGGCCTGGATCACGTGGTCCTCGACGGACAGCGGCCGACACAACCGCTCGGTGGTCCGCCGCACGTCGGAATACCGCGCGAGGAGCGCTGAGCGGTCGAGCGGCGGAGCCATCCCGACCTGAGCCCGGGCGATGCTCATTGGGTGCTGGATGATAGGCATGGCCTCCGCGCGCTCGCAAGCCGGCGCCTTGACGCCTCCCCGCGATCCGGCCATGCTCGGACGCGAACCTGCCCCCCCGGTTCACCCCCGCGTTCCAGCGATTCATCCGGGGCGGGCGACCGTTCGTGAGATCGATCTACGGGTGAGCGGGCCAAGCCGTATGGTTGCGCGCATGCCCACGAAGGGCGATGAGACGCGAGGCTGAGCGTGACGACGACCGGGGCGGTGGTGGAGCTGCAGGGCGCGCGCAAGCGCTACGGCGAGGTCGAGGCGCTGCGGGGCGTCGATCTCGCGATCGGGCGCGGCGAGGTCGTCGCCATGCTCGGGCCCAACGGCGCCGGCAAGACGACCTCGATCGCGCTCATGCTCGGCCTGCGCCGGCCCACCGCGGGCCACGCGCGCCTGTTCGGCCTCGACCCCCAGGACCGGCGGGCCCGCAGCCGCGTGGGCGTGATGCTGCAGGAGTCCGGCGTGCCCGGCGTGCTGACCGTGCGCGAGCTGGTCGATCTGTTCCGCGCGTACTACCCGCGGCCGCTCCCGGCCGAGCGCGCGATCGCGCTGGCCGGGCTCGGCGAGAAGGCAAGCGCGCGCGTGAGCACGCTCTCCGGTGGCCAGCGCCAACGACTGTACTTCGCGCTGGCCGTTTGCGGCGACCCCGAGGTGCTCTTCCTGGACGAGCCCACCGCGGGGATGGACGTCGAGGCCCGCCAGGCGTTCTTGACCTCGATCCGCGAGCTGGCGCGGGCCGAGCGCACCATCGTGCTCACCACGCACTACCTGGAGGAGGCGGACGCGCTCGCCCGGCGCATCGTGGTCATCGACCACGGCGTGGTCATCGCGGACGCCGCGCCGGAGGCGCTCAAGGCGCGCATGCCGAGCAAGCGCGTGCGCTTCCGGACGACGTCCGCGCTCGACGCCGCGGCCTTCGACGGCCTGCCGGTGACGTCGCTCGAGCAGATCGGCGACCGGGTGCGCCTGCTCAGCGCCGAGCCGGAGACGGTGCTGCGCGAGCTGTTCCGCCGCGGCGTCGACGTCGCCGACCTGGAGGTCGCCGGCGCCGACCTGGAAGAGGCGTTCCTGGCGCTCACCGCCCGGCGGCCGGAACGCCCATGACGCAGACATCGCCGCTCGCCTCGCTCGGCTCGATGCTGCTTGCGCAAATCCGCAGTGAGGTCCGCATGCGTTGGCGGCTACCCGCGTTCAGCGCCAGCAACCTGGTGCTGCCGGTCGTGCTGTACAGCTTCTTCGGCCTGCCCTTCGCCGGACAGACGGGCCCGCGCGGTCTCGACATCGGCGTCGTGCTCCTGACGTCCTTCGCGGCCTACGCGGTCGGGCAGGTGATGGTCTACGGCTTCGGGATCGGCGTGGCCATGGAGCGGGGCCAGAAGATCGACGTGCTCATGCGCGCGACGCCGCTGCCGCCCGGCGTCTATCTGGCGGCCAAGGTCGTCGTGGCGATGCTCTTCGGGCTGCTGGCCGCGCTCATCCTGTTCGCCTACGCCACGGTGGTCGGCGGCGTCCGGCTGGCGCCGGTCCTCTGGCTGAGCGTGATCGGGCGTCTGCTGGCCGGCTCCCTGCCGCTGATCGCGCTGGGCTTTTCCATCGGCTACATCGCCGGTCCCAACGCCGCACCCGCGGTCGTCAACCTCATCTACCTGCCGCTGGCCTTCGCCTCCGGTCTCTTCCTGCCGCCCGACCGGCTGCCGGGCTTCGTGCAGCGCGTGGCGCCGTACCTGCCGACGTACCACTATGCGCAGCTCGCCTGGAGTGCCGTCGGCGCCGGCCGCGAGCCGGTGAGCACGAGCATCGCGTGGCTGACCGGCTACACGGTCGTGTTGCTGTGGGTCGCGGCCCGCGCCTACCGCCGCGAGGCCGCGCGCAAGTTCGGCTGAGCCTGCGCCCCGCCCCGAGTCAGAGACGTGTTGACTGAGTAGGCGCGTTCCCGGCTTCCGGCGTGGGTGGCGGGGCGCCAGGGTCTCCTGAGGGTCCGTTGGCTTCGATCGTGTAACACCACACGTAGGACCAGGCTCCGAC
>JBGQLG010000183.1:0-10860 GCA_041499965.1 Methylomirabilia bacterium
CGGTGTCGGCGGTTGTGGCCTTTCGGCGGCCTTGTCGCCCTTCACGTCCGGCCGCGTGGGAACAGCGACGACAGGAGCGCCCTCGCGCTTGGGTTGTGGTGTCGCCACACCAGGCGGTGTCGGCGGTTGCGGCCGCTCGGCACCCTTGTCGCCCTTCACGTCCGGCCGCGTGGGGACAGCCACCGGGGCGGCCTCGCGCTTGGGATCAGGCGTCGCTGCGGCAGGCCGCGTCGCCGGCTGTGGGCGCTCGGCGGCTTTGTCCCCCTTCACGTCCGGCCGCGCCGGAGCGGGGACGGCGATTGCCGGCGTGACGCCGGGCGCCGCGCCGGGCGCCACCGCGGAGCGCACGGCAGGAGCGCCCTTCTTGGGCGCCGGCACGAGCCGCGGCGCCACGCTCGGCGTCGCGACGGCGCTGGCGACGAGCCCCTCGGCTCGCAGTGCCGGGGTGAAATCGCGAGGCGCGCGCGTGGCCACGACCGATCGGCCGTGGATCGTCTCCGGCGGCTTGATGGCGGTGCCACTGCTCGGCGCCAGACTGGCGGCCACGGGCTTGACCGCGAGGTGGCCGCGGACCGGCGCGAGCTTCTGGACCTCAGCCTGGCTGAACCGGGTCGGCCGGGCGTCGGCGCGACCGAAGTGGTCGGCGGGAACGCCGACCACCGCGTTCACTCCGTTCACCGTGGTCACGTTCCGATAGACCGTGATGTTCGTCACGTTGACGACGGTGGTGTTCTTGACGACGACGTTGTTCACGACGCGCGGCCCGCCCCAGCCCTCCCACGACGGGCGGCCGACGTGGCTCGGGCGGCCCCACCACGGGATGATGGGCTCACCCCAGGCGAGTGGCGCCCACGCGAGGGGAAGACCGACGTTCAGGCTCACGCCACCGCCGAGAAAGACCACGAGGGCAGGAGCGTAGACGGGCCGAGTGACGATCGGTCCCGGCGCCCAGCCCCAGGTGCCACTGGCGTTGACCCAACGGCCGTAGTGATAGGGCGCCCAGCCCCAGGGCGCGTCGTCGAGCCAGGTCCAGCCATAGTGCGGATCCCAGATCCACCGTCCGGTGCTGTAGGGCGTCCAGCCCGTCGCGACGGTGCGCGGGACCCACACGGAGCCGTAGCTCTCGACCGTGCGCCAGCTCCCGTCGCGGTCGAGCTCCTGCGTGCCGTAGACAGCCGGCGCCACGTAGCGGGCGCTCGGTGAGGCGACGAGCTGGGCGGTGCGCTGGTAGTTCCAGTTGTCCCACTCGGTGAGACCGGGCGTCGGGCCCACGGCCACCTGCGCCGCGTCCGTGCCCGTGACCACCACCTGCTGGCCCGTGGCGACCGTGCCGGCGACGCCGCCGGCGGGCGTCATCGTGGCGCTGCCGCCCCGCTGGGTCTGGAACGTGGTCGCATCCGCGGTCACGTCCGCGTGGTAGTAGCCCGCGCGCTCGATGGTGAACGCCGCGTTCGGCGTGTCGAGCTCCACGGTTTGCGCCGGCGCGAGGTCGCCGAGGTCGAGCGAGGCGCGCCCCGCCGTCACCCTGAACTGCACGAAGCCGGGGTCCTGGTTGTCGAGGCCGAGCTGGGTCGCCTCGGCGGCCCGGACGAAGGCGCGCGGTCCGATCTGCACCTCGACGTTGCCGTTGGGACCCGTATAGAGGGAATCGCCCGGAGCGAGCGGCGTGTTGACCCTGGCCGGCGTCCACTCCGCGGCGCCCGGGCGCCAGAAGGAAACGTCGCCGTTGATGTAGCTGATGCGGGCGGGCGTGACCGCCGCGGTTTGCGCCGGGGCGCTCGGCGGAGGCTGGGCCCCGAGATCGACGGCTCCGGTGAAGAGCAGGCCGGCCGTCAGCAGCGTGGCGAGGATGCGCTTGCCGTTCATGGCCGTACTCACCGGGCGAAGCCGAGCCCGATGAGGCCCACGATGATGAGATAGATCGCCACGAAATAGTTCAGGAATCGAGGAAATACGAGAATCGCGATACCACACACCAGAGACAGTATCGGGCTCAGATGCGCGCCGCTGATCGTCATGTCAATCCCTCCCGGGGAACCTCGTCACTGCACTGCGTAGACGTCCGTGGGCTCGAATTTAGTCGTCGCCACCCGGCCCGCCAATTGGACCTTGGTCCACGGTCCACCGGGAGGGCTGCCCATAGGCCCTTCGTCCAATACCGCGGCCGGGGCCCGTCCCCTAGAGTTCACTAGGGTTCACTGAACAAGATGGAGTCGATGACCTCGACGACGCCGTTGGTCTCGATCGTGGACGACGACCTCTCGGTCCGTCGGGCGCTCGGTCGCCTGGTCCAGTCGGAGGGCTACGCGGTCGCGACCTTCGCGTCGGCCCGCGAGTTCCTCGACTCGACCGCGCTCGCCCTCGCCGCGTGCCTGGTCCTCGACATCTCGATGGAAGGCATGTCGGGCTTCGACCTCCAGGCGCGACTGGCGACGGACCACCCGTCACTCCCGATCATCTTCATCACCGCCCTCGACGACGCGACGACGCGCGAGCGCTTCAGGCGCTCCGGCGTCGCGCAGCTGCTGCGCAAGCCATTCGACGAGCACGCGCTGTTCCATGCGATCACCCGGGCGCTGGACCAAGGTCCAATCGACCGGCCGGGCGAGGTGCCGTAGGTTCACAGCGTGGTTGGATGGCAGCTCACCAACAAACCCGGAGGCAAAATCATGAGGCGTGCACTCCTGCTGTCAGCGCTCACGTTGTTCACCGTGGCATGTACGGCCCGACCCAATGGGCCGACCGGCTGGAACATCTCTGGTCCCGCCGGTCCCGCCGGTGTGGCCGGTCCCGCCGGCCCGGCCGGTCCCGTCGGCATCACCGGTCCTCAGGGCCCGACTGGCTCCATGGGCTCCGCGGGCCTGCAGGGCCCGGCCGGATCGATGGGCGCACAGGGTCAGGCTGGTGCGGTGACCGTGACGCGCTGGACCAAGTTCAAGGACATCCTGTTCGATTTCGACAAGTCGGATCTCCGGACGAACGAGACGACCAAGGTCTCCGACATCGCGCAGTACCTGCAGCAGAATCCGTCCGTGATCGTCGGCATCGACGGCTACGCGGATCCGCGCGGCACTGACCGCTACAACCAGGCGCTGAGCGAGCGTCGTGTCAACGCCATTCGCGATGCGCTGGTGGGCGCCGGAGTGGCCGGCGACAAGATCACGACCGGAGCCTTCGGCGAGATGCGCCTCAAGTGCGACGTCCCCACGCAGGAGTGCTGGCAGAGCGACCGGCGAGTCGAGGTCCTGATCAGCGCCAAGCAGTAAGCCGAGCCATCCATTCCCAAGGTGAAGGAGACGCACATGAGACACGTCACGAGAGGACTCCTGGCCACGGCGCTGACCCTCGCCGCGGCCGGCTGCGCGAATGTGGGCTACGACGGTCCGCCCCTCTACTCGTACCAGGGCGGACACATCGACAAGGTGGGGCTACCCTTCCGGGGAATCTCCACCGATATTCCCTGCTACCCTCGAGCCTCGTATCTCTTGCCGGGGCCGGCGGGACCCGCGGGCCCTTCCGGGCCGGCGGGACCTTCTGGCCCGGCGGGCCCGGGTGGCTCGCCGGGACCGGCCGGCGCACCGGGACCATCCGGACCCGGTGGACTGCAGGGACCGGCAGGACTGCGTGGTGGGTTGCCGACCTCCCCCGCACGGTGGAGCTCGATGGAGAACATCCAGTTCGAGTACATGCGGGCTGAGATCCAGCCCAAGTGCGCGGACAAGATCGCCAAGCTGGCGGCCTGGATGAAGGACAACCCGACATCGTCGATCGCGCTCGACGGCCACGGCGACGATGCCAAGGCCAACGACTTCGATCCGTCGCTCAGCGCCCGCCGCGTCCAGGCGGTACGGGCGGCGCTCGTGGCGGCGGGTGTGGCCCCGTCCAGGATCTCCGACGGCTCCGTCGGAATTCGCCGGCCGGTGTGCGCCGAGACCACCGCCGATTGCCTCGCACTCAACCGGCGGGTGGAAGTTCTCTCTGCCGAGCTCATGCTCCAGAAGTAGGGAACAGGTTGTACGCGAATCGCCTTCGCGCCTCGAGTGGCGCGGAGGCGATTCACGTGGAGGTCACCGATGATGAAGCGACACGTGCTGGCACTGGCCGCGCTCGGATTCCTCGTCACGCTCGGCTGGGCCGCCTGCGACAAGGGCCCGATGCAGCAGACGGGGGAGAAGCTGGACCGCGCGACGGATCAGGACAAGCTGATCGGCAAGGGGCCGCTGGAGAAGGCGGGCAAGAGCGTCGACGACACCGTGAAGGATCTACGCAAATGAGGTCGACCCGTTCGCCGCGCGAGCGGACGGTCGAGGTCTAGTCCGGCCCGCGCGCCTCCAGCACCGACACCATGGACACTTCGACGACCTCCGCGAAGGGCTCGCGATAGGTGGCGGTGTAGCCGATCGAGCCGACGGGCGGCGTCGTCCGCGCCCGCCAGCCGGCCGCGGCGCCCGGCGGTGGTGGGCGGCTCGCGGTGTGGCGGGCGAACTGGTCGCCCTCGGCCGCTGCGTTGAGCAATTCGAGGAGCCGGGCCAGGGCCACACCGTCGCCCCGTGTGTATTCCCCCAGCGTCAGACCGGGGTAGGCCGCGGGGGCGGCGACGGGGAGCGGTCGCCCCTGCAGGAAGATCGGCCCGGTGCTCGGATAGCGGGCGATCGTCTCGTCCACTCGTGATTCGACGGTGATCGGCCTCGCCTCTGGCCTCAGCACGTGAGCCCCTTCACCGCCGCGTCCTGCACGCTGTCCTTCACGATCCGGTGCAGGATCCACCCGCTCGCATCCTGACCTTCGACCCGCTGGGCGCGCTCGAACAGACCCCGCCCGCCCCGGCGCGGCGTTGCGGGATGCTTCGCAAGCACCGCTTGTCGACCGAGCACCACGGCCGCCGGGGGAAGTGGAGCCTCGACGCGGCAGCTCGCCAGGATCCCTCGTCTCTCGTTGTAGAACTCCATCAGCCACTTCATCGCTGACCGCGCCGGACGAGCCCGTCGTCCGCCGGGTCGCGCATGACGGGTCCGGGCCACACGAGCGAGGTCCGGGCAGCGCTCGGCCGCCCCATGAACACCTCGAGGCACCGGTCGCCACCGCACCACCGCTGCGTGGCATCTTCCAGCTCGGCTCCACACGCCTGGCACCTGGCCATGGGGTTCACGTGCCGAGTCGGGCGGAGCGCCAGAGGCCGCGCTGAAGGATCACCGCGAGGCCCCCGCCGGCGCACCCGATCGCGAACATCCCCAGCATGCCGGCGCCGTGGGAGACGGCGATCCACACGAGCCCGCCCACGAGCACACTGCCGACGAGACCGACGACCATGTCGGGAATGAGCCCGTAGCCTCCCGAGCGTGACACCGTCTCGGCCGTCCACCCGACCATGAGCCCGGCGAGACCCAGCATCGGCCCGATCTGCGCGATCTGTTCCAGCATGACGTGTGCCCGCCTCTCCGTGTTCGAATCCCCGGCCCCGCGTGTCAGCCTCTCGTCGTCGCCCGCGCGATGCGCCCCGGGATCGAGGGCCGTGGCTCCATCACGCTCGGCTTCCGTTGACGGGCCGCCGTCCGGATGTGGCGGACCGCCTTGGCCTGACTGTCGATGTTGGCCAGGAGCACCGGATCGTCACTCCGCTTCAACCCTTCCCGGATCAGCGCGCGAAGGACGATCTGCAGGCTCACCGGCAGCTTGAGACTGGCCGTCGCCTTGCCGGCCATGACGCGGGCCCGGTCCAGAATGTCCGTGGAGAGAACGAGGAGGACTCTCGTGTTGTTGGCGAACATCTCGCCTCCTGGCTGGTCGGCCCCCTGCTCACGGCCGCCGGTGTTACCGCCTACTTGTATTCTAGATATAACTAACATATCTTATATAAGTCTTCAAGCAGTCGCGAGGCGCCGCCGAACTCGGAGCGCTCCAGGAAGGTATCCACGATGGCCGACAACATCCCCCGCTGTGCCACGTGCCGGCGCGAGCTGAAGGGCGGCGCCAGCATGTTCTGCAACGAGTGCAACCGCGGCGTTGGCAAGCCCGGCCAAGGCACCCCGGCCTCACCCGGACGAACCGCGGCCAAACGGCGACGACGGCGCGGACGTTGAGATCGACGCTCGCCACACCGGCCCACAAGGGAGGCACCCGCACTATGGCTCACGCAACGACGCTGTCTCACGCAACGAAGATCACGCTCCGCCCGCTCCATGACCGCGTGCTGGTCAAGCGCGTCGAGGAGGCCAACGCGATGCACGGCAGCCTCTTCATCCCCGACAGCGCCCAGGAAAAGCCGCACGAGGGCCGGGTGATTGCCGTCGGCACCGGCACCGTGACCGACGCCGGCACGACCGTGCCCCTCGACGTCAAGGCCGGCGATCGGATCCTCTTCGGCAAGTACTCGGGCAGCGAAATCACGCTCGACGGCGAGGAGTACCTCGTCATGAAGGAAGACGACGTCCTCGGCATTCTCGGCGCTCCGGAGGTCGGTCACCATGCCTAAGCACCTGCTGTTCGACGAGGAAGCCCGTGCGACCCTGCTGCGCGGAGTCAACATCGTGTCCCGGGCCGTCAAGGTGACGCTCGGACCGAAGGGGCGGAACGTCGTCATCGCCAAGAGCTACGGCAGCCCCACCATCACCAAGGATGGCGTGACCGTGGCCAAGGAAATCTCGCTGAAGGATCCCGCCAGGAACCTCGGGGTCCAGATGGTCAAGGAAGTCGCCGCCAAGACCTCGGACGTGGCCGGCGATGGGACGACCACCGCGACCATCCTCACCCAGGCGATCTTCCGCGAGGGTCTCAAGAACGTGACCGCCGGCGCGAACCCCATGGGTCTGAAGCGGGGCATCGAGCAGGCGGTGGAGACGGTGGTCGAGGAGCTGAAGCACATGTCCAAGGCCACCAAGGGCAAGAAGGAAATCGCCCAGGTCGCCACGATCGCCGCCAACAACGACCCGACCATCGGCACCCTGATCGCCGAGGCCATGGAGAAGGTCGGCAAGGACGGCGTCATCACGGTCGAAGAGGCCAAGGCGATGGAGACCACCCTCGAGGTGGTCGAGGGCATGCAGTTCGACCGGGGCTACCTCTCCCCCTACTTCGTGACGAACGCGGAGCGGATGGAAGTGGTCCTGGAGGACGCCCTCGTCCTCATCCACGAGAAGAAGCTCAGCGTGATGAAGGACATGCTGCCGCTGCTCGAGCAGGTCGCTCGGGTCGGCAAGCCGTTGCTCATCATCGCCGAGGACCTGGAGGGTGAGGCCCTGGCCACCCTCGTGGTCAACAAGCTGCGCGGGACGCTCGCGTGCTGCGCCGTCAAGGCGCCGGGCTTCGGCGATCGCCGCAAGGCCATGCTCGAGGACGTCGCGACGCTCACCGGCGGCCGGGCGATCACCGAAGACCTCGGGATGAAGCTCGAGAACCTCAAGCTCGACGACCTCGGCAAGGCCAAGAAGGTGGTCGTGGACAAGGACAACACCACGATCATCGACGGCGCCGGCAAGAGCAAGGAGATCCAGGGCCGCATCAAGCAGCTCCGGACCCAGATCGAGGAGACGACCTCGGACTACGACCGGGAGAAGCTCCAGGAGCGGCTCGCGAAGCTCGCGGGCGGCGTCGCCATCATCAAGGTCGGCGCGGCCACCGAGACCGCGATGAAGGAGAAGAAGGCACGCGTCGAGGATGCGCTCAACGCGACGCGGGCGGCCGTGGAGGAAGGGATCGTGCCGGGCGGCGGGGTGGCGCTACTGCGGGCCGCCGAGGCGCTCGATGGTCTCAAGCTGTCGGGCGACGAGGGGACCGGCGTCAGCATCGTCCGGCGGGCGCTCGAGGAGCCGATCCGGCAGATCGTGGACAACGCCGGGCTCGAGGGCTCGGTGATCGTCGAGAAGGTCAAGGGCCTGGTCCCGATCACGCGGGGCTTCGACGCCGAGACCAACGAGTACGTCGACATGATCCAGGCCGGCATCATCGACCCCACCAAGGTCGAGCGTGTCGCGCTGCAGAACGCGGCCTCGATCGCGTCGTTGCTCCTGACGACCGAGGTGCTCATCACGGACCTTCCGGAAGGCGAAAAGGCCACCCCCTCCATGGGGCACGACGCCGAAGCAGACTTCTAGAAGCCTGTCGCAGACCCCCGGGTTCCGGAGAACGCCGGAGCCCGGGGGCCTCCGCCGCCCTCGCTTCACCTCTTACGACGCGACGCCCGGACGCCCGGTTGCGGCGCTGGCCGGCCTTGCAACGAGGGCCGGGGACGCGGCATCGGAACGGTGGAGGTCACTTGCGACCATGCGTTCGACTCGTCCGTTTCGCCAGCTGGGACTCGGCCGCGCTCTGCTCCTCGCCACCCCCGGTGTCGCGCCGGCGCGTGAGCTGCAGCCGCTCATGCGTGGGTGGGAGCAGCACTTCTCGGTGACGTGGGACACCGTCCAGCGTCACGGTCGGCTGGAGGTCGAGGGCTACGTGAACAACCAATCGCCCTACCGCGTCGGCAACCTTCGGGTCCTGGTGGACAGCCTGGACGACACCGGCCGCACCGTCGACCAGCGAGTCAGCTGGGCTCTCGGCGAGCTCGGCGGCGGCAGTCGGCTCTACTTCGAGGTCCCGGTCACGCCGGCCGCCCACTACAAGGTGAGCGTCTTCTCCTACGATCGCGTCGACGAGGCCGGCATCATGTTCCCCTGATTGCAGGGGAGCACGCCTCCCACTCCCGGAGGAGATTTTCAATCCGTCTGGATCTGCACGGGAGCGCCCAGCGAGGTCGTGGTACCCGGGGCGATCACCAGATAGCGTCGCTGAGGCCCGTCGCCGAGGCCTGCAGCACTTTGCAGCAGCCCCTGACCGAAGAGCGTCACGCTCGTGGGCGCCTTCGCTCCCGCGATGCCGCCGCCCCGGGGCACGAGCGCCAGGCGCGTCGCCTGTCCCGAGACGCCGAGCGGCTGCAGACCTTGCCGGCCGTCGCCCTCGGGCACGGCGCCGGGGACGTAGGCGAGGGCCTGCGGCGCCTGGCCGATCGCCACGGCCGCGATCACCCCGACGGCCACACCCCGTGCGGCAGTTTGCCCACGGGAATGGTCGCGACCGCGGAGAAGTCGTCGGTCCGGTACACCCGCACCTCGTTGAGGCCGCCGACGGTCACGTAGGCAAACGTGCCCTTGACGTTGTGCGGGCGAAGTTGACGTGGTTCGTGATCGGCCCGGTGTCGAGGGTCTTCAACACCGCGAAGGGTGGTGGCCGACGTCCTTCAGCGTGAGCCAGACCTGCCGGCCGTCCGGCGTCGCCGCGATGTTGGGCGGCGATCGCGACGAGCGCCAGTCGCGAGGGGTCCAGCCGGAGAGTGAAGAGCCGCATCGTGCCTCCTCGGGGACGCCGAGGCCCCCGATCGAGGCAGGCGATGCTCCCGTCGACGATCATTGGGGCACGAATCCGCCGGCCGTCGCCTACGCGCCGATCCTACAGAAGCCGGCCGCCGTGCTCCAGTAGCCGCCGTTCCGCTCACACTCCCGTCGCTGCATGTCCGTCGGCATCGGGCCCGGAGCCAGCGCGAGCATAGAGGCCCCACTCACGACCATGAAGAAGACTGCCGCCACCAGTGCCAAGCCCATTCTGACCATCGTCGCTCTCCTTCCCCTCCACTCGCTCCGTCGAACGGGTCTATCCATCATCCGCCTGAAGCCCCGCGGGGGCTACCCCGGACCTTTGGATGCTGCCGGCCGGCCTGGAGGTTTCATCCTTCCCGGCGATGCTCCTGCAACCAGGGTGCTGTCGCTGTGTTCGGAGGCCGGAGTGCCGCAGGCCGGCGTCGTGGGCGGAGACTTTCTCGATGTCGCGCAGGGCATCGAGCATCAGGAGCTGGCACACCTCAGCGCGTCCCGGCTGATGGAGCGGGCCAGGCGCCTGCGCGCCGCACTGACGCGGATGTCGGACGGTGAGTACGGCCTCTGCTCGGAGTGCGCGGCGGCGATCCCTCCCCGGCGACTCCTCGCCGTTCCCGATGCGACGACGTGCGTGACGTGCCAGTCGCGGCTCGAGCGGGTCGGGGCGCGCGGGCACGGCAGCCGGGACGACGTGGAGCTCAGCCGGAGGATGTCCGCGTAGACACCAGCCGGGAGCCGGGGGCGGCGGAAACCGAGCGTCGCGTCACCGCCACCATGGTCCCCGTGCCTCCCAGTTCAACGATGCGTCGCTCATCTCGCGGGCGACCGCCGGCGGCCGCGAGGACCGCCGCCTTGCCGAGGCGTCGGGGCTCCATCGTCTCGATGATCGTCATGGCATCCGCTTCCTCCCTCGTCCTTGGGACGACGAAGCGGATCGGGAGGTTACAGCGCGGTCACGGGGCGGATCGGGACGACGCCGAAGGCGTCGGCCAGCGTCCCTCGCACGCCGCTCGCGCTCTCGATCGCGTAGAGGATCTCCATGTCGTCGGGATCGGAGACGCCTTCGAAGCGATGGACCTCGCGGATCACGAGGTCACGCGGCCGCAGCGTCTCCCCGGTGGCGGCGCGCAGGCCACCGGCGACCACGCGGAGATCCGCCGTGAATCCCCGGCCAACCAGGTCGGCGATGGCGCACGACATGGTCGCGCACGCCGTCGACATCACAGTGCCCGCAGGAAGGCGACCAGATCCTGTTTCTCGTTCGCCGTCAGCTGGGTGCCCAGGGTCAGGTTGAAGAATTCCACCGTGTCGTCGAGGGTCAGCAGGCGCCCGTCGTGCAGGTAGGGCGGCGTGTCCTTGACGCCCCGGAGCGGGCAGGAGGCGCACTGCGCCTTGCCGAAGAACAGCGTCTGCCCACGGAGCTCCGCCGGGGTGGCCTTCTTCGGATCGAGTTTGCCGAAGACGTCGAGCTTCGGCGCCGGCGGAAAGTCCAGGATCTCCTGGAACTCCGCCA
>JBGQLG010000184.1:0-10787 GCA_041499965.1 Methylomirabilia bacterium
GCGCGCGTGGCGGCCATGGACGACGTTCGCGTGCTGCTCGTGTGCGGCCAGGGCCGCGCGTTCTGCGCCGGCAACGACATCAAGGAGATGGGGACGATCGGTGGTGACGAGGCCCAGGCGCTCGCCACCCGCCACGCCGTGCTGATGGATCGCTTCTCGAGGCTGCCCCAGGTGACGCTGGCCGCGATCGACGGCCACGCCCTCGGCGGCGGCCTCATGCTGGCGGTCGCCCAGGACGTGCGCATCGCCTCCGACCGCGCCCGCCTCGGCCTGCCCGAGGTGACGCTCGGCTTCAACCCCGGCTACGGCATCGCCCGCTTCCTCGACATCGCCGGCGGCGCCCACGGCCGCGACCTCCTGCTCTCCGGCCGCGTCGTCCACGCCAGCGAGGCGCTGCGCATGGGCCTGGTGAATCGCGTCGTGGCGCCGCCCACGCTGGACGCCAGCGCCGTCAAGTGGGCCTCGGAGATCGCCGCGTCGCCGAGAGAAGGTCTGGCCGCGACAAAGAACATCGTCGCCGCCATCCGCAGCGGCCAGCGCGCCACCGAACCCGAAGCCTACGGCGCCGCCCTCCGCACCAGCCCCGCCGCCCAAGCCCGCATCCAGGCCTTCTCCGCCCGCCGCCGCCCGTAGCAGGCTGCGGGGCTTCCCGCCGCCTGCAAGAGCCTCCACCAACCGCCGCTGCGTCATCGCAGGCATCGCCAGCCCAAGATCGAGCCCCCGCAAAAGCCGAGCCGCTCGACAGAAGCTCGCGCGACGGAAGGACTCACGCGACGGGAGAACAACACCGAAGCGCCGCGAGCCCGCAAGATCTGCTGTTCCTGTCCCGTGTCCCCGGCGAGAGGGTCGGGCCAGGTGGTGGGGTGGGGTTTGACGAGACCCGTTTCCCGCCGCGCCGGACCGCGCGCCCCCCAGCCGGATGGAGTCCAGTCAAGGCGGCGTCGAGACGACCCCGGCCCCGTGGTCGCGCAAACCCCACCCCACCACCTGGCCCGACCCGTTTCACAGCGGACGCGCGGCGCAGGGAGAAGCGACGAGAGGCTAGCGGCGCTCCCGCTCACGAGCCTTGCGCTCGTGCATATCTCGATCCGCCTCGCGCAAAAATTCCTCGACCGTCTCCGGCGGATTGTGACTCCACGCGATGCCCGGCGTGCACTCCACCGTGACCGGCAGGCGGCGCTGCGTGGCCAGCGCGCCGAGCTTGTCGCGCACGCGGGCCAGGATGATGTCGATGTCCTTGGGCATGGCGTCCAGCAGCAGCACCGCGAACTCGTCGCCGCCGTAGCGGGCGACGATGTCGGTGGTCCGCGTGGCCTCGGTCAGCGCGTCGGCCACCGTGCGCAGCACCTCGTCGCCGAGCGTGTAGCCGAAGCCGTCGTTGATCGCCTTGAGGTGCAGCACGTCGAGGGCCAGCAGGAGCAGCCCGCTCTTGCGCCGGCGAGCACCGGCGGCGATGCGCCGGTACTGCTCGTGGAGCGCGCGGCGGCTGTTGAGGCCGGTGAGCGGGTCGGGCGCGTAGCGGGCCAGCTTGCGGTCGGCGTCGTACAGCCGCGAGGCGACCACGCGCAGCAGCCCGTTGGCCAGCGGCACCGACTCGTTGAGCGCGGCCACGAACTCCGCGTGGCGCAGCACCAGGCAGTGCGTCCGCTCCACCGCGATCACCGTCGCCGACCGCGGCTGGTCGCGCAGGATGCCGAGCTCGCCGAACACCTCCGACTTGCCGATCTCACCCAGCAGCATCTCGGCCTGGCCGTCGGTGGTGGCCTCGACGACGCGCACGCGGCCCGACAGCAGCACCCACAGGAACTGGGGCGGCTCGCCCTGGCGCGTGATGACGTGGCCGGCTGGATAGACCTGCTCGGTGGCCTGGGCCACCAGGGCGTTGAGCTGGGCCGGGGTGAGCGGTCGAAAGAGCGGGACGGAGGCGAGCATGCTGGCCAGCAGCGTCCGGGTGGCGCCACGGTCGTCGCGCGCGTCCTCCAGTACGACCGGTGCCTCGACGGCGCTGGGCGGCGCCGTCTCGGTGTAGGCCACGAGCGTGCGGGCCAGCCACGCCCGCACGCGGGCGCGGAGCATCGGCGGGCTGTAGGGCTTGGCCAGGTAGTCGGTGGCGCCGATCTCGGGGCGATGCAGGGCGGTGACCTCGGGCCGCTCGGCCAGCAGGATCACCGGGAAGTTCGCGCGGCCCATGCGGGCGCGGAACGCGGGGATCAGGTCGGCGCCGTCGCCGACCGGCAGCCCGGTGTCGATGATGGCGAGGTCGGGCAGGTGCTCGGTGCCGCGCGTGAGGGCGGCGTGCATGTCGGGCACCGGGAGCGCCACCATGCCGTCCTCGGCCAGCGCCTCCTCGATGCTCGCCACCAGGACCTCGTCGGGGGTCACCACCAGCACGCGGGCGCCGGCGATGAGCCGGCGGCGCAGCGCGGAGATCTCGGCGACGGGCACCGTGCGGTTGCTGCCGCTCACCTGCAGCTCGAGCCCCTCGCGGGCGGCGAAGACGTCGAGCACGCCGCCGCACTCCTTCACCCGCCGCCGGGCGTCGGCCTCGAGCCGGTCCATCTCGAGGTCGTCGTGGCCGGGATCGTGGTGGAACAGGGCCAGGCGCTTGACGCCGGCGGCCAGCGCCACGTCGGTGGCGTACTCGATGGTCGAGTGGCCCCAGCCGAGCCGGTTGGCGTACTCCTCGTGCGTGTACTGCGCGTCGTGCACGACGAGGTCGGCGCCGCGCATGAACGAGATGTGGCGCTGGTCGCCCGGGTGGTGCAGGACGCCGTCCTCCGACTTCCAGAACGGCTCGTGATCGGTGACGTAGGCGACGGTGGCGCCGCCGCTGGACATGCGGTAGGCGATGGTCGGCGCGGTGTGGTTCAGGTACTGCGTCTCCACCAGCACGTCCCCGACGCGGAAGAAGCCCTCCTCCAGCTCGGTGAAGTGGATGCGCGAGCGCAGGTCGCGCAGCTTCACGGGAAAGTACGAGTACTCCATCTGCCCGGCCATCGCCTCCTCGAGGCTCTGCTGGAAGCCGAGCGGCGCGTAGACGTTCAGCTCGGAGCCGGGCAGGAACGCGGGGACGAAGAACGGAAAGCCCTGGATGTGATCCCAGTGGGTGTGGCCGATGAACAGGTGCAGCCGCATGGGCGAGGGCAGCGTCCGCACCAGGTGCAGGCCCAGCTCGCGGGCCCCGGTGCCGCAGTCCAGCACGATGACCGTACCGTCCCCGGCTCGCACCTCCACGCACGAGGTGTTTCCGCCGTAGCGGGCCGTGCCCTCACCGGGCGACGCGATCGAGCCCCGGGTTCCCCAGAATCGTACGTACACGGGTCCCTCTCAGAGGTGCGGCGTAACTGTCCGAGAATTCTAGCACCCCCGGCCGGGCGGCCCGCGGGATAGAATACCTCCTGCTCCGGCGCCATCGGCCGACTGGGGCGTTCCTGCAAGCGGCAGCATTTCCCATACCGGCCAGGAGGTTGTCGATGAAGACGACGCGGCGACAGTTCCTCACGCTCACCGGCGCCGCCGCCGCGACCGCCACCCTGCGTCTCGACGCCGCGCCCGCCTTCGCCCAGGCCGGACCGGTCAAGATCGGCGTGCTGGCGGCCAAGGCCGGGGTGCTGGCGCCCGTCGGCGAGTCGGGGCTGCGCGGCGTCACCTGGGCGGCTGACCGCATCAACGCCGCCGGCGGCATCCTCGGCCGCAAGGTCGAGCTGGTCGTGGAGGAGGAGTCGAGCCCCAAGGACACCGTCGAGCGCTTCCGCAAGCTCGTGCTGTCCGACAAGGTCGACGCCGTGTCGGGCGCCATCTCCACCGGGGTGGGACTGGCGCTGGGGCCGGTGGCCGAGGAGATGAAGGCGATCTGGCTGGCCTGGGACGCCACCACGCAGAAGGGCGTCGAGGAGACGATCCCGAAGCCCAAGTACAGCTTCCGCTCGACCGACAACGAATGCGAGGCCGTGATGGCCTCGATCCTCACCGCCAGGAACTGGAAGGGCACGTTCCGCACGGTGGCCGGGATCAACCCGGACTATTCGTACGGGCGCGACAACTGGGCGGCGTTCCTGGCCATCATGAAGAAGTACGGGATCGACGTGCAGGTCGTCAGCGAGCTGTGGCCGAAGCTGGGCGCCACCGATTTCACGTCCCACGTGGCGGCGCTGCAGCAGGCCAAGCCCGACCTCATCTTCTCGTGCTTCTGGGCGGGCGACACGCCGATCTTCATGAAGCAGGCCCACGCGGCCGGCCTCACCGCGTCGACGAAGCTCGTGCTCACGACAGGCGGCGGCGTGCACGAGTCGATGAAGAAGGCCTTCACGCCCCCGGGTGCGCTGCTCGGCTACAACTGTCTCTACTTCGAGCATCCCAAGGCCAGCCCGCTCATGAAGGAGTTCGTGCGCTGGCATCAGGAGAAGTTCAAGGAGTGGCCAAGCTACGAGTCCGACCACGGCTACTTCACCATCGCGGCCTACAAGGCGGCCGTCGAGCGCGCCGCCAAGGCGGCCGGCGGCAAGTGGCCGACCACCGACCAGGTCATCCAGGGTTTGGAGGGCGTCGAGGTCGAGTCGCTGTCGGGTCCGCGCCGCTTCCGCGAGGACCACATCATGGAGGCCACGTTCTTCCAGGGCTACACGACGCACCAGAACAAGCACGACTTCGTGACCATCGACCCCGTCGAGGCGATGGGCACCAAGCAGATCCAGAAGCCGGCCGGCGTGGGCCTCTACGACTGGATCAACTCGTGGAAGGTGTGAGCCGGCGACGCTGATCCCGCAGAGCCTCAGCATCGTCCTCGGCGGCGTCTTCCACGCGGCCGTGCTGTTCCTGGTCGCGGCGGGGCTGCAGCTGGTCTTCGGCGTCCAGAAGATCCTCAACCTCGCCTGCGGCTCCTTCTACGCGCTCGGCGCCTACCTGGGCGTGTCGGCGGTCACGTGGGCGCTGGGGGCCGGGCTGCCGCCGCCGCTCTTCGTGCTCGTGCTGATCGCCGCCGGCCTGGCCCTGGCCCCACTCGGCCCGCTCGTCGAGCGCCTCCTGCGGACCATCCGCGACCGCGACGAGAGCTTCCAGCTCCTGCTCACCTTCGCGCTGGTCCTGATGTTCGAGGACGTCATCCGCTTCGTGTGGGGCACCGCACCCCACCAGCTGGGCAGCGTGTACCTCGTCTACGGCCAGCTCCGGCTCGGTGGATCGACGGTGCCGGTCTACAACCTGGTCGTGATCGCGGCGGGCGGACTGATCGCGCTCGGCATGGGCTGGCTGCTCACGCGCACGCGCTTCGGCCGGATCGTGCGGGCCACCGCCGAGAACCGCGAGATGAGCGAGGCGCTCGGGGTGGACATGAACCGGGTGTCCGCGCGCGTCTTCACGCTGGGCGTGGTGCTCGGCACCGTCGGCGGCGCGCTCGTGATTCCCGCCACCGCGGCCATGAACGAGATGGGCATCGAGCTGATCGTGGAGGCCTTCGCGGTCGTCGTCATCGGCGGGCTCGGCAGCATGCGGGGCGCGTTCGTGGGCGCCCTCGTCGTCGGCCTGCTCAAGGCCGGCGCCATCGCGGTGTGGCCCGAGGTCGAGATGCTGGCGGTGTACGTCGTCGTGATCGGGGTGCTGGTGCTGCGGCCGGCCGGGCTGTTCGCGCGGGCGGCGGCGTGATCGGCCGGGTCGCCATCGGCGTGGTCGCGCTGGGATTGCTGGCGGCGCCGTGGGCGGTGCCGCCCTATCAGCTCACGCTGCTGCTGCCGGCCTTCGCCTACGGCATCGCGCTGCTCGGTCTCAACCTCCTGTTCGGCACCACCGGCCTGCTGTCGTTCGGCCACGCCCTGTTCGTCGCGCTCGGCGCCTACACCGCCGCCGCGCTCACCACCGGCCTCGGCGTGCTGCACCTCGAGGCCATCCTGGCCGCGGCCGCGGGGGCGGCCGCGCTGGTGGCCGTGCCGCTGGGTCTCCTGTGCGTGCGCTACGTGAAGATCTACTTCGGCATGCTGACGCTGGCCTTCGGCATGCTGTTCTACTCGTTCCTCTACAAGTTCTACGCGCTCACCGGCGGCGACGAGGGCATCCGCGTCCTCCGCCCCCTCCTGCTCGGCCGGGCCTTCGCCGACCTCGGCAAGGTGGAGTTCCTCATCGGCCCGTTCTACTACTACGCGCTGGCGCTGCTGGCCCTCGCCACGCTGCTGATGTGGCGCATCGTCCGCTCGCCGCTCGGCCTCAGCCTGCGCGCGATTCGCGAGAATCCCGACAAGGCGGCCTCCCTCGGCGTCAGCGTCCGCCGCTATCGCTTCTACGCGTTCGTGATCGCCGGCGTGTTTGGCGCGGTGGGCGGCGCCCTGCTGGCGGTGCCGACCGGGCTGGCCGATCCGCTGCTCGCCTACTGGACGCACTCCGGCAACCTCGTCTTCATGCTGCTGCTCGGCGGCTTCGATCATTTCCTGGGCCCGCTGGTGGGCGCCCTCGTCTTCATCCTGCTCCAGGACCAGGTCATGTCGCTGACCACCTACTGGCGCTTCGTCTTCGGCGCCATCCTCGCGCTGGTCGTGATCTGGGCGCCCCGCGGACTGCTGGGCCTGCTGGCCCCGCGCGCCGGCGGCCCGGCGTGAGCCTGCTGGAGGCGCGCCAGGTGCGGAAGCTCTACGGCACCTTCTGCGCGCTCGACGGCGTCAGCCTCGCCATCGAGGCCGGCCAGTTCGTCTCGATCATCGGCCCCAACGGCGCCGGCAAGACCACGCTGGTGAATGTGCTGACCGGGCTGCTGGCGCCGACCAGCGGCTCCGTGCGATTCAAGGGCGCCGACGTCGCCGGCGTCGGCCCGGTGCGGCTGGCCCGGCTCGGCCTGGCCCGCTCCTTCCAGCTCGTCAACGTATTCCCCGCCCTCACGGTGCGGGAGACGCTGGCGGTGCCGATCCTCTCGCGCCGCCGTCGCGGCGCCCGGCCCTTCGCCTCGCTCGCCGCCGACCGGCCCACCTGGGACGAGGTCGGCGAGATCGCCAGGCTCTTCGGCCTGGCCGACGCGCTGGCGCGGCCGGCCCGCACGCTGGCCCAGGGCGACAAGAAGCGGCTCGACGTGGCCAGCGCGTTCGCGCTGCGCCCCGAGGTGATCCTGATGGACGAGCCGACCAGCGGGGTGAGCACGAGCGACAAGCACGCGATCATGGACACGCTGGTGCAGGCCGCGGCGCGCATGGGCGTACAGGCGATCATCCAGGTCGAGCACGACATGGACATCGTCTTCGGCTACTCCCACCGCATCGTCGCGCTCCACCAGGGGCGCGTCCTCGCCGACGCCACTCCCGACGTCATTCGCGCCGACGAGCGGCTGATCGACACCGTCATCGGGCGCAGCTACCTGGCGGACCGCTCGTGAAGTCCGGTGCCGACGCGGGTCGGGCGCCGGGTGTTCGGCCGTCGCGCCGATGGCTCGCCTGATGACGCGCGCGGGGTTCGCGCGGGCCCCCCATCCCCCAGAGGGGGTTGGGTTGTTGTCCAGTAGACCGTTGGCGGCGCGCTCACCCCGCCGAGCAGCGAGGGTGGGAGGCAGGCTCGCCCTCGGTCGCGACGGCCGAACACCCCGGCGCCCGACCCGCGTCGGCACCGGACTTCACGAGGACCGCTAGTTGTTGCTCCAGGTCAGGGGTCTGCGCGTGACCATCGAGGCCAGCGAGATTCTTCGGGGCGTGTCGATCGAGGTCGACGCGGGCGAGACCGTGTGCATCGTGGGGCGCAACGGCGCGGGGAAGACGACGACGTTGCGCACGATCATGGGGTATCGGCGACCGGTCGGCGGGACGATCACGTTCAAGGGCGAGGTGATCGCGGGGCTGCCGACTCACGCCATCGCCTCGCGCGGCGTGGGATTTTCTCCGGAGGACAGTGGGATCTTTGCCGACCTCACCGTCGCCGAGAACATCGAGATCGCGACGTGGACGCGGCCGGGCGGGCGGCCGGCGGCGGAGCGGCTGGCGCTGGCCTATGAGGTCTTTCCGCGCCTGAAGGGCTACGCGGCGCGGGGCGGGACGCAGATCTCGGGGGGCGAGCGCAAGATGCTGTCGATCGCCCGGGCCCTGGCCCTTGATCCGGAGCTGCTCTTGCTCGACGAGCCGTTCGAGGGGCTGTCTCCGGCTATAATTCCCGCGCTCGCCGAGTCGCTGGCCGCGATCACGCGGCTCGGCCGCAGTCTGGTGATCGCGGAGTCGAACATTCATCACGTGCCGGCCTGGACGCACCGCCTGTACGTCATCGAGCGCGGCGAGATGCTCTTCGCCGGTACGCTGGACGACGCGCGCCGCGACGCCGGGGTCCTGCGCGTCATCGGAGGACGAGCCACATGAGCAGCCTGCCCCTTCTGCCGACCTCGGTCGTCGGCTCTCACGGCAAGCCCGGCTGGTGGTTCACGCTGGTGCGGGCCCACGAGGCCGGCGACGCGGGCGCCGGCGACCTGGACGAGATGTTCGACGACGCGGCCGACGCGGCCATCCGTGACATGGAGCGCGCCGGCATCGACGTGATCACCGACGGCGAGGTGCGCCGGCTCGACGGCTACGTCGATTCGTACTACGCGATCATCAAGGGGATCCAGCCGCTGCCGGTGCGCCGCAAGGTCGGGCCGTGGGGCTACGACCAGCAGACGCGCTACGAGGCCGTGGGCCGGATCGAGACCCCGCCCGGCGGCCTCGGCATCGTGAAGGAGTTCGAATATCTCAAGGCGCACACGACGAAGGCCACCAAGGCGACCTGCGCGGGCCCGCTGACCTTCGGGTCCAGGATTCATCCCGGCCAGCAGTACAAGGGTGTGGTCGACGTCGCCGAGCGATTCGCCGAGGTCATCAATGCCGAGCTGAAGGCGCTGGTCGCGGCGGGCGCGGACTGGATCCAGCTCGACGAGCCCGCGCGCGGCAACGTCTCGGGCGAGGAGATGGCGCGCCTCTTCAACCTGGCCACCGACGGCGTGAAGGCGCGCCTGGGCTTTCACATCTGCTTCGGCAACCGCTTCGGCCGCTCGCGCTTCCCCCGCACCTACGAGCCCTACTTCCCCGGGGCGCTGGCCGCCCGCGCCGATCAGTTCGTGCTGGAGTTCGCCAGCCGCGAGATGAGCGAGGTCGATCTGTGGCAGAAGTACGGGACCGGTCGCGAGCTGGGCGCCGGCGTGGTCGACGTCAAGGGCTTCCAGGAAGAGACGGCGGAGAGCGTGGCCCGGCGGATCCACCGGGTGCTCCAGGCGTGTCCGGCCGACAAGCTCACGCTGAACCCGGATTGCGGCTTCGGCTGGTCGCCCCGCTACATGTGCAACCAGAAGCTGCGGGGGCTGGCGGCGGGAGCGGCGCTGGCGCGCAAGGAGATGACGGGCCGGGCGTAAACTGGGGGAACCGCGGGCCGGACCCGCGCGTTGCTCCGGGGTCAGGTCCATGGCAGCGCCCCCCAACCCATTCGTGCGGAGGAGGCTTGCATGCGCGTCACCCGTCTCGTGGTCATCGCCCTGGTCGTCGCCGGCGTCGCCGGCCTGTTCGCGGCCGCCGCGCCCGCCCTCGAGGTCGGGCAGCAGGCGCCCGACTTCACGCTGACCGGGCCCGGGAACAAGCCGGTCAAGCTCAGCGAGCTGACCGCCAAGGGGCCGGTCGTCCTCTACACCTTCATCCAGGCGTTCACCGGCACCTGAAGCAAGGAGATCCGGGACTTCGACGCGGCCCTGCCGCAGTTCGAAGCCGCCGGCGCCCAGGTCGTGGGCATCAGTGCCGATCACGCCGCCACCCTCGAAGCCTTCGTCAAGCAGCAGGGCACCAAGCACCTCTTGCTCTCCGACTTCCGCCGCACGATGCTGCCCGCGTGGGGCGCGCTGGAGACCAACGAGCAGAGCCCGATCTTCCGGTACGCCAAGCGTGCCTACTTCGTGATCGACCGCACCGGCGTGGTGCGCTACCAGAAGATCCAGACCAACGCGCTCGACCTGCTGGACCCCGGGGAAGTGCTCAAGGCGCTCAAGGAATCCGGCGTCTCGTGAGCCGTCGGTCCGCTGCCGTCCTGGTCCTGGCCCTGCTGCTGCCGATCGCGGCAGCAGCAGCCCCGGACTTCGCCTCGGTCGACGTCCAGCGCTACGAGCCGCCGAAGCCGGCGCCGGACTTCGCCCTCCCCGATCTCGAGGGCCGCGAGGTGAAGCTGGCCGACCTGCGTGGCAAGGTGGTGCTGCTCTTCTACTGGGCCACCTGGTGACCGGATTGCCGGGAGGAGTTGCCTTCCGTCAACGCGCTGTATCGGGAGTTCCGCGGCCAGGGGCTCCAGGTGCTGCTCATCGACTTCCGCGAGTCGCCTGATCACGTGCGGCGGGTGGTGAAGGAGCGCGGCTACACGGCGCCCGTCCTGCTCGACGTCAGCGGCGACGTCACCGGCCGTGTCTACGGCGTCTGGGGCCCGCCCACCATCTATCTCGTCGACCGCAGCGGCCGCCTCGTGGGCCGCGCCGTCGGCCGTCGCGACTGGAGCACTCCCGCCGCCCACACGTTCATCCGCGAGCTCCTCGCCCCGTAGCTCTACCGCTCGGCGTCACGCCGCTCGCCGTCGGTCGGGGCCGGGCGGCTGGGGCCGGTGAGGCGGGCGCCGTCAGGAGTCGGCCGTCGCGCCGAGGGCTCGCCGGAATGACGGGAGCGGGGGTCGCGCGGGCCCCCCAGTCCCCCCAAGGGGGGGTGGTGTTTTTTCCAGCTTATGTTTGGCCCCGCGCACCCCCCGCTGCGGAGCTATTGTGGGCGGCTGGCTCGCCGCTATCTCTGCGGGGGGGTTGCGCGCGCCGCCAACGCTCGACTTGTTCGACAACC
>JBGQLG010000185.1:0-10781 GCA_041499965.1 Methylomirabilia bacterium
ACGTTCGACTCGTACAGCCGGGTGACGTCGGGCGGGTTGCCGGCCTCGATGGCCGCGGCCAGCTTGGCGTCGAACTGCTCGTTGGCGACCGTCGCGTACTCGACGTCGCCCTCCTTCAGGCCCGCCTGCTTGGCGAACTCATACACCTGCTGCTTCTGCAGCTCATCCGCCAGCGGCGTGAAGTTCGGCACATGCCAGAACACCAGCTTCTTCCCCCGCTGCGCCTGACCCTTTCCCACCACCCACCACGGCGCACTCGCGGCCACCGTCGCGACCCCCGCCGTCTTGAGCACCTGCCGTCGCGTCATCCTCACTCCGCGCATCGCAATCTCCTTTCGACTACACCCAACTCCCGCACGACTGACCCAGCGTCCGCAGTTGGGCTAGTGGCTCTCGTGGACTCGGGCGACGCCGGAGCTCGCGCGGGGGGCCGCCAGTCTCGGGCGCGCCTCCGTGGCGAGCCGTCGTCGCCGTTGTCGCTCAGGGCTCGGCTCGCGAGCCGCCAACGATTCAACTTGTTCACGCCCCAGCCCCCTCTGGGGGATGGGGGGCCCGAGCGAGCCGAGCCCTGAGCGACTTACGGCGACAGGCGAGCCACGCAGGCGCGCCCGAGACTGGCGGCCCCCCGCGCGAGCTCCGGCGTCGCCCGAGTCCACGAGCGTCATCAGCCCTTCACCCCGCCAAGCGTGAGCCCCTTCACGACCCAGCGCTGAAAGACCAGGTAGAGGATGAGAGGCGGGAGCGCGCTCAGGAACGACGCCCCCATCATCGGCCCCCAGAAGAACACGTCCTCGACGACGAAGAGCGTGAGACCGGTGGTGATCGTCCGGACCTCCACGCTGTTCACGAACACGTTGGCGTACAGGAACTCGTTCCACGACTGCGTGAACGCGAAGAAGGCCACCACCGCCAGGGCCGGCAGCGACATGGGCAGGATCACCCGGACCAGGCTGCCGAAGCGCGTGCAGCCGTCCACCAGCGCCGCCTCCTCCAGCTCGATCGGCACCGAGCGGAAGTAGCCCATGAGCAGCCAGGTGGCGAAGGGCACGCTGAAGCCGAGGTAGGCCAGGATGAGCCCCTGGTGCGTGTCGATCAGCGACAGCGTGGACATCACCGCGAACAGCGGAATGAACAGCAGCGACGGCGGCACGAGATAGGTGACGACGAGCCCGCGGGCGATCAGCCCGCGGCCGGGAAAGCGCAGCCGGGCCAGCGCATAGGCGCCGAGGCAGCCGAAGACCAGCGAGAAGAGGGTGGTGCCCACCGCGATGATCGTGCTGTTGCGCAGGTACTTCACGAACGGCGTCGTGGCGAACAGGCGCACGTAGTTGGCCAGCGTGGGCTGGCGCGGGACCAGGGTGGCCTCGAAGCCGTAGATCTCCTTGTCCTTCTTCAGCGAGGTCACGACCATCCAGTAGAAGGGCACCAGCGTCCACACGAGCAACACCACGAGGAGCCCGTTGCCCACCCACTTTAACAATCGTCGCGTACCGGTCATCGAGCGCATCTAATCGTCCGTCGGCCGGAGCATCCGGCGGGTCAGGATCACGATCAGCACGACCAGCACCGGCACGAAGACGAGCGACACCGCGGCGCCCATGCCGAGCCGGCGCGCGCCCAGCGCCGTCATGTAGGCCAGGTCCGGGAAGATCTCCGTCCGGTTGGCCGGGCCGCCCTTGGTGAGGATGAGCACGAACTGCAGATTGGTAGCGGTCCAGATCGTCGAGAGCATCACGGTGGTCAGGAAGATCGTGCGCAGGCGCGGCACCGTCACGTAGAAGAACTGCTGCACGACCGAGGCGCCGTCGATCTCGGCCGCCTCGTAGAGCTCCTTGGGAATGGCCTGCAGGCCGGCCAGGAAGGTCATCGAGTACAGCGGCGTCCCCGCCCACACCACCACCGCGATCACGCAGCCCATGGCCAGCGCCGGATCGGAGAGCCAGGAGATGATGTCGTGGGTGAGGTGGAAGGTGATGAGGAAGTTGTTCAGGAAGCCGCTGAGGTCGTCGAAGATCCAGCGCCAGTTGAGCGAGACGATGACGACCGGCACGGCCCACGGCACGAACAGCAGCGTGCGAAAGAAGTTGTTGAAGCGCCGTGGCTGGTCGAGGATGAGGGCCATCGTCAACCCGAGGACGAACTTGGTGGCGACGGCGACGACCGTGTAGACGACGCTGTTCCAGGCGGTGCGGAGGAAGACCTCGTCGTGGAACAGCTCCAGGTAGTTGGCCAGGCCGATGTAGCGCCCCGGCGAGCCGACCATCTTGTTCTGCAGGCTCATGTAGACGGCCGTGCAGAAGGGATAGGTCACCAGGAACAGGACGACCAGCAGGGTGGGCGTCAACAGCACGTAGGCGAGCCGGCCCTCCTGATGGAGGGTTCGCGAGCGGCGTCGGGGGAGGACGCCCGTCGCGCCGACGGCCACCGCTCCGGCACGATCCGCGACCGGCTGCTGTGCTCGGATGGCCATCACCGTTGAGTGCGGCGAATATGCGCGCCCGGTGCGCACCTGTCAAGCCGCGGGGGCGCCCCGGGCCCGTCTGCCCCGCCCCGCCGACGCCAGCCAGCGGGCCAGCCGCACCGTTCCCGGCACCAGCCCCTCCGGCATGAACACCACGATGGCCACGAAGATCGCGCCCAGCACGAAGTTCCAGCGCTCGATGTAGGCGCTCGCCACGTTCTTCATGACGACGACGAGCGCCGCCCCGGCGATCGGGCCCAGCAGCGTCGCGGTGCCGCCGGCGATCACCATCAGCAGCGCCTCGGCGGAGGCGGCCAGCGCCACCGCCTGCGGGCTCACGAACTGGTTGTAGTAGAGGTAGAGCAGCCCGGCCACGCCCGTCCAGAAGCCGGAGAGCAGGAAGGCCAGGAAGCGGATCATCCACACGTGGTAGCCCAGCGCGTTCATCCGCCGCGGCTGATCGCGGGTGCCGCGCACGCTGGCGCCGAACGGCGAGGCGACGAAGACCGCCATCGCGAGCACGGCGACGAGGAAGACGGCGAGCGTCGCCCAGTAGAAGCCTCGCGGCGTGGCCAGCGACAGTCCGAGCGGGCTCGGCCGGGCGCTGATCGAGATGCCGTTGTCGCCGTTGGTGAGGCTGATCCAGCGGTAGGCCACGCCCCACACGATCTGGCCGAGCGCGACCGTGATCATCACGAAGCCGAGCCCGGTGCCGCGCAGCGCCAGCGCCGCGAAGACGGCCGCGGCCGCCACGGTCACCGCCAGCGCGCCGGCGACCACGACGAGATGGCCGTGGCCGCCGGTGAGGAGCTTGGCCCCGGCGTAGGCGGCGACGCCGAAGAGCCCGGCGTGGCCGAGGGAGACGAGGCCGGCATACCCGGCCAGCACGTTCACCGCCAGCGCGAAGATCGCGTAGAAGAGGATTTGCGTCGCGATGTTCACGTAGTAGGTCGAGCCCACCCACAGCGGCACCGCGGCCAGGGCGGCGAGCGCGACGGCCAGGGCCAGGCGCTTCACGCCGTGGGGCGGCCGAAGAGGCCCTGGGGTCGGATGACCAGGACCAGGAGCATCGGCAGGAACAACACCACGTAGGCCAGCTCGGGGAACATCGCCTGCCCGAAGTTGTAGAGGAAGCCGACGACGAAGCTGCCGACGAGCGAGCCCAGCAGGCTGCCGCTGCCGCCCAGGATGACGACGACCAGTGCCAGCGGCAGCATCTCCTGGTCGAGCCCGGGATAGACCGAGAGGATCGGCCCGCCGATGACGCCGGCGAAGCCGGCCAGCCACGCGCCCAGGCAGAAGACCAGCGTGAACAGCCGGGAGACGCGGATGCCGACCACGCGCGCCATGGCGGGATCGTCCACGCCGGCGCGGATCATCGCGCCCAGCCGCGTGCGGTCGAGCAACGCCCACAGCGCCGCCGCGAAGACCACCGCGACGACGCTGACGGCCAGACGATAGGTCGGGAAGCCGAGCCCGGCCACCGTGGTGGCACCACGCAGCGCGGGCGGCGTGGCGATCCGGATGGGATCGCCGGTCCACACCATGAGGCAGACGTCGGCGATCATGAACGACAGCCCGAGGGTCACCAGCACCTGGGCCAGCTCGGCGCCGGCCAGGCGGCGCAGGATGAGCCGCTCCACGAGGCCGCCGAACGCGGCGACGAGCAAGCCGGCCACGACCGCCGCCGACCAGAAGCCGAAGCCGTGGGCGATCAGGCTCGTCGCCAGGTAGGCGCCGAGCATGAAGAACGAGCCGTGGGTGAGGTTGGGGATGCGCATCAGGCCGAAGATGAGCGAGAACCCGGCGGACAGCAGGAAGAGCAGCCCGCCGAGGGTCACGCTGTTGACGGCCAGCAACAACCAGAGGCTCATGGGATCTCGCGAGCACGAGGGACGGGGCCGCCGCGTCCGAGCCGGCGGCCCCGTTCGTGGGATGTCAGCTCTTGAGCGGAGGATAGTCGCGCGAGTACACCGGCTGCGCGAGGAACCATTTCTCGTCGTAGGTCCAGAACTGGCTCACCTTGGGATAGGTCTTGATGGTCGTGTTGACGAGCTTGTCGCCCTTCCGCTCGCACCGGCGGACGTAGAAGTTGCCGACCACGTTGCCGAGGTGGTCGAAGCTGATCGGGCCCCGCGGGGTGTCGGTGAGCGCCACCGCGCGCAGCGCCCGGATGAACGCCTCGCGGTCGTCGGTCTTGCCGCCGGTCTTCTCCAGGGCCGCCTCGGCCACGATGCCGTTGATGTAGAGGCCGGCCGCGTAGAGCCCGGGGATGTTGCCGTAGTCCTTCACCACGCCGTCGATGAGCCGCTTGTTGCTCGGCGTGTCGAGGTCGCCGGTGTAGGCCGAGCACGAGATCATGCCGACGGCCTCGTCGCCATAGCTCTTCATGAGCGCCTCGTCGCCGGCCGGCCCGCCGCCCAGCACCGGCAGCTTCACGCCGGCGTCCCGGCACTGCTTCATGAACTTCAGCGGGTTGGAGCCGGCGAAGCCCTGCACGATGGCGTCGACCCCGCTGATCTGGGCGATGTACGGCGTGTAGTCGGGCGTGACGAGCGGTGGCCACAGCTTCTTGACGACGCGTCCGCCGGCGTCCTCGAAGACGCGCTGGAAGCCGGCCATCTGCTCGTGGCCGAACGCGAAGTCGTCGGCGAGCGTGATCACGGTCTTGAACTTCAGCTCCTTCGCCGCGTAGTCGGCCAGCGGGTGCATGTTCTGAGAGGAGGTGGCCGAGGCCCGGACGAAGTACGGATTCGGCCGGCGCTGCGTCATGTCCTCGGCGGCGGCCAGGCTAAGGACGGGCATCTTGGCCGCCGCCGTGTAGTCGGTGATGGCCAGCAGCTCGAAGGCGGCCAGCGGGCCGAAGATCATGTCCACGTTGTCGCGCTCGACCAGCTCCTGCGTCTTGGTTTTCGTCCCCGCCGGGTTGCCGCCGGTGTCGCCGATCACGAGATCGACCTTGCGGCCGGCCAGCGTGTAGTTGCGGTCCTTGAGGAAGCGGATCGTCCCCTGCTCCATCTGGATGCCGCCCGCGGCCAGCGGCCCCGTCTTCACCGTGAGCAGCCCAATCTTTATCGGCTTGCCCTGCGCGAAGGCCGGCAGCGGCAAGGTCGTCGCGGCCAGCGCGGCCGAGCCCACCAGAAATGACCGTCGATCGATTCGCGTCGTCATCGACACCCTCCTTCACTCGAAAGCTTGGCTATGAGTCTCGTGGACCACGGCGATGCTGGGGGCCGGGCGGCGGCCCGTGCCGCGTGGCCGCGCCTCATGGCAAGCCGTAGTCGCCGCGCTCGTTCTGAGTGGGGCGAGCAAGCCGCCAGCCGTCGGATGCCCACGCGCCACCCCCTCTGGGGGATGGGGGGTCGCAGCGAGCCCCGCTCAGAACGAGCAGCGGCGACCGGCGAGCCATGACGCGCGGCCACGCGGCACGGGCCGCCGCCCGGCCCCCGGCATCACCGTGGTCCGCGAGACTCATGCGTCGCGGCGCGAGAGCTGCAGCGTCGCCGTCTCCTCGGTCATGCGCCCGCCGACGGGCACGTCGCGCAGCTCGTTCCACACGCGGTCGACCTCGGCCAGCACGGCGGCGTCGGGCTGCTCGACGTCGATCGGGTTGGCGGTCGGCACCCAGCACGGCCGGCCGGTGACCCAGAACACCTCGGTGCGGTTGCCCTCGGGGTCGAAGAAGTAGCAGCCGATGGCGCTGGCGTGATTGACGACCCCGTCGATGCGATAGCCCTCGGCCACCAGTCGCCGGCGGAACGCCCGGAGGTCGTCGAGGCTCGACACCCGCATGGAGATCTGCTGGATCAGCTTCGCCTCGTCGGCGGCCGGCCGGCCGCGCATCAGCGCGATCTCGTGGTCGACCGATTCCGGGTCGGCGCTCAGGAAGACGACGCCGGCCCGCCAGTTCTGCTTGGTGACCTGCATGCCGAGCAGGTCGCGATAGAAGGCGACCATCCGCTCCAGGTCGCGCACGTAGATCCCGACGTGTCCGAGCCCCGTGACTCGCGGCATGACGTCCCCCTCTCAGCGGCGGCGCAGCCGCGCCGGCATCTTCAGCAGCTTCGCCGCGTTGAGCCCCTTGATCTTGGCCCGGTCGGCCGCGCTCAGGAAGCGGGCGCCGTCCACGAAGCCGCGCGGGTCGTACATCCCCATGTCGTACGGATAATCGGTGCCGACCAGGACGTGGTCGGCTCCCCATAGATTCACGAGGTGCTTGAGCTGTTCTCGATCGAAGACAATCGTATCGAAATACACCTTGGCCAGCGACCTCCGCGGCGTCTTCTTCAGCGCCGTCCGCGCGTCCACCCGCGCGCCCCACACGTGGTCCATCCGGGCCGGGTAGTGGGCGATGTAGCCGCCGCCGTGGGCGGCCACGAGCTTCAGCTTCGGGAACCGCTCGAGGACGCCGTCGAAGACCAGGTGGCCCAGCGCCACCGTGGTGTCGAGCGGGTTGCCGATCACGTTGGTGAAGTAGTGGTCGGTCAGGCGATCGCCCTGCGTGAAGCCGTTGGGATGCATGAAGACGACGACGTCGAGGTCCTGGGCCGTCTTCCAGAACACGTCCCGCCCCCGCGAGACCTCCGCCCCCACCACGTTGGTGCCGATCTCGCAGCCGCGGAAGCCGAGCCGCTTCACGCAGTACTCGAGCTCCTCGGCGGCGGCGTCCGGCGCCTGCAGCGGCACGTGGGCGAGCGCGACGAAGCGGTCGGGGTGGGCCGTGACGATCCCGGCCAGGTGCTCGTTGACCGCGCGGCTCATCTTCCGGGCCAGCTCCGGCTCGAGCCAGTACATGAAGTGGAAGGGCGAGGGCGAGATGGCCTGCACGTCCATGCCCATCTTGTCCATGTCGCGCAGCCGTTGCTCGACCGACGTGAGGCAGACGCGGACGTTCTCCATCTGCTTCTTGTTGGTCTCGCGCGACAGGGCGTTGGAGAAGCGCGCGGCTGGCTCGCGATCGGGGGTCATGACGTGCTTGACCATCTCGTCGGCGGCCGGGACGTGGACGTGACAGTGGATGTCCACGCAGAGATCGCGCCGCCCGCCGCGATAGCTCCCGGGGCCTCCGCCACGGGCCGCGGCATTGGGACACGTGAAGAGCATGCTCGCCTCCTGGCCGGTTCGATCGGCCGGCGCGATCTTACGGCATAATGGGCCGCTGGCACGACTCCGAATGGGGGGGCCCACCATGGCCAAGAAGAAGGCGACCAAGGGCAAGGCGAAGCGGAAGGCCGGCTCCGGGAAGGCCCGGCTCCGTGATCTCAGCACCCGCAAGGGCGACCTCGCGGGCGGTGGGCTGATGGGAGGCGGACAGATGGGTCAGTTCGGCGGCATCGTCAAGAAGATCCAGTAGCCGGCCCCGCCGATGCCGCCGGTCGGTCCGCTGGTGCGCTCGCGCTTCCTCGTCCGCGTCCCGCGCCCGGACGGCGACGCCACCTTCTTCCACTCGCTGTTCGGCACGAGCCTCGTCCTGAACCCGGCCGCCGAGGCGCTGCTCGACAGCTTCACGGTTCCCGTCCCCGTCGATCGCCTCACTCCGGAACTGCGGACCCTCGTGGCCAGGCGCTTCCTGGTCGCGGTCACGGTCGACGAGCGGGCCGAGTTCGTCCATCACATGCGGCCCGACGCCCCCGAGACCGGCGCGCATCTGCAGGCCCTCCTGCTGCTCGCGGCCGAGCAGTGCAACCTGGCCTGTCCGTACTGCATCAAGGACAAGCTCATGGACCTGCGGCCCGACCGGCCGCAGGCCCGCATCGCCGTCGAGACAGCCCGCCACGCCATCGACGCCTTCCTGGCCGTCGCCGAGCGCGGTCCACACACCGATCTCGGCCTGCAGTTCCGCGGCGGCGAGGCGCTCCTCAACGCCGAGGTCGTGCTCGACGCTACCCGCTACATGCGAGCGCGCTGGACGCGGGGCGAGGTGGTGGTCTCGATGGTCTCCAACGCGACCCTCGTCACCGAGGCGCTCGCGCGCTCGCTGGCCGAGCTGGGCATCACCGTCGAGGTCAGCATCGACGGCCCGCGTGCGGTCCACGATCTGGTCAGGATCACCAAGGGCGGGCGGCCGACCTACGACCGGGTGGTCGCCGGCCTCGGCCGGCTCGTGGCGGCGGGCGTGACGGTGACCAACGTCAACACGACGGTGACCGGCGAGACGCTGCCGCTGATCGACGCGGCCTTCTTCGCCGAGCTGGCCCGGCTCGGCGTACGCCACGTCAATCTCGAGCCGGACGTGCTGCGCCCGGTGCTCCCCGACCCGCGCGAGCTGGCCGAGCGCGTGCTGGCGCTGCGGGGGCTCGCCAGCACCCACGGTATCGAGCTGCTCGGCTGCTGGGGACGCGCGGTACGCGCGCTGGCGGTCGTGCGCCTGAGCGGACCGCTGCCGCCGCCGGCCGACTACGCTCTGCTCATCGTCGACGCGCTCGGCCACGTCGTGCCGTGGGAGTACAACGGCGCGAGCGACCTCGGGCCGGTGGCGAACCTCCCGGCCGTGCTCGCCTCCGACGCCTTCCGCCGCCACACCGAAGCGCGCTCGCCGGGGCTGATCCCGGAGTGCGTCGGCTGCGAGGTCGAGGGCCTGTGCCAGGGCAACGCCTCGACGACGCTCGTCTACGAGCGCGCGACCGGCCGGACCGGTCTCTTCGAGCATCGCTGCGAGCTGATCCGCGCGATGACGCGCGGCGTGATGGCTACCGCCAACGCGTTCGACGCCCGGGCCCCGTGCTCGCCCCGCCGCCGTCCGCGCCGCCGACGCGCCGCGGTGGCTTGACACGAGCGACCACGCGGCCGATAGTCGCGGAGCGCCGGAGTCTCACGCAACGACGCGAACTCGAGACCAGGAGGAGTACTCCATGCCAAGCGGACGCCTCAGCCGTCGTCACTTTCTCGCGGGCGCCGTCGGCGCCTCGGCGGCGCTGGCGCTGCCGGGGGTGGCCTTCCCGGCCGTCAAGAAGGGCACCAGCCTCAGGCTCTGGATCCTCAAGACCTACGTCGAGCCCACCAACAAGGCCATCGAGGCGAGCGCGGCGCGCTGGGGTGAGAAGCACGGCGCCGGCGTGACCGTGGAGTACTTCACCTTCGAGGACGTGCAGACCAAGTACGTCGCGGCCATCGAGAACAAGAACACGCCCGACGTCGGTCAGCTCGAGACCGGCGCCCCCGCCCGCTTCGCCGGCATGGGCCAGCTCATCGACCTCTCGACCTTCTCGCGCCAGATCGAGGGCGAGGTGGGCAAGGCGCCCGCCAACGTCGCGCCGGTCACGATCATCGGCGGCAAGACCTACTCGATCCCCTGGTACATCATGCCGGCCTTCTGGTACGTGTGGCGCGACGTCTTCGAGAAGAGCAAGGTCAAGCTGCCGACGACGTTCGAGGAGGCCAAGGCGGCGGCGGCCGCGCTCACCCGCCCCAAGGACAACTTCTACGGGATGGGCCAGAGCTGGAACCGCTCCGCCGACGGCTACGGCGTCATGCAGAGCCTGATGTACTCGTACGGCGTCGGCTGGGCGTCCAAGGACGGCAAGTACCAGTCGATCAAGACGGCCAAGATGCAGCAGGTCATGAAGTGGGCGACCGACATCTACCGGGACAACCTCCAGCCCGCCGACACGCTGACCTGGACCGGCTCGGGCAACAACGAGAACTTCATCGCCAAGAACATCGCGCAAACGTCCAACGGGCCCAGCATCACCTTCGCGCTGGAGAACGCGCTGGCCAAGGCCACCGACGCCAAGGAGAAGAAGGCGCGCGAGGAGGCGCTGGCCAACCACGTGGCGCTGCCGCACCCGGGCGGGCCGGACGGCCGGCGCATGTGGGCCATCGCGATGAGCATGGGCGTGTTCAAGAACAGCAAGGATCCCGAGGCGGCGATGAGCCTCATCGCCCACCTGCTGTCGCCCGAGGAGACGTTCCGCGTGATGAAGGACTCCTACGGCCAGTTCACGCCGGTGCTCGACAAGGCGCGGGCGGCGTCCAAGGAGTACTTCAACAAGAACGAGAACTACCGCACGTTCGCCCGGGCCGCCGAGTGGTTCTCGGCGACGGGCTGGCCGGGGCCGGTGACGGCGGCGGCGGCCGAGGTGCAGGCCAGCAACGTGCTGACCGACGCGCCGGCCAAGGTCATCGTCGACAAGTGGTCCACCGATCAGGCGATCGACTGGGCCGACAAGAAGATCAAAGAAATCTACGACACGATCGGGTGATGACGCGCGTGGAGTACGGTGACGCCGGGGGTGGCCGGGTGCGCGTCCCGCGGGCGCTCCAGCATGGCTCGCCTGTCGCCGTAACTCGCTCCGGGCACGGCGAGCTCAGGCCCCCCATC
>JBGQLG010000186.1:0-10767 GCA_041499965.1 Methylomirabilia bacterium
GATTCATGGCGGCGGATCATCCAGACCTCCAGCGGTTCGGGCGCGCCCGATGGCGAGTCACGCACGATCACGACGGACGCGGCGGGTCGGGGCTCGACGGGCGGTACGGTGGGTTCGGGCATGGACCTCTACTCTACGCCGCCGCTCACACGACGCCGAGCCGCTCCTTCAGCGCGCGCACGCGGTCGCGGGCCACCGCCAGCTCGGTGTGGCGCGCGTCCTTCAAGCAGGCCTGCAGGTGGCCGTCCTCGTCGGCGCGCAGCTCGCCCACCCAGGCCACGTTGACGAGCACGGCGCGGTGGATGCGGAAGAAGCGCGCGGGGTCGAGCCGGCGCTCCAGCTCCGCGATGGTCATGTCCAGCACGTGCTCGGTGGCCGCCGTCACCGCGTAGGTGGCACGGTCCCGGGCCACCACGTGGGTCACCTCCTCGACCGGGATCAGATGCACGCGGTCGCGCAGGCGCGAGGCCAGGCGGTCGAGGAACGCGCCGCCCCGCAGATGCTGGGCCAGCCGCTCCAGCGTGGCCCGCACCTCGGCGCCGTCGTCGCGGCGCCCCGCGATCCGGTCGAGCGCGCGCTCCAGGCGCGCGGCCTCGACGGGCTTGAGCAGGTAGTCCACCGCGTTGACCTCGAACGCCTGCACCGCGTGCTGGTCGTGGGCCGTCGTGAACACCACCGCGGGACCCGGCGGCACGCGCTCGACCACCTCGAAGCCGCTGAGCCCGGGCATGTGGATGTCCAGGAACAGCACGTCGATGGGCTGGGCACGCACCTGCTCCAGCCCCTGGGCGGGATCGGTCGCGCGGCCCACGACCTCCACGCGTCCGGTCGCCTCCAGCATCCGGGCCAGGCGCGAGATCGCCAGCGGCTCGTCGTCGATGAGAAACGCGCGGAGGCGGCCGCCCGCGCTCACGGCGCCCGACTCGGGCGCGGCAGCCAGACGGTGACCTGCGTGCCTCCGTCGCGCGCGTCGATGGTCAGCGTTGCCGCGTCGCCGTAGCGCGCCTGCAGCCGCGCCTGCAGGCTCTCCAGCCCGTGACCCGGTCGCAGCGCGGCGAGCGTGAAGCCGGGCCCGTCGTCCCACACCCCGAGCTCCAGCCGCTCGCCGATCGCGGCCGCGGTCACCCGAATGCGGCCGCCGGCCGGCCGCGGCGCGATGGCGTGCTTCACGCTGTTCTCGACCAGCGTCTGGATCGACAGCGGCGGCACCTCGGCACGGGCCAGCTCGGCGGGGGCGTCGATGACGAACGCCAGCCGCTCGCCCAGCCGCGTGCGCTCGATCTCCAGGTAGTCGGTCACGATCTTCAGCTCGTCGGCCAGCGGCACCACGCCCCGCTCGGTGGCGTCGAGGGAAAATCGGAGCAGCGCGGCCAGCCGCTCCACCATGCGCTCGGCGTGGTCGGGGTCCTCCTGGATGAGTGCCGAGATCGCGTTGAGCGTGTTGAACAGGAAGTGCGGCTGCAGCCGCGACTCCAGCGACGCCAGCCGGGCTTCCAGCATCATCTTGCGGGCGCGCTCGTGGTCGAGCTCGCGCGCCTGCAGCTCGAGCCGGACCCCCTCCAGGCGCAGGCGCTGCGATTCATAGAGCGTCATGCCCACGCCCAGCGTCATGGTCAGCAGCCCGTTGATGGGATAGGCGGAGGTCACGCACGGCCAGCAGGCGTACCACCCCGAGGCTTCGACCAGGCCGATCACACCGCAGGCGAGCAGGCTGCCCACGGCGGCCAGCCCCAGCAGCGCGGGGATCGTCACCGCCCATTGCACGATCGGGCCGGCGTTGGTGAGGCGGTGACGGATGCCGGGCATGAGCGCGCCGCACAGCCCGGCCATGATCACCGAGTGGGTGAGCGCGTGCCGGAGCAGCACAGGGACGCGGGTGGTCCCGCCGAGGCTGACCAGCAGCGCCGTCAGCAGCAGCGCGGTCGCCACGCTGACGGCGCCCACCCGCAGCCAGTAGCCGGCGGTCCAGCAGCGGCGCAGCCACTCGGCCGGTCTCATCGGCGCGATCGTATCAGGAGCCGTCGCCGGAGCGCAGCGCGCGCCGGGCGAGGCCCGCCCCCACCAGCGCCAGGCCCACCAGCACCGTCACCCACTCGCGCGGCACCGCCAGGGTCCGGATGAGCACCACTCCCAGCCCCACCAGCGTCACGATCACTCCCGCCAAGATCAATCCGTTGCCGCCGCAGCGTCGAGCCATGGTCAGAACCTCCAGGTGGTGGTGAACGTCACGCGGTCGTTGCGGTCGAACTGTCCGTACAGCGTTCGCTTCGGCCCCTCGAAGACGTCGGCGCCGATCGAGACCGTCAGCGAGCCGGTCGCCAGCCAGTCCAGGCGCGGGCTCACGCGCAGGTCACCGCGGTCGGCGCCGACGACGACGAGCACGCTGGGGTTCAGCGTGTCGTCGAGGAAACCGGTGGTGACGCGCAGGGCGATCGACGTCGTCGCCACGCCGGCCACGCCCGGTCGCGTGAGGTTCGTGGCCGAGCCGGTGAGGATCTTCTGGCTCACCTGCAGCGAGGTGTCGAGCGCGCCGAAGAACGTGTAGTCGACGCCGACCAGGTAGTCGATGGTGTCGCGCCGGACGACGCCGTCCTGGTCGAGCGGGTCGGTCGTCTCGTAGCGCTTACCTACGGTGACGGCGACCTCGCTGCGCACGACGATGTCGTCGAGGCTCTTGCCGAGCGTGGCCCCGATCACGTGCACGCGCGGGTGGCGCGGCTCCAGCACGATCACGTCCGGCGCGGGCGGCTGGGGCACTCGGCGCTGGAAGAAGACCGGGCTCTTGTCGGCCTGGTCGTAGTAGATCAGCGCCACGTCCCAGCCCTCGCGCAGCACCGAGAGCCGGGCGCCGCCCTCGCTGCGCTCCAGGCTGAATTCGTCGGCGTCGTCGGGCAGCCGCGTCACCGGGTTGCGGAACCGGAACGGGATGCGGGCGAACTGGAACTCGGCGCCCCGCTTGGGCAGCCGGTTGGGCATGGTGTCGGGCGTCCACACGCCCTCCAGGGTGACGCCCGGCCCCAGGCGGTAGACGACGTCGAGCGCCCAGATGGGGATGCGCAGCTCGGTGAAGTCGGGCAGGACGAACTCGCGGAAGTCCTTGGGGTTGACGACGTCGGTGACGAAGGTGCTGATGGCCTCGCCCCAGACGATCTGCTGGCGGCCCAGCCGCACCTCGAGGTCGGTGCGGCGCAGCGTCAGGATCGCCTCGCGCAGGCTCAGCTCGCGGGCCTGGTCGCGCTCGACGTTGGCCGGGTAGCGGTCGGTGGCGTCGAAGACGGCGTCGTACCAGCCGCGCGTCGCCACGCGCACGTCGGCCGACTCGGACAGCGTGTACTTGCCCTCCAGCCAGCCGAGCGTCTTGAGCTTGGCGACGTCGCCGGGGTCGTGCAGGCGATAGGCGAACGCCTCGGCCAGGCGCCCCCGCACGCGCAGCGCCTCCGGCCATTCCGGCAGCGCCGTCGACTCCTGGGCGGCGGCGGGCGCGGCGAGCGCCAGCACGAGCACCGCGGCCGCCAGCCCCAGCATGTCAGTCGAGCGACTTCATGAAGTTCTTGTCGAAGTACTTCTCCGGCACGTCACGGATCGCGATGTCGCCGTAGTCCAGGATCGACGTGCGGTCCTTGCGGATCGCGTCGACGAGGGTCAGCCGCGTGGCCAGCGTGCGCCCGGCCACCTCTTTGAAATTCGCGAAGGTGCCGGTCTTGAGCAGCGTGCCGGTGCCGGCGTAGAACTCGGCCCTCATCGGCCGGCGACCGTCCTTCGAGACCCAGTACTTCACGGCGGCGTAGGTGACGTCCTTGGTCTTGGCCTTCAGATCCAGCACGTGGCAGGCGACGCCGCCGACGCTCTCCTCGCCGGTCAGCGTCACGTCGTAGTCGCCCGTGTAGTCGGCGCGCGCGATGTCGCCGTTGGCCACCTGGCCGACGAGGCGTTGCGAGAACGGGATGCGCACGGGCTTGCCGGCGTCCGGCAGGTAGATCCACAGATCGCGGCCGAGCGCCAGCAACGAGCGGCCCACGTTGCGCGGCGGCGCCACGAATCGGACGAGCGAGCGCCCCGCGCCCTTGACGTAGACCTCGAAGCCGTCCACGCTCGGCGCCTTCTTCCCCTCCTCGCTCGTGATCGTGATCTTCCACACGAAGCTCTCGCCCGGCCGCCGGAACTTGTCCGCGTCCCGCACGATCTCCGCCGCCTCGTCGGCGGCCGCCGGCACGGCCAGCCCGAGCACGAAGACGAGCACGAGCGCCAGCCTACACATGCCGCAGCGCCTCGACGACATTGAGGCGGGCGGCGCGCCAGGCCGGGTACAGCGAGGCCAGCGCCGCGGTGATCAGCGAGAGGCGAAACGCCTGGCCCAGCACCTCGGGGACCACGAAGATCTGCACCGCGAAGCCGCGCGTGGATCCGGGCGGCGGCGGGAGCTGGATGCCGAAGGCCGTGATGGCCTTGGCCAGGCCGATGCCCAGCAGCAGGCCGGCCACGCCGCCGAGCACGCCGAGCGCCACGCCCTCCAGCACGAACATGGTGACGACGCCCCGGGCGCGCGTGCCCAGCGCCATGATGGTGCCGATCTCGCGGGTGCGCTCGAAGATGGCCATCGTCATCGTGTTGGTGATGCCGAACACGACCATGATCGACACGATCACCGTGAGCACCGCGAAGATGCGGCCGAACAGCTCGCGCACCTGGTGGTAGCGCAGCGCCAGGTCCTCCCACGTCTTGAGCTCCAGCGGCAACCCGCGCTCGCGGATCAACCGCTCGATGTCCGCACGCACCACCGCGGTGTTCTCGGTCCGGTCGAGCAGGAGGACGACCGACTGGACCTCGCCGCCCTCCAGATCCAGCAGCCGCTGGACCTCGGGCAGGCCCACGCGCAGGAACCGGTCGTCGTAGGCCTTCTCGCCCGACTCCCACACGCCGCGCACCTTGAGGGCCAGCGCGTTGATCGACCCGTGACGCGTGGTGGTCAGCAGCGTCAGCTCGTCGCCCGGCTTGACGCCGAAGGCCCGGGCGAGGCCGACGCCCAGGGTGGCACCGCGGGGATCGCGACTGGCCAGCTCCTTGCCGTCGACGATCACCGCCAGCGCCGACAGATCCGTCTCGCTCTCCGGCTGCACGCCGGTGCCCACGAACGACGTCGTCGTGTCACCGGTGGAGATGAGGCCGGAGAAGCCGAGCCGCGCGGTGACCGCCTTCACGTGGGGCCGCTTCAGCAGCTCGGCGCGTAGCGCCGGGTAATCGGCGATCAGGTAGTCGTAGGGCGCGAGGTTGCCCTTCTCGGAGTATCCCGCCCGGTAGAGCTGGATGTGACCCACCTGGCTGCGGATCGTCGACTCGCGCACGCCCCAGTAGATCGAGTGCACGAAGCCGCCGAACACGATGATGGCCGCCACGCCGAAGGCCATCGCGGCCAGCGTGATGAGCGTGCGCCGGCGGTTGCGGAAGACGTTGCGGATGGCGAGCTTGAGCTGCAGCGGCATGGTCACAGGCTCCGCAGCTCGCGCTCGATGGCCTGGGCCTCGGGTGCGGCGGGATAGAGCCGCCGCCCCTTTTCCCAGGCGGCGCGCGCCTGGGCCGGCTGCCGGTTGCGCTTGTGAGCCAGGCCCAGGTTCAGGTAGACGGTCGGCATCACCGCCTCCGGTACTGCCTGGGCGCTGGCCTCCCGCATGGTCACGAGGGTGCCGAGGTCCTGCACCGCCAGCGGCGCCTTGTGGAACATGTCGGGCACGCTGGCCGCGGTGATCCCGCGCACGAGGTAGACGACGAAGGCGCCCGGAAAGCGCTCGACCGCCTCGTCGAGCGTGTCGAAGCCGCGCTTGATCCAGCCGGCCGCCTCCATCGGCGGCACCGTGCCGGCCTTGCGCACCTGCGCGCTGCCGAGCCAGGCCAGCGCGGCCGGGTTCTTCGCGTCGGAGCTCGTCGCGCGCTCGAACAGGCTGATCGCCTCGTCGATGCGCTTGGCGTCGAGCGCCTGGCGGCCCTGGGCGACCAGGTCGACCGTCTGCGGCTCGACCTGGACGACGGACCACACGGACCACAGCGCGAGGATGGCGAGCACGGCCAGAGGCCGGAGAGCACGTCGGGTCGTCGGCATGAGAGGAGCCTCCGCGGGTGGTGTCATGACTGTAGCCGGCCGTCCGAGATCTCGAGGACCCGGTCGGCGGCGTTGACGATGCGGGGATCGTGGGTCGAGAAGACGAAGGTGGTGCCGCGCTCCCGGTTCAGCCGCCGCATCAGCTCGACGATCTCGTGGCCCGTGCGGCTGTCGAGGTTCGCGGTGGGCTCGTCGGCCAGGACCAGCGCCGGCTCGGTGACCAGCGCGCGGGCGATGGCCACGCGCTGCTGCTGGCCGCCCGACAGCTCGGTGGGCCGATGCCGGGCCCGGTCGGCGAGGCCGACGTGCTCGAGCGCCGCCCGCACCCGCGCGGCCACGTCGCCGCGCCGGCGCTGCAGCAACAGCGGATACTCGACGTTCTCCCACGCGGTGAGCACGGGGATCAGGTTGAACGTCTGGAAGACGAACCCGAGCTTGCGCGCCCGCAGGTCGGCCCGGCGCCCCGCCGACAGCCCGCCGATCGCCTCGCCGTCGATCGCCACCTCGCCTGCGGTCGGCGTGTCCAGGCACCCGATGAGGTTGAGCAGCGTCGTCTTCCCGCTCCCCGACGGCCCCGCCACCGCCAGAAACTCCCCCGCCTTCACCGCCAGCGACACCCCCGCCAGCGCCGTGACGGTCACCTGTCCCAGCCGATACGTCTTGCTGACATCCGTCACCACCACCCGCTCACTCATCGCCCACCCTCCCTACGTGAGCGCACCTTACGGCGCCCCAGCCCCCCCGACAGGGCAATCTCACGAGCGGCCGGCGCCAGGGGATGAACCGGAGAAATCAGGGACCGAACGGGACAGACCGAGTGGGTAACCGAATGGCAGATCTTGGAGTTGGGCGCGCCCGATGACCGAAGTTGATGAGCGCGTCGTCCTGCGTTGGATGAGCGCGCCGTAGCAAGCTCAAGCGAGCCCACGGCTCGCTTGCTACGCGAACGGGGGAGTTGGAGGGGGCCCATTCGATGTGCCCCCCTCAAGCTGATCAATCAAACGCGTGAATCCAGCCGGAAGCGCATCGTCCTGCGTTGGATGAGCGTGCGGTGGCAGGATCGAGCGAGCCGAACGGCTCGCTCGCAACCCGAACGGGGGAGTTTGAGGGGGACGCGTTCGACGTGCCCCCCTCAACTTCAACAATCCAGAACTAACTGCGAGCGACAAGAACAGATCGCACCACCAACCCTACAGATTGATCAGCTGCGCCACCCGCTCGCGATGCCACGTCGCGTCGCCGAACGTGAACTCCGACGACTTGGCGCGCTTGAAGTAGAGATGCAGGTCGTGCTCCCAGGTGAAGCCGATGCCGCCGTGCAGCTGGATGCCGGTGCCCGCGGCCTTGCGGAAGGCGTCGGACACGTAGGCCTTGGCCATCGACGCTGCCAGCGGCGCCTCCGGAACGTTCTCGTCGACGGCCCACGCGGCGTAGTAAGTCAGTGACTTGGCGTTCTCGATCTCGACCAGCATGTCGGCGGCCTTGTGCTTCACGCCCTGGTAGGAGCCGATCGGCTTGCCGAAGGCCACGCGGATCTTCGCGTACTCCGTCGTCATGTCGAGCACGCGCTGGGCGCCGCCACACATCTCGGCGCAGAGGGCGACGGTCGCCCGATCGAGCACGCGGGCGAGCGGCGCCCAGGCGCCGTCCCTGGCGCCCAGCAGCGCGTCGGCGCCCACCGCGACGTCGGCGAACGTCACCTCGCACAGCTTGCGCGTCTGGTCCATCGTGGGCAGCAGCTTGACGTCGACGCCCTTCGCGCCCCGGGGTACCAGGAACAGGCTGAGCCCGTCCTCGGGCCGCGCGCCCTCGCGCGTGCGCGCGACCACCACGAGCACGTCGGCCACGTGGGCGTCGAGGACAAACAGCTTGGTGCCGCTCAGCACGAAGCCGCCGCCGCTCGCCCGGGCGGTCACGGTCACCGCCGCGGCGTCCCAGCGCGCGTTGGGCTCGGTGAAGGCCAGCGTGGCCTTGGCCTCGCCGGCGCTGATCTTGCCGAGCCACTCCGTCTTCTGCGCGGCCGAGCCAGCTTCCAGAATAGTCAGCCCGCCCAGCAGCACCGTCGAGAAGAAGGGTCCCGGCATGACGGCGCGGCCCATCTCTTCCATGAGGACGGTGAGGTCGACGAAGCCGAGCCCGGCGCCACCGTACTCCTCGGAGTAGATCAGCCCCAGCCAGCCCTGCTCGGCCAGCTTGGCCCAGAAGGCGTCGGTGACGCCGGCCGGCTCGGCCATGCGCGCGCGCACGAACTCGGAGGGGCACTCGCTCTCGAGGAACTTGCGCGCCGTCGCCCGGAGAAGCTCCTGCTCCTGGTTGAATCCGAAATCCATGGCGGTGTCCTCTAGCCTTTCGGCAGGCCCAGCACGCGCTCGCCGATGATGTTCTTCTGGATCTCCGTCGTCCCGCCCTCGATCGAGTTGGCCCGCGAGCGCAGGAATCCGTACTGCCACACGCCGCCGTCGATCGCCCGGTCCGAGCCCTTGGTCAGCTGGGCGTAGGGGCCCTCGATCTCCATCGCCAGCTCTTGCAGCTTCTGGTGCGTCTCGACCCAGCCCATCTTGCCGGCGGAGGCCTCCGGCCCCGGCAGCTCGCCCCTGAGCAGCTTCGTGATCGCCCGGGCGCCCGTGTACTTGAGCGCCTCGGTGTCGATCCAGAGCTGGGCGAGCTTCTGGCGCAGCATCGGGTCCTTGGTCACGATGCGGCCGGTCTTCTCGACGCGCCGGGCCATGTCGATGACCGACTCCAGCGCGATGCGCAGCCTCACCTGAAGGCCGAAGCCCAGGGCCAGCCGCTCGTACATGAGCGTGGTGAGCCCGACCGCCCAGCCGTGGTTGACCTCGCCCAGCACCTGGCGCTCGTGCACGCGCACGTTGTCGAAGAACACCTCGTTGAACTCGGCGTCGCCGGTCATCTGCTTGAGCGGCTTCACCGTCACCCCGGGCGCGTGCATGTCGAGCAAGAAGTAGGTGATGCCCTTGTGCTTGGGGGCGCCGGGGTCGGTGCGGGCCAGCAGCATCATCCAATCGGCCACGTGGGCCAGCGACGTCCACACCTTCTGGCCGTTGATGACGTAGTGCTCGCCGTCCTTCACCGCCCGCGTCTGCAGCGCGGCCAGGTCGGACCCGGAATTTGGTTCCGAGTAGCCCTGGCACCATATTTCCGCGCAGGACAGGATCCGGGCGGGATACCGCTGCTTCTGCTCCTCGGTGCCGTACGCGATGATCGTCGGGCCGGCCATCCCCACGCCGAGGACGTTGAGCATCGGCGGCGCTTTCTGTAGCGCCATCTCCTCGTGCAGGATCATCTCCTCCACGAACGTGAGCCCCTGGCCGCCGTACGCCTTGGGCCAGGTGACGCCGATGAAGCCCCCCTCGAAGAGCGTGCCCTGCCAGCGGCGCAGGAATTCGAACGCCTCGGGTCTGGGGACCTCGGTCGACCCCAGCGACTTCCACTCGCGCGGGATGTTGGCGGTCAGCCAGACGCGGACGCGCTCACGGAACGATTGCTGGTCGGGAGTCAGCGTGAAATCCAAAGTCCCCTCCTACACCGGCGGGGCGGTGCACTGAACGATGGTTCATTCTAAAGACCCGCGTCAGCGGGTGTCAAGGTACCACCGGCCACCGATACATGGTCACACCATACGCCGTCCGAGCGATCGCCCGCCTCGACGATCGATCGCGTAGTTGTTCGACTGTTCAGCACGTGACGCGCACTCGTCAGGGATCTGACGTTGCGCGCCGGCGCCCGAGCGGGCGTGGGACCGGTTTTGCGACGTCCGGGCCGATCGCCGGGATGTGGCACCCCTCTTGCCCGGCGTCCACGTCGAATCATCCGATGCGCACAAGTCAGTGATCGCAGCTTGGGATGTCCCGGGGACTGTCTGAGGCGCGCACCATCGTCACACTGGCCGAGGAATCGGCCGAATCGCGCACATCGCGCGGGGGAAAAAGATCGTTGACCTCGAGCTCGACTGCAGCGTTCCCCTCCATTCATCGCGCACGGCTTCTCGTCACGGTCCTCACCCTGCTCGCGGTGTTCGCCGGAACCGGCGCCGAGGCGGCCTCGGTATCGGTGACCTGGGATGCACCCACCACGAATGCCGATGGAACGCCCCTGACGGACCTCGCGGGCTACCGCCTGTATCTGGGGACCGCGGTTCCGACCTGTCCGAGCGATTCGTACCACCCGGTATCGGCGCCGGACACGACACCAGCGTCGGGAGAGACCGTCTCCGCTGACGTGACGGCGCTCAGCGCCGGCACCACGTACTTCGCGCTCATCACCGCCATCGACCTCGCCGGCAACGAAAGCGCCTGCTCGAGCGCGGCGAGCGGTGTCGCCCGGCCCGACTTCACCGTCACGCCGTCCGCCACCACCAGCTTCGGCAGTGTCGCGATCAACGGCACCGTGGATGGCACCTTCACGGTGCAGAACACCAGCAGTGCGGATATCTCGGGCGCGGCCAGCGTCGGGGCACCGTTCAGCATTGTCTCCGGGGGATCCTTCTCGCTGGCCTCCGGCGACAGCCAGACCGTCACCGTCCGCTTCGGGCCGACCACGGCGGGCAACTTCGCCGGTAACGTCACCTTCGTCGCCGGCGACGACTCGGTCTCGCGCGGGGTGAGCGGCTCGACGACGGGCGGCGCGACCTCGCCTCCCTCGCCCCCGACCCC
>JBGQLG010000187.1:0-10722 GCA_041499965.1 Methylomirabilia bacterium
TCCACCTTGCTCTGGGCCACCGTCGCCACCAGGCGATTGCGGCCGTTGGGATCGGGCTGGACGCTCAGATCCTTCCAGGCGACCACGACCTTCTGCTCGCCGACGCCGAGCAGCCCGCCGAGGCCGAGCACGGCGTAGGTGATGCGGTCTCGCCCATGTCCTTGCCCCGCTCGAACGCAAGCCGGATGCCGCCCACGCGCCTGGCATTCCCGTTGCTGGTCTTTCGGGGGGGCCCCGCCGGTGTGATACCTTCGGAGAGCATGCTGGCCCGCGCGGTGCTTCGCCGATGCGTCCTCCCGCTCGTGATCGCCCTGCTCCTCGCGGCCGAGGTGAGGGCGCAGGACGGCTTTCGCATCGCCTACGACGTCGATCGCTCGCGTCCGGACCGGGCGCGGCTGACCGGACGGGTCGTGAACGACCGCTCGGAGGACGTCTTCGAGGTGAGCCTGACCGCGGAGGCACTCGACGCGCGCGGCAAGGTGCTGGCGCGCGGCATCACGTACGTCGATTCGAAGATCGGGCGCGGCGACGGCCGGCCGTTCTCGATGAGTGTGCCGACCGTGGCCGGGGTGGCAAACTTCCGCGTCGTCGTCAGCTCGTACCGGGCTGGCTTCGGCAACCAGGGCCAGGGCCCATGAGAGACCTCCGCGGCACCCGCGGCTTCACGCTGATCGAGCTGCTCATCGTCGTCGCGATCATCGGCATCCTGGCGGCGATCAGCTTCGCCCTGTACGTCAACGTGCAGGCCCGCGGCCGCATCGGGCGGGCCAACGCCGACGTGCGCACGCTGACGTCCGCCGTCGGCGTCTACTCGGCCCACATGGGCACGATCCCCACGACGGTCCAGGGGCTGGCCGTCCTCGCGCAGGTCGCGACGAACGCCAAGGGTGACGCGGCCGGGCCGTTCCTCAACGCGGTCCCGGCGCCACCGGGCGGGGGCGCGCCGGCCTGGCCGAGCGCGTACGTCTATCAGGCGGATACCGCGCCGGGCGGTGGTGCCGGGCCCAGCCGCTTCGTCGTGTGCGCGGCGGGCGACGGCGTGGTCGCCCACAGCGCCTCCGGGACGTCGACCTGCCCCTAGTCGTTTGACCCTCCCCCGGGCGCGTGATAGCCTTTGCGGACTCTCCGCCGTGGGCTCGTGGTGCAGCCTGGTTAGCACACTGGACTGTCAATCCAGAGATCGCGGGTCCAAATCCCGTCGAGCCCGCCATTCATATCGAGACGTCGAAGGGGGCGGCGACCGGCCGCCCCCTTCGTGCGTTCAGCCACGCAACGAGCCGCAGTGAGCGCGACACCTCCCACCGACACGCTCGTCCTCAAGCTGGTGCTGACGCCGGTGCTGATCGCCGCGGCCAGCCTGGCCGGGCGTCGCTGGGGCCAGAGCGTGGGCGGCTGGCTCGTCGGCCTACCCCTGACGTCCGGTCCTGTCGCGTTCTTCCTGGCGCTCGATCAGGGCGCGGGCTTCGCCGCCGCCGTCGCGGTCGGCTCGCTGGCCGGCGCGATCGCTGAGGCGGTCTTCTGCCTGGCCTACGGCTGGTCGGCCGCGCGGGGCTGGGTGGTCGCCCTGGCCGCGGCCAGCGTCGCGTTCGCCCTCGTCGGCCTCGGCCTGCAGCGGCTCGACTGGCCGCCGCCCGCGCTGGCGATCGTCGTCTTTGCCACCCTGGGCGTCGCGCTGTGGTGGCTGCCTAAGCGCGCGAGCGTCGCGGCGGTGCCGCCGCCGCCGCGCTGGGACCTTCCGGCGCGGATGCTCATCACCACCGTGCTGGTGGTCGGACTCACCGCACTGGCGCCCACGCTGGGGCCGCGGCTGAGCGGCCTGCTCGCCACGTTTCCGGTCTACGCCGCCATCCTGACCGTGTTCGCGCACCGCGCCGGCCCGGCGCCGGCGGTGCAGGTGCTTCGCGGGCTGCTGCTCGGGCTGTTCTCCTTCGGCGCCTTCTTCCTCGTCCTGGGCGGCTCGATCGAGCGCCTCGGCATCGCCGCCGGCTTCGGCGCGGCCACCGCCGCCGCCCTGGCCGTGCAGATGGGCTCGCTCGTGTTCGTGGTGCGACCGAGGGCCGCGTGAGCGCGCGCGACGGCCTCGGCTTCACCGCGGCCGAGCTGCGCGCGCTGCGGGCGCTCGGCACGCCGCAGGGCATCCAGCGCGCGCTCGATGCGATGCCGTACCATCACGCGTCGACCGCGTGGTCGCCCCGGCGGGTGCTGCGCGAGCGGCGCGCGCACTGTCTGGAGGGCGCGGTGTTCGCCGCCGCCGCCCTGCGCGTGCTGGGCTACCCGCCCTTGCTGCTGGATCTGGAGGCGGTGCAGGACACCGATCACGTGCTGGCCGTCTATCGCGAGCGCGGACACTGGGGCGCCATCGCCAAGTCGAACTTCACGGCGTTGCGCTATCGCGAGCCCGTGCATCGCAGCCTGCGCGAGCTGGCGATGAGCTACTTCGAGGGCTACATCAACCTGCGCGGCGAGCGCACGCTGCGCGCGTACTCGCGTCCGGTCAGTCTCGCGCGCTTCGATCGTCGCCGCCCCGGCTGGATGACGACCGACGACGATCTCTGGTGGATCGCCGAGCACCTGGTGGGCGTGCCGCACACGCGCCTGCTGCGTCCGGCCATGATCCGCCGCCTGCACCGCGTCGACCGCCGCTCGCTTGCCGCCGGCCTCGTCGGCTACCGTCCGCGATGAACGCCGGCCGCATCGAGCTGGTCCGCGCCAACATCACGCACCTGACGGTGGACGCCATCGTCAACGCCGCCAACTCGTCGCTGCTGGGCGGCGGCGGCGTGGACGGCGCCATCCACGCCGCCGCCGGCCCCGAGCTGCTCGCCGAATGCCGCACGCTCGGCGGCTGTCCGCCCGGGCAGTCGCGGATCACGCGCGGCTACCGGCTGCCGGCGGCGTGGGTGATCCACACGGTCGGGCCGGTCTGGCGCGGCGGCACCAGGGACGAGGACGCCACGCTGGCGTCGTGCTACCGGACGGCGCTGGCCCTGGCGGCCGAGCGTGGGCTGGCCACCCTCGCGTTCCCGGCGATCAGCTGCGGTGCCTATGGCTTCCCGGTCGCGCGCGCCTGTCGCATCGCGGTCGAGGAGATCCGCGCGGCCCTCGCGGCCGGTGGTCGGCTGGAGCGCGTCTCTCTCGTCGCCTTCGACGCCGACGTCCACACGGCCTACGCCGCCCTCCTCGGCGACGTATAATCGCGGGCCATGAGCGCTCCCACCGTGCTCGCGCTGGATTTCGACGGCGTCATCTGCGACGGGCGGCCGGAGTACTTCGAGTCGGCATGGCGCGCCTACACGGCCACCTGGCCGGTGCCGTTGACGAGCGGGCGCCCCGACGCGGTGGCCGAGCGGTTCTCGGCCCTGCGGCCGCTGATCGAGAGCGGCTGGGAGATGCCGCTGCTGGTCCACGCGCTGCTGGCCGGCGTCGACGCGCGCGTGCTGAAGGATCGGCACGGGTGGCTTCAGGCGGCGCCCGAGCTGATGCAGTCGGCCGGCGTCACGGCCGAGGCGCTCGGGCGCGCGCTGAACCGCGTTCGCGACGACTGGTTCGCGCGCGACGCCGCCGGCTGGCTGGCGCATCACCAGTTCTACCCCGGTGTCGCCGCGCGGCTGGTGGCGCTGCTGGACGGAGCGACGCACGTGGTGATCGTGACGACCAAGACCGAGCGCTTCGCCCGCGCGCTGCTGGACGGGGCTGACCCGCGGCTGTCGGCGATCTCGGTGATCGGTCGCGAGCCGGGCCAGCCGGTGCCCAAGCCGGCCATCCTCAAGCGCCTGGCCGACAGCCACGGCCTCGGCGCCGACGCGGCGGGTGTCTGGTTCGTCGAGGACATGCTGGAGACGCTGGAGGCCACGGCGGCGCGGGCCGACGTGGCCGGCGTGCGGCTCTTCCTCGCCGACTGGGGGTACAACACGCCGGCCGATCGCGCCCGCGTCGGCGGCCGCGTCGCGCTCCTCTCGCTCGCCCGCTTCGCCGCGCCGCTCGACACCTGGCCGGCCTGACGTCCCACCGGCACCGCCCTTGCTACTACTGTCCGTGGGGCGCGTTCACCCCACGGAGGTCCGACGGTGATCAAGAGCTTTCTCGCGGGCGCCATCGCGGGCGGTGTCGTCATGTGGCTGTGGAGCGAGCAGATCGGGGCGGTGCTCGACGAGGCGACGAGCAGCGTGCGCAGCCGCACCGCCGAGCATCTGCAGGGCGTGGCCGAGACGCTGCACTCCGTCGCCGACACGGTTGACCAGGGACTGAGCGGGACGACGTCGCCGCCGCGCGTCTCCTGACGTGCGGCGGGCCGGGGCTTACACCCCGGTGCTGCCGAAGCCGCCGCCACCCCGGGCGCTGTCGGGCAGCTCCGGCACCGGCGCCAGCGCGACGTGCTCGATGCGCTGCACGACGAGCTGGGCGACGCGGTCTCCGCGCTCCAGGTTCACCGGCGCCTCGCCGTGATTGATCAGGAGCACCTTGATCTCACCGCGGTAGCCGGCGTCGATGAGCCCCGGCGTGTTCAGCAGCGTGACGCCGTGGCGCAGGGCCAGCCCCGAGCGCGGCAGCACGAACCCCGCGAAGCCGGCCGGAATCGCCAGCGCGATGCCGGTGGGGATGAGGGCTCGCGCTCCGGGCTTCAGCGTGACGGGCTCGGCGGCGCAGAGATCGAGCCCGGCGTCGTCAGGCCGGGCGTAGGCGGGCAGGGGCAGGGTCGCGTCGACCCGGAGGACGGGGACGCGAACGGACTCGGTCATCGAGTCGCGACGTGGGTGCGCTCTTGGTCCGTCTGCACGATCCAGTTCGACAGCCGTCGCAGCACCTCGATCGTGAGCTGCGGGCGGTTGCGGATCAGCCAGTCCAGGCGCTCGTTCTTGATGACGAGCAGCTCGACGTCGGTCTGGGCGACGAGGTCGGCCGAGCGCGGCGCCTCGCGGAACAGCGCCATCTCGCCGATCAGCTCGCCTTCCCCCATCGTGCCCAGCAGCCGGTAGTCGCCGTCGAACTTCCGCCGGACCTCGACGACGCCCGCGTGCACGACGTACGCCTCGCCCCGTGGATCGTCGCCCTCCCTGGTGATGACCTCTCCCGGCTTGAACAGGCGGCGCTCGAGATCGCCGAGCGTGAGGTTCTTGTAGATCTCCAGCCCGATCGACGGCAGCGCCGACTTCGACTCGACCGGCAGCCGCGCGTTGGTCCAGCCGCCGAGGCCGCCCTTGAGGATGCGCACGTGCTTGTAGCCGCGCTCGCGCAGCTTCTGGGCGATGGCGGCGCTGGTGGCCTCCTCGGGGCTCGTGCAGTAGGTGACGATCATCTGCTCGGGCCGTACGTCGAGCGTGAAGTCGCCGGCCTCGACCGCCTCCGGCTCCAGCCGCTTGGCGCCGGGCAGGCGCAGCGGGCTCGTCTCGAAGTCGGTCTTGGTGCGCACGTCGAGGAGCACCGGCGTGTTGCCGCTCTCGATGGCCCCGATCACCTGGCCGGGGAGGATGCGGTACCGGTTGCGCCACCAGCGGCGGCCGAACATGCCGCCGTAGGCGCCGGCGCTCAGCAGCGAGACGCCCAGCGTGGCCCAGGCCCACGGGAAGGGCCGCGGCGGAGGATGCTTCACCTTGTCCTCCGCCTCGATCATCGCGCGCTTGACGTCGACCAGGTTGGGCAGCAGCGCGTTGACCTCGGCCAGCTTGGCCACCGCCGCCGGGTAGCGCTGGTCGAGCATCAGCTCCACGCCGGCCTTCCAGACGGGGTTGAAGCGGCTCTCGCCGGGCTTGACCTCGGTGCCCTGCAGGAACGTCCGCACGTCGCGGGCGGGGATCATGAAGTTGTAGCCCTGCACCACGGCGCCGCTCTCGGACAGCGAGATGAAGGTGAGGACGCCGACCACGAGCGAGTCGTCGCCGACGGCGGGGCCGCCGCTGTTGCCGTGGGCGGCGGGGGCGTCGGTCTGCACGAGGTCCTGCCCGATCGCGTCCACCTTGAACCCCGACACCGCGCCGTTGGTGACCGAGGCCTCCAGCGTGGCCGAGCTGTTCAGCAGCTCCTGGGAGAGCACCACCCCCGGGAAGCCGAGGATGTGCACGGGATCGCCGATCTGGGCATCGCGCGTCGGGAGCGCGAGGGCGGGATAGACGCCGTCCTTCACGCGCAGCAAGGCCAGGTCGCGTCCGGAGCCGGGCTGCGGCTTGTTGTCCACGCCGATGCTGATCGGCGCGCTGAACTTCTTCACCTCGGCCGGCAGCAGCATGCCGTTGGAGAGCAGCACGGTGAGCTGCGCCTCCGGCTCCACCGTGGCGCTGTCGAGCGCGCGGGCGCTGGCGTCGCGGCGGATCTGGTCCTCGAGGTCGGGCCGCTGGCCGTGCATGAGGCCCCGCGCGCGCAGCACCGGCTGCACGCACGCCTGGTCGATCGCCTTCTTCTTCAGCTCGTGGAGCACCCACGGGGGCAGCCGGTGCACGGGATCGACCACGTGCGCGTTGGTGACGAGCCAGCCGCGGCCGTCGACGAACCAGCCGGTGCCGGTCTCGATGAACGGCGCCGGCCGGACCGTGACGGGGCCCTGGCCGCAGTTCATCGTGATCTCGGCCTCGATCCGGGCGGTGACGAGCGCGACGGCCGGCTTGGCCAGCAGGATGGCCTCCTGCACGGACAGCGCGTAGGCGGGGGGAGCGGTCAGGGCCGCGGCCACGCCGAGCAGGATGGCCGCCCACCTTCTCATGGCTCTCGACCGTATCACGGAGGCCCAGCGCTTTGCACCCGGGGCCGTCGGCCGGCGCTACAATGACGCGCCGATGACTCGCGAGCGGACCGACTCCAAGACGGACGCCAACCTGCTCGTCGCCCTCGCCGGCGAGGCCGACGCCAACCGCCGCTACCTGGCCTACGGCATCCAGGCGCTCAACGAGGACCGTCCCGACATCGCCCAGCTCTTCTTCGAGGCCGCCGGCGCCGAGACGATCCACGCGCTCAACCACCTGCGCACGATGGGCGCCATCGGGCCGACCCGCGAGAACCTCCAGACGGCGGCCACCGGCGAGATGCTGGAGATCGAGGTCGTGCTGCCGCGCATGATTCACGAGGCCGAGGCGGACGGGCGCGCCGACGCCGCGGCCTCGTTCCGCCTGGCGCTGGACCGCGAGCATCACCACCGCGAGATGTTCCGCTCGGCGCGCTGGAGACCTTCGAGCGCGCGGCCCCGGTGCGGCCGGCGCCCCGCACCGCCGCGGCCGTCGAGCGGGCGCCGGCGCCGGCCGCCGACGGGGGCCGGGCGGCCGAGCGCGTGCCCCGGACGCCGCCAGGGCGGGCCGACGAGCTCAGCACCGAGGCCGAGCGCATCGAGCGCCTGTCCTCGATCCGCGAGGTCGTCTTCGGGGCCCAGGACGGCCTCGTGTCGACGTTCGCGGTGGTGGCCGGGCTGGCGGCCAGCGGCGTCGGCCACGCGGTCGTGCTGCTCGGCGGCCTGGTGTCGGCGGCGGCGGGCGTGCTGTCGATGTCCATCGGCACGTTCCTGGCGTCCCGGGCGCAGCGGCAGCTCCACGAGGCCGAGCTGGAGCGCGAGCGCCGCGAGATCCACGATCACCCGGGCGAGGAGGTGGCCGAGCTGATGGCGGCGCTGGCGGCGCGCGGCATGGCGCGCATCGACGCGCTCGAGGTCGCGCGGCGCATCGCGCGGCATCCTGACCTGCTGCTGAGCACGCTGGCCACCTTCGAGCTGGGGCTGGCGCCGCAGCGCCTGGGCAACCCGGTGCGCGACGCCTTTGTGATGGCCACCGCCTTTGGCGGCGCCTCGGTGGTGCCGCTGCTGCCCTTCCTGCTCGGCCGGGTCCTGCCGGCCTTCGCGGTGTCCGGCGCCCTCACGCTGGTGGCGCTGTTCGCCGTCGGTGTCATGAAGGCGCGCGTGGCCGGCGTCTCGCCGATCCGTTCGGGGCTCGAGGTCGCCGCGCTGGCGGCGGCGTCGGGGATCCTCAGCTTCGGCCTCGGACGGCTCGCCTCGCTGATGCTCGGCGTCAACCTCGGCTGAGGCGATGACGACGCCGACGCTGCGGCTGTTCCGCGACCGGCTCGGGCCCGGGCACTCGCGCGCGCTGCCGCCGGCGCCCCGCGTGCTCTACGCGGCGACGGGCGACGTCACCGTGAGCCACGACGGTGCGACCGCGACGATCGGCGCCGACAGCGCCTGGCATGGCGCCGGCGCCTGCGTGGTGAGCGGCGGCGCCGTCGAGATCACGGCGCTGCGCTGGGAGCTGGTGCCCGCCGGTGCGCCGCGTGTGGGCGACCTGGTGCTGGAGCAGGCGCTGGACCTGGCGCCGTCGGCGGCCTGGCTCATGCGCTGCGACCGCGTCGATTTCGATCCGGGCGGCGGCGCGCTGCCGCATCGCCACCGGGGCGGTGGCATCCGCTGTCTCGTGGCCGGCGCCCTGGAGGTGACGGTGGGCGAGGCGGCGCCGCGGCTGGTGCAGCCGGGCGGCGCCTGGTTCGAGAGCGGGCGCGAGCCGGTGCTGGCCCGCGCCTCCGCGACCGAGCCGACGAGCTTCATCCGCGTGGCGATCCTGCCGGCGGAGATCCTGGGGAAGACCTCGATCCGGTACGTCGATCCGAACGACGCCGCCCGCGGCCGCCCTCGACGCTACACCGTCTGGGTGGACGCGCCGATCGCGCTGGCCTGAGTCGTGGTGCGCCTGCTCCTCGTGGCCGTGGGCGGCGCGGTCGGCTCGTCGCTGCGCTACCTGGTCGCCACCGCGGCGATCACGTGGCTGGGGCCGACGTTCCCGTGGGGCACGCTGGTGGTGAACCTCGCCGGCTCCTTCGCGATCGGCCTCGTCCAGCAGCTCGCCGTCGAGGGCCTCGTGCTGAGCGAGAACACGCGCCTGCTCCTCAGCACCGGCGTGCTCGGAGGCCTGACGACCTACTCCGCCTTCAGCTACGAATCGGTCCGCCTGATGGAAACCGGCGCCTGGCTCCCCGCCTGGCTCAACATCCTCCTCACCACCACCGCCTCGCTCACCCTCTGCTTCCTCGGCCTCACCACCGGCCGCCTCCTCCTCGCCCCCCGCTGACCTCGTGGCGAGGGCAACAGCGGAAAGAGTTGGCGTGGGGGACCGTGTCGGGGCCCCGGCGGCACCCGCGTGATCGAGGAGCGCCCCGGCTCCGCCGGGGCGTGACTGGCGATGCCGGTCACTTGCTCTTGGCCCCGCGCGGGTCGATGGTGTCGGGGAGGCAGACGTGGTTCACACGCCGGGAACCAGGACTTCCTTCCCCCGTGACTAAGTCTTTCGGTTTGTCGGTCTCACATCTTCTTTGCGTCGGGTATGCCCGTATGACAGAAAAGCTCTGCCCGACGACGTCCTCGTTGCTCACTTGCAGCCACAACACCCACGCGTACTCGGCGGACGCCGTGCCGACTGGCGCGAGGAGGAGCAGCACGACAACCAGCGAAGCTCTGCGAGCAAGTCGCATCCTCGCGTCTCCTCCATTCAACGCCTGCCGCTCAGTAGCCCCCCGATAAATGCAAGTAGGAGGGCGACGACGATGGCGCCGGCCCTAACCGCCACTGCCCGGGGGGACACGGTTCCAAGAGCAGGGAGTTGAGGATGCTATCCACTGCCAAGGGCCGAATGGGTTGCGGGAATTCCAATTCGTTCTTCTCCAAGAACTGATTGATCGCTTGGATCGATTGACCAGCCTCGGTGAAGGTCTCGTGGGCCTGAGCGTGATCTTCGTCTGTGGCGGCCTGATGCCGCAGACCAAGGCCGACCCGACTTGGCCCCTGAACTCGACAGCCAACGGGCTGGTGGTGACTATCGTACGGGCCCCTTCGCTGACCCTCGGCATCTTGAACCTTCAGGTGAGTGCGCTGTCGGCCCCCTTCTCCGGCGCCGTCCACGGGCGGTAGCCTACCACTCGGGCGGCGGCCCGCGAGGACCGCCGCCCTGCCGTATCACCCTGGCCGTGAGACTTATGAAGCACCGCCGGTGCCCCAACTGTGGGGCGTTGTCGTGGATGGTCCGAGGGTGGTCCTGGAAGCAGTGGTCCTGGACTCGATGGAACTGTCCACGCTGTAGGACTCTTCTCCAGGCGAACCCCCTCCGCAACAAGGTCGGCTGCTGGGTTCAACAGATGTTCATCCTTCTCTGGGTGGTCATAAGTGGCGCTGCCGGCGTGTCGATCTGGTACGCGCTTGCCGTGGTTCTGATTGTCGGGGGTCTAGTAGACGTCGCAGTTAGTGGCGTCCAACTTGCCCAGGACCGATCTCCGGCAGGACGGTAGGCGAGGTAGTCCGAGAGCGTCTCGGCCCCGTTCGCCGGTCGGCTGGCGGCCTGATGTCCGTGGCCGCGCTACACTCTGTCCACGTCGCGATCCACAAGCAGCACCGGAACGCTTCAGAAGCTCTGACGACGATCCTGCGGGGCTTGGGCGTGGACGACGCCCTGCATCAGGGTGAGTGCAAGATGTCCCGGTGACACCTCGGGGCCCCAGCAGACGGCGCGCACCAGAGGAGCGCCGCGGCTTGGCCGCGGCGTGACGAACGTCTGGGGGGTGCGGGGGGGCCATGTCGGGGCCCCAACAGACAGCGCGCACCAGAGGAGCGCCGCGGCTTGGCCGCGGCGTGACGAACGTGTGGGGGGTGTGGGGGGCCATTTCGGGGCCCCAGCAGAGAGCGCGCACCAGAGGAGCGCCGCGGCTTGGCCGCGGCGTGACAAACGTCTCGGGGGTGTGGGGGGGGCCATCTCGGGGCCCCAGCAGACA
>JBGQLG010000188.1:0-10674 GCA_041499965.1 Methylomirabilia bacterium
CGCGGCTGTCAGGTCGTCGCGCTCGAGCTCCACGCCGGCCGCGCCGCGGGTGCCGCCCGGCTCACGACGCTCGTGCGCCTGGGGCGGCGCGTCCGCGTCGTCCGCGGTGATGCGACGTGCCTGCCCTTCGGCCGCGGGCGCTTCGACGCGTGCCTCAGCCAGGAGGGGCTGCTGCACATCGCCGACAAGCCGGCCGTGCTGCGCGAGGCGCATCGCGTCCTCACGCCCGGCGGCCGGCTCGTCTTCACCGACTGGGTCGCCCGCCGCGGCCTGGCCGACGGCGAGCGGCGCCGTCTCGCCGAGTGGATGGCGGCCACCACGCTGCAGAGCCTCGACGGGTACCGTCAACTGCTGGGCGCGGCCGGCTTCCACGGTGTCGCCACCGAGGATCTTGCCGACGAGTGGCGCGTCGTCCTGCGACGGCGGCGGGAGATGTTCCGGGCGATGCGCGAGGAGACGGTCGCGCGCCTGGGCGAGGTGCGCTATCGGGAGTACGACCAGCTCTACGCGTTCTTCGTCGGGCTGATCGAGGCGGGCAAGCTCGGCGGCGGACGGTTCAGCGCGTCGCGCTGACCGGGCGGCGCAGCCGGAACGCGGCGCCGGACGCCAACACCTCGAATTCATCGGCGCTGGTGGCGGCACCCTGCACCGTCGTCACCGTGATCCGGCCGGTGACGGCCGTGCCCGGGACGATCGCCACCACCTGGCTGGCGTTGACCGACAGCAGCGTGGCCACGGCGCCGCCGAACGCCACCGACGTCGTGGTGTTGAGCGCGTTGCCGCTGATCGTCACCTCGGTCCCGGCTACGCCCGCCTCCGGCGCGAAGCCGGAGATCGTCGGCGGCACCCGGAAGTCCGCGGCGCTCGTCACCGTGCCGGCCTCGTTGGTGACGGTGATGCGGCCCGTGGTGGCGCCGTCTGGAACCGTCGCGGTCAGCGTCGTGGTGATGCTGGCATTGGCGCTCGTGTTGGCCGACGGGATCCCGTTGAACTGGACGAGGCTGGTGCCGGTGAGGCTGGTCCCGACCAGCTTCACCAGGGTCCCCGGCGTGCCGCTCGCCGGTATGAACGAGGTCAGCGTCGGCGGCAGGATGACGATGAACGGCGTCGACGATACCGCCGAGCCCTCGGTCGTCGACACCGTGATCGGTCCGGTCAGCGCGCCGGGCGGCACCGAGGCCACCACGGCGGTGGGCGACACCGACGTCGGCGACGTCGCCACGAGGCCGAAGCGCACGATCGGCACGCCGACGAAGCCGCTGCCGGTGATGGCGACGGAGGCGCCCCGCGGGCCGAGGGACGGGGTGAAGCTGATGATCTTCGGCGTGACCCGGAACGTCCCGCTCGTCCCCGTCCCCGCCGGGTTGGTGATCGCGATCGACCCGCTGACGGCGAGCAGCGGCACGGTCGCGCGCAGCCGCGTGGCCGACGCGCGCGTGAACGTGGCGGTCACGCCACCGAACATCACGTCCGTCGCGCTGCCGACGGAGCCGCCATCGATGGTCACCTGGGTGCCGGCCGGCCCGGTCCCCGGCGTGAACGTGAACCCCGACGGCGGGCGGATCACCTCGAACGCCGTCGGGCTCGTCGCGGTGCCGGCCGCGGTCGTCAGCGTCACCGGGCCGGTCGTCCCGGCGGCCGGCACCGTGACCACGACCTCGCTGTCGCTGTCCGACACCACACCGGCCGCGGCCGCCCCGAAGCGAACCGAGACGAGCCCGGTGAAGGTCGTCCCGGTGATCGTCACCGTGTCGCCGATCAGGCCGCTCGCCGGCGACACGTCCATGATGGCCGGCAGCACGCGGAACGGCGCCGCCGCCGAGCTCGTGGCCGAGCCCGCCGCGTTGGTCACGCCCACCTGACCGGTGGTCGCGCCGAGCGGCACCGTCACCCTGAGGGCTGAGTTGGAGAGCACGACGCGCCGGTCCACGGGGACACCGTTGAACGTCACCGCGGTGGCGCTGGCCAGGTTGGTGCCGCCGACAATCACGGTGCCGCCGACCGCGGCCGCCGCCGGCGACAGCGCGCTGACGGTCGGCGCGCGAATCACGAGGAAGTCGGCCGGGCTCACCGACTGGCCGGCGGCGGTGACCACGGTGATCCGACCCGTCGGCGCCGTCGCCGGCACCGTCACCACGACTTCACCGGCGGTGTTCCCGACAATGACGGCGGCCACGCCGCCGAAGCGCACGACGGTGGCGTTGTCGAACGTGGTCCCCGTGATCGAGATGTTGGCGCCCGGCAGGCCGCTCGGCGGCGAGAACCCGGTGATGCGAGGCGCCACCTTGAAAAACACCGTGCTCGACGTGGACCCGGCCGGGTTGGTGACACTCAGCGGCCCGGTGACGGCGCCGCCCGGCACGACGGTGCGGATCGACGTCGCCGACAGCACGGTGAACGCGCCGACGCTGACCCCGTTGAAGAAGCTGACGTCGGTGGCGGCGGCGAACTGGTCCCCGTTGATCATCACCGTGGCCCCCACCGGCGCGGCGGTCGGGCTGAAGCTGCTGATCACGGGCGGGCGCACGACGATCAGGTCGGCCGCCGAGGTCGCGGTGCCGCCGGTCGTGGTCACGGTGATCCGCCCGGTCCGTGCCGGGCTGGGCACGGTGAAGACGACCTCGCTGTCCGTCGAGGACATCACCGGCGCGAGCACCGCGCCGATCCGTACCGTCGCTCCGGCCAGCGTCGTACCGGTGACGATCACCGTGTCACCGAGGAGCGCAGCGGCCGGCAGGAACGACACGATCCGCGGCGTCACCCGGAAGATCGCGGTGCTCGACACGCTGCCCCCGGAGAACGCCAGCGTGATCTTCCCCGACGTGGCGCCGCTCGGCACGGTGGCGCGCAGCGCCGTGGGCGGCAGCAGGGTGAAGCCGTCCGCGGCGATGCCGTCCAAGAACCGGACCTCCTGGACGGCAGGCAGGCTGGTGCCGGTGATCGTGACCACCGTGCCGACCGGCCCGGTCGCCGGCGTGAACGACGTCAGCATGACGCGGAACGCGGTCGCCGCCGCGGCGGTGCGCCGGTTGTTGGTGGCGGTCAGCTCCGGGACCACGCCGTCCTCGTCCACGAACGCGCCCAGGAAATAACTCCCCGGCACGAGGTCGCTCGGAATGGTCACCGGTGTCGTGAGGCCCACTGTGCCATTGCCGCCCAGGCCGGAGATGGTGCGGCTGCCGACGCGGCGGGCGGCGGCGGGGTCGAAGGTGCTGTTGGCCGAGACGTTGGTGGCCAGGTAGATGCCCACCGTGAACGTGGCCGAGACCATGCCGGACCTGGCGTTGTGGATCGTCGTGCTGACCGGAAGGGTGCCGCCGATCGTCCCCGTGGCGGGTGCCGACACGGCGCTCACGACCAGGTCGGGTTGGACGATCGTCAGCGGCACGTGGCGGACGTTGTTGGTCTCGTCACCCTCGATGACGCTGTCCAGGTCGTCGACGACGCCCACGAGGAACGTCGGCCCGTCCGTGGCGCTGTTCGGAATCGTCACCGCCGTCGAACTCACCGACGACCCCGTCGGGGCGAGGCCGACCACCCGGCGGAAGCCGATCGGCGCCCCGTTGGGTGTGGTGGGGTCGTCGGAGAGATAGAGGCCTACCCGGAACGGCCCGGCCGCGGTGTCGCCGACGTTTTTCACGGTGTTCGACACCAGGAAGGTTTGACCCGGCGCCGCCTGGACCGGGCCGCTGAGCGCGGTCGGCGTCAGGTCGGGTCCGGTCAGGGCCGGGGCCGCGGCGGCCAGGAGCGCGTCGAGCGCGACGCGCTGAGTGCGCAGCCGGCAAGCGGCACCGCTGCCGCAGTGCCACCACGCGACGATCGCCCCGTCGGCGGTGCCGACGAGCGCGACGCGGGCCACGACCGGCGTGTCGCCCACCGCCTCCGACGGCGCTCGCGTCGCCGTCGCGTCCGCCACGCCGGCGACGCGCACCTCGGAGACGTCCGCGCACACCGGTGAGGCGCAGTGTTGCCAGGCGGCGACGAGACCGGCGCCCGTGGCGACGATCCGAGGTCCGAAGGCCGGCGGCAGGCTGGGCAGCCGGCCGTCGGCGCCCCACTCGCGCGCGCCGTCGGCGCGGATGCGCTGCAGGCGACTCAGGCAGTTCCCGGGACAGTCGGCGCTCGCGTCGCGGGCGTCCTGCCAGGCCACGGTGGCCCGGCCCTGCGCGTCGACGCCCAGCCTGACGTCGGCGGGCGCGATCGCGGCGTCCGTCACGGCGGCGCCGTCGTCGGTCCACGCGAGGCGGCCAGCGACATCGATCTGCTGGGCCCGCATGCCGGCGGGATCGCGGGTGGCCCACGCGAGCACCACGCCGCCGCCCGGCCCGGCCGCCATCGCGAGCGCACCGTTCGTGACCGCGGCGCGGGCGGCGACCACGGGCGCGCCACGGGCCTGGCCGTCGGGCGCCAGGCGATGCACGACGATCGGACCGCCGGCACCGGTCGCAAACGCGACGCTCAGTCCACCGGGGTCCTGCTCGGCCACCGCCAGGCTTCCGCGTGTCGCTGCCTCGGCCAGGGCGAGGCCGCCGCCGGCCTCCCCCCACGTCGCGGCGCCCTGCGGGTCGAGGTGCTGCGCCACGATGGAACAGCAGCCGGCGACGCCCTGCTCCTCCCACGCGAGGAAGGCGCCGCCCGCGCCGTCGGTCGTGATCCGGAACGTGGGGCCGGCGCTCGCACCGGCCGTCGCCTCGACGCGCGCCTCCCACAGGGTGGCGCCGTCGGCGCTCCGCCGCTCGATCCGCAGAGCGGATGGTCCCTCGGCATCGAGCCAGGCCAGGAGCGCGCCGCCGGCGCCGTCGGCGGCCAGTTGCGGCGACGTCGGTGAGCGCCCGCGCCGCAGCCCGGGGCCCGGCCAGATCGCAAGACCCGAGGCGTCGACGTGCTCGACGACGATCTCGCCGCGGGAATCTCGCCACGCCAGGAACGCGCCCCCCGCGACGTCCGGCGCCAGGGCCGGCTCGTCGGATGGCGTCCACCCCGGGTCGTCGCCCACGCCGAGCGGAGCGGACGGAGCGATGCCGGGGATGAGCAGCAAACCGAGAAGGATCGGAACCAGGCCCCACCGGCGGCCACGCGCGGCGAAGCGGAGCCGCCGGCGGGCGGCCCTCACGACATCGGGGACGAAGCGTCGTGATGCGACGGCCGGCATCGACCTCCGGACCCTGCGCGATCGCGTCAGGCCGGGAACTGCCGGGCCCGGCGCGCGGGCGCCGGGCCGCGTGAAGGACGCCGAGCGCTACTTGCCGAGCGTGTCGCCGAAGGTCTTGGCGGCGCCGCCGAACGTCTTGGCGTCGAACTTCTTGGGATCCTCGATGGTGCCGAACATCTTGTCGAGCGCGTCGCCGGCCGCCTTGTCGGCCTTCTGGCCCGGCGCCTTCGAGTAGCCGCTGTAGAGACGGTCCAGCGCCATCGCCGCCTGCTCGGCGCCACGCACACCCACCGCCCCGATGGCGTCGCCGGAGGCGGCGACGTCGCCCATGATCTTCTTGGTGGTGGCCTGATCGAACTCGCGCGCGGCCACCTTGGGGGCCTGCGCGTTCATGGTGGCGACGAGGTTCTTGGCGGTGGCCGCGACCTTGGCCTTGTCGCCCTTGCCGACGGCGTCAGCCAGCGTGGCGATGTCGGTCTCGACCGACTTCTGGGCGTCGGGCGCCACCACGCCCATGAGCACGCGCACCACCCCGCCGTGGCCCTGCACCTTGCCGAGCGCGTCGGTGAGCAGCGCGGCCGAGGCGTTGCCGGCGGCGCGGTCACCGAGCTGCTTGGCGGCCTCGCGCAGCGAGATCACCTGCCCGGTCGCCCACGTCTTGGTGCTGGCCCACGCGCCCTTGTCGCGCCAGTGCGGCGGCATCGTCGCGCTGAAGGTGTCCAGCTCGAAGGCCAGGAGGTCGGGGTGGCCGGCCGCCACCATGTCGGTCTCGATGGCCAGGTGGCAGGAGACGCACTTCTCGGCGCGCAGCAGGAAGTTCTTGGTGTCGTACATGCCGACCTTCACCGACTGCTCGTGCGTCCAGCCCTTCTCGGCGTGGGGCTCCAGCCACTTCTCGGCGGGGCCGTGGCAGCCGTCGCAGTGCACGCCCTCGCTGATGTCGAACTTGGGCCCCCGCAGCTCGGGCTTGACGTCGACCGCGTGGCAGACGAGGCACTTGGAGCTGTCCGTCGCCTTGGCGATCTTGAGGTTCTGGGCGATCTTCGACGGGCTCACCCCCGACTTCAACTTCTCGTTGGTGAGCGTCGCGTAGGCCTTGGCGTGCTTGTCCTTCTGGAACCAGACGACGTTCTCGTTCAGCTTTGGAAAATCGGCCTTGGCCTTGGTGCTGCCGTGGCAGTTCGAGGCCGCGCAGGACGCCGCGCCCGTGTACTTGTAGCTCCCCTGCGCGTGCACGCTCTGGGGCGCCAGCGGCGCGGACGGACGCGTGCCTGCGATGACCACGGCGACGACGACGACGGCGCCCAGCACGGCGCCCACGGCAGCCCGATGCGACATGAGATCCCTCCTGTGGTGAGGCGTGGTACCCATCACCGGCTCAGCGCGGCCGTCTCAGCCGCGGCCCTGTCTCCGGTCCGGTCGCCGGCTCTTCACGTTTCGGCTCCGCCGGCTTGCGTGGCTCCCCCGGCGGCTCCTCGCTCACCGTGTAGACGCGCCCGTCCTTGAGGTACAGGCGCTGCATCTCGGCCAGGGTCATCGGGCGCGAGCCGACCCGGTTGAACACGGCGATCTGGTTGCCGCTCTCGTCCGCGGCGCGGTCACGATCGGTCCCCTTGGAAACCGCCAGGGCCGGCCCGTGGGTCCGGGCGGTCGCGATCAGCCTCGGCTCGGGCCGCGGGCTGAACCCGAGATAGGTCGGCGTCTCCTCGGGCGATGTGAGCTGCACCACCCGCAGGCCGTTCTTGCCGTCGGCCACGTAGGCGAACAGGCTCGCGTTGGTCATCGCCACCTTCACGTCGCGGGCGTCGTTGATGACACCGCCAGCATCATATAACCGATCGAGTGCCGGCGTCTCGGCCCGCTCGATGTCCACGATGGCCAGGCCCTGACGGCCGGCCGCCACGTAGGCGTAGGTCCGGGCCAGGTAGAGCCCCTGGGCATCGGCGAGCTTGACGATCGCGTTGGCCACCGGCCGTGGCTTCGCCGGATCGGTGACGTCGATCACCTTCAGCCCTTCCGAGTCGGTGACGAACGCGTAGCGGAACTGCACGGCCACCGCGCGCGGCCCCACCACGTGGGGCGCGCCGACGTTGGCGACGATCCGCGGCTTGAGCGGATCGTCGAGGTCGACCACGAACAGCCCCTTGGGCGCCAGCACGTAGGCATAGTGGCCGGCCAGCGTGATGTTGACGGCGCCCGTGAGCAGCCCGTCGGGATTGAAGGCCAGCGCCCGCTCCAGGAAGTTGTTGGTCGGATCGCCGTCGAGCAGCGTGGACACACCCGGGCGGTTGGGACTGTCGGCCGGGTTGCCGATGACCACGAGCCCCTCGTCGCGGTCGCTCACGTAGAGATAGGCGTAGACCGGGTGGATCTTCTGCTCCTCGTTCTCCGGCCGCTGGTGACGAGTCGGGTCCACCGCCAGCGTGGAGGGCGAGGCCACCGCCGTCGCGTACTTGGTCTTCACGTACAGGCGCTGGCCCAGCGGCGAGACCGGCGCCGTGACGATCTTCTCGGAGAAGCCCTTCTGGTCGATCTGGGCCACGTCGTAGGCACGGAAGCCGCCGCGTCCGTTGGCCGTGTAGAGGTACTCGCCGCGGATCTGGATCGACAGCACCTCGTCGCGGCCGAACACGTCGAGCACGTCGCGGCCCCGGTGATGGACGGCGTCGTGGAGCAGGGCGCCGCCGTCCTGGTGCTTGCCGTAGGCGGTCGGATAGGCCACCTTGTGCAGGGTGCTGCCGATGACCGCCTGCGGCTCCTCCCGCTCGGTGACCACCACGGCCTGCAGCCCCTTGCCGCCCTCGGCCACGTAGGCGAAGCGCCCGATGAAGTTGTAGTAGTTGGTCCCCTGCATCAGCAGCGAGGCCATCCAGGCGTTGTTGTCGTTGGCCTTGGACACGTGGCAGTCCGTGCAGTGCTTGGTCTCGGTGGAGCGCACGGTGTGCGGCACGAAGGTGCTGAACGAATGCCCGCTGAAGCCCTCGGCCGAGACGGTCTGCTGCTGGGAGTACACCCATTCGCGGTTGCCGTTCTGGGAGCCGACCAGCACCGCGCAGGTGGAGCGGGCCGGCGACAGCCGCTTGCCCGCGGTGGTGCCGTCGACGGCCAGCATGAAGACGTCGTCGCGGATCGTCTGGAAGTTGTATGGCGTCCAGTTGCGCAGCACGTCACCCTCGTTGTGCAGCAGCGGCTTGCGCTCGTTGGCCTTCATCGGCAGGTGGCAGCCGAAGCAGCTCGTCACCCACGAGGTGTGGCAGGCCACGCAGGTCATCCGGCTGTCGCCGTGGGCCAGCTCCGTATCCTTGGCCGGCGCGTCACCCCACGTCGTGCCGTCGCGGCGCAGCGTCTTGGCCAGGCGCGAGCGCTCGGAGCGCTTGGGGTTGGCCACCGCCCACGCCGAGGTGGGATCGATCGAGTCGAGGACCTGCACGACCTCCCACTCCAGCCCCTGGGTGACGGTGGAGCGCTGGATCAGCGTATCGCCGCGCCACTGGAAGCGGCGCTGCCCGAAGGGCGTCTGCAGCAGCGAGAGGTCGCTGCCGCCGGTCGGGGCGGCCGGGCCCGAGGTCTTCAGCGCGGCCTTGGCGTTGATCGAGCCGTGGCAGTCCACGCAGGTGATCTCGATCGCCGCGCGCGTCTCGCCGTAGAGCTTGCCGTTACCGTGGCTGTCCTGCTTGAAGTGGCAGTCCGAGCAGTGCATCCCCTTTTCCAGGTGGATGTCCTTGAGGTGGACCGCCTTCTTGAAGCGCTCGGGGTCGTCGGGGGCGACGACCTTGTTCTCGGCGTCGAGCATGTGGCCCTTGCGGTCGGTCTTGTAGACGTTGCGGAAGACCCAGCCGTGGCCGTGGTAGTCGGCGAACTGCGTGCGCGTGAGCTGGGGATTGAGATCGGTGACGTTGGCCAGGAACTCGCGGTTCGACCACTTGCCGCGGACGGCCGCGCCCTCGGGATTGGCCCGCTGGACCTCGAAGAGCTCGTCCGGGGTGAGCGTGCGCTCCTTCTCCGGATACATGAGCTTGCCGTCGGTCTCGTTGTCCCACCAGATCGTGCCGAGATAGCTGTTGGTCACCGTGGTGCCCGGATGGTGGTGGCAGACCACGCACTGGCTCGACGGAATCGAGTTGGTGAACTGATGACGGATGGGGTGGCCCGACTCCTTCTTGGGAATGGTCGGGTCCACCGTGGCCGACTGCCCGAGGTGGCCGAAGCGCGCCGCCTCGCCGGAGTGCACCGGGGAGCGATCGTTGGCGTAGAGCACGTGGCAGCCCGAGCAGCCGCTCGAGCGGAACTCACCCGGATGGTCGTTGTTGCCCAGCAGCGAGAGCGACGGGTCGAAGAGCCGGGTCTTCTGGAGGTTCAGCCACACGGGATCCGTGCGGTTGAGCGTGCCGAGGCCGCGCTGGCTGAGCCGGTTGGCCGGGCGGCCCGGCGGCTCCTCCTGCGTCGGCACGCCGATCTCCAGCGGGCGCTCCTGCCCGCGCTCGAACACGCGCAGCACGTTGCCCGGCTGGCCCACCTCGAAGCGCGGCAACGGGTCGAGCAGGGAGAGCACGCCCTTCTTGACCGTCTCCTCCAGGGTCGGCGGAGGCAGCGTCAGCACGCGCTGGGGCTGGCCGTCGGGACCGTACGCCTCGCCGAAGCGCGGGCGCTTGAGCGGGTAGCCGCCGTTGTTGTAGATGGCCGCGGCCCACAGCATCGGCCCGGTCTTCATCATGCTCTTCTCGACGGCCGTGACCTCGCTCGGATGACAGCCGCCCGGCCCGCACGTCCGCCGCGCGACCCGGAGATCACCGGGGTTCATGAACTGCACGAACTCGGCGCTCTCGCGCAGCAGGGCCGTGTAGGAATGCCGCGGGTTGGCCGAGGTCTGCCACACCTCCGTGTTCCGGGGCAGCACGTGGGCCTGCTTCTTGGCGACCTCGTAGGCCGGCGAGCCCTGGCCGGCGCCCTCGGGCGCCCGCACCTCGACGCGCCCGCCGTGACAGTCGATGCAGCCGAGCTTCACGGTGGTCGCGGTGTGCATGCTCGGCGCGTCGGTCTTGGTGTGACAGGTCAGGCAGCCCGTGCTCTTGCGATCGGCGTCGGCCTGGCTCTGCTTGGCCAGCTCCGACTTCTCCGGCTCCGGCTTCTCGGGCGCGGCCGGCGTCGCCGGCTGGGCCGGTTGCTCCTCCTCGCTGGGGCCGCGGCGGATGCGCTGGGCCAGTTGCAGCGGACTGCGCTCGTCGGCCGACGCGATCGCCACGCCCGCCTCGGGCTGGCGCACGGCCCGCCGCGCGGGCCAGGGCAGCAGCGCACTCAGCGCGAGCGCCGCCACCAGCGCCGCCAGGCCGGCTCGCCGCCACCGCGAGTGTCCGATCTCGCCTCGTGTCACCCTCGCGCCCCCCCCAGGATCCGTATGCGTTCCAGGCCGAGGGGACCGAACCAGTAGAGCGCCCCCGGCTCCGGTCCCTGGAAGTCGTCCCCCATCCGCGGCACGACCTGCAGTCCAGCCGGCGTGGGCCACGCGCCGTCGTCCGCGACGC
>JBGQLG010000189.1:0-10674 GCA_041499965.1 Methylomirabilia bacterium
CGCCACCGCGGCCCGCACCACCTCCACCGGCATGACGACGATCCTCCCGCGCTCCGCGTAGGAGCCGGTGAAGAGCTTCACCACGTCCGCTCCCAGCCCCACCATGATCGCGACCACGGTCTCGGCGGTGGCGGGCTGGGCAACCTCGGGCAGCCGCGTCGGCAGCAGATAGAACGGCGTGCCGCCGGCAGGGACGATGCCGCCGCCCGCGGTGAGGATCGCCGGGCCCGGAATTTCACCGCGGTCGATCCGGCGCCGAAGCGCACGGGTGTTCGGCGGCGGCGAGCCGGTGTCGACCACCCGGACGAAGCCATGCGAGGTCAGCATGGCGCGCAGGCCGGCCGCCAGCCGCTCGGCCGGCGCCGAGCCGGCGTCGTTCCAGACAGGTTGCGTGAAGTGCACGTGGCTGTTCCAGAACCCGGCGCTGACGGTGGCGCCCGTGCAGTCCAGCACGAGCGCGCCCGGCGGAACGCCGACGTCGCTCCGCGAGCCCACGGCGGTGACGACCGCGCCCTCGACGAGCACGACGCCGTCGGCGATGGCCGCCGCGCCGGGCGCCGGCTGCAATCGCCCGCCGACCAGGGCGATCACGGGTCGGGCCGATCCCGGCTTCGCGGTCTCGGGCGCCGTGCAACCGGCGGCGAGCCCGGCGAGGAGCAAGGCCAGGGAGGCCATCAACGCCTGGCGCCTCACGTGGCGTCTCCGCGCAGGCGCCGGGCGACGTCCTCGGGGATGGCGACGGCCTCCAGTCGCTCGGCCGGCGACGACGGGCGCTTGACCCACGCACGCACCTCGAAGCCGGTGGCGCACGCGCGTCCGTCGACGGAGATCGCGTACTCCATGCGGAACGTCCGTTCCTTCACCCACGCGACCACGGCGCGGATGTGGAGCGTGTCGCCGTAGCGGGCGGGCGACGTGAACCGCGCGCCCGCCTCCACGATCGGCACGCCCACGATGCCGTGCTCGGGAAACAGCCGGGGCCAGGGCAGGCCGAGGGCCGCGAAGAGGTTCTCGCAGCCGAGGTCGTACCACTCGTAGAAGCGCGGATAGAACACGATGCCGGCCGCGTCCACGTCGCCCCAACGCACGGGCAGCGTCGTCGTGTGCTCGACGGTCCCCATCACCCGTGCTCGGCCCGCTCGCGCAGCACGTAGCGCTGCAGCTTGCCGGTGACCGTGCGCGGCAGCTCGTCGACGACGAGGATGCGGCGGGGGCGCTGGTGGGCGGGCAGCCGGGCGGCGGCGTGGGCCGAGAGCCTCGCGGCCAGATCCTCGGGGCTGCCGGCGCCGCGCGCCACCACGAAGGCCACCGCCTTCACCAGGCCGCCGGTGGTGATGGCGCCGACCACGCCGGCCTCGACCACGTCCGGGTGCGTGCGCAGCACGGCCTCCACGTCGGCCGGCGTGACCCACTGGCCGGCCACCTTGAAGCGCTCGTCGTCGCGGCCGTCGTGGTAGTAGAAACCCTCGGCGTCGCGCGTGAGCACGTCGCCGGTCTGGAACCATTCCCCGACGAAGGCCCGGCGCGAGACGTCCAGGCGGTTCCAGTACCCCGAGCACGCCGAGGGCGTCCGCACGTGCAGCACGCCGGGCGCGCCCTCCGCCGCCGCGCGTCCCTTGGCGTCGAGCAGCCGCACCTCGGTGCCGGGCACCGCCTGGCCCGCCGACCCCGCCCGGCTCTGGCCGGGCCGGTTCGAGAGCACCATGAAGATCGTCTCGGTCGCGCCGAGCCCGTCGAGGATCTCCACACCGAAGCGCTTGCGCCAGGCGAAGTACAGCTCGGGCGGCAGGCGCTCCCCCGCCGAGACGCAGGCCCGCACCGAGCGGAACGCGTCGGCCGGCAGCTCCGCCCGCAGCAGCCGCCCGTAGAAGGTCGGCACCGAGAAGAACAGCGTCGGCTGGAACGCGCGCAGCGTCTGGACGACACTCTGGGGCTCCGGCCACGCAGGGTCGAGATAGGTGCAGGCGCCGAGGTAGAGCGGGATCAGCAGCGCGTTGCCAAGCGCGTAGGCGAAGAAGAGCTTGGAGGTCGCGAAGGCCCGGTCCTGCTCACTCGCCTGCAGCACGTCGATGCCGTAGTGGCGGCAGGCCAGCAGGTTGCGGTGCGGGTGCACCGCCGCCTTGGGCCCGCCCGTGGTCCCCGAGGTGTAGAGCCAGCAGGCCATGTCGTCGCCACTGACCGGCTCGATCGCGCACTCCGGCAGCGCCGCCGCCAACAGCGCCTGCCAGCCGGTGGCGCCGTCGCCGGTGGCCACGACCGCGCGCAGGTGGGCCACGTCGCTCAGCGCCGGCCGCAACTCGGCCAGCAGCGGCGCATCGGCGATGAGCACGCGCGCCCGACTGTCGCGCAGGATCGCCGCCCATTCGGCCGGCCGCAGCCGCGTGTTGAGCGGCACCGCCACCGCGCCGATGCGCAGCACGCCGAGAAACGCCGCGACCCACTCGACGCCGTCGGGCAGTAACAGCGCCACCCGCTGCTCGGGCTCCACGCCGAGGCCGCGCAGGGCGTTGGCCGCGCGGCCGGCCAGGGCCAGCAGCTCGCGGTAGGTGACGCTCCCGGCCGCGGTGACGAGTGCCGGTCGCGCGCCGGCGCCCCCCGCGATCGTGTCGTCCAGGAACGCGCTGACCGCGTTAGCCATGGCTCAGCGAGTGTATCGCACGGTGATGAGCCACGAGGCGGCGGCGGGGGGCGGCGGACCGAGCTCGCGGAGAGGGCGGCCGTCACGACCGAGGGCGAGCCTGCCTCCCACCGTCGCGACTCGGCGGGGTGAGCGCGCCGCCAACGCGCGACTTGTTCGACGACCCAGCCCCCTCTGGGGGATGGGGGGCCCGCGCGAACCCCGCTCGCGTCGTTCAGGCGCGCCATCGGCGTGACGGCCGCCCTCTCCGCGGGCTCGGCCCGCCGCCCCCGCCGCGGGCCGGCGACGCGCCCGGCCAGGTCGGCGAATGTTCTGACTCGGGATGCTAGAGGCCCAGCACCAATCGCGCGGTCGGCGGCTCCGAGTCGATGCCGAACGAGAGATTCCGCACGGTGCCGGGATCGACGTACGTCCCGAACAGGCGATCCCAGATCGTGAGCAGGTCGCCCAGGTTGGCCACGTAGTGCCGAGGGTCGGCGCTGTGGTGGATGTGGTGGTAGCGCGGCGTGACGAGGATCCATTCGAGCCAGGGCGAGCGCCAGGCGACGTTCATGTGCTGCCAGTCGTTCTTGAACCCGATGTGCGTCACGATGGCCACCCACACCCACCACTCGACGGGGCCCAGCAACGGAGCGGCGAGAATGTACGGAATGTTGACCAGGTATTCCTGCGGTACCGAGGCGCGCATCCCGGCCAGCCAGTACAGGTACCGCGGGGAGTGATGCCACATGTGCACGCGCCACACGTAGCGCGTGTGCATGAGGCGATGGACCCAGTAGTAGCCGAGGTCGGCGATGACGAGATAGAGCACGACCCGCACCGGGACCGGTAGCGCCGCCAGGCTGAACGGGTACTGGTGGCGGCCGGGCACGTAGCGGGTCAGGTAGATCGCCAGCGGGAAGATGATCCAGTGGTAGGTGACCACCGAGGCCAGGTCGTTGCGGATCAGCGGCCAGTACGAGTGCGGGCGCGCCGGCCGGAGCTTCTCCAGCGTCGTGAAGATGACCGCCCGCAGGGCAAACACGAAGTAGACGAAGAACGCCGACGTGACGATGAGGAAGATCACGTGCCTCATCGCGACGAGCGCCGCCCGCGCGTCGAGTCCACCATAGGTGCTGATACAACGCCGCCGCCGACGCTGTCAAGCACGCCGGGCCCCCGGACGCCGGTCCTCCGCCAGCTGGCCGTACTCGAGCTTCACGATGCGATCGCCCAGATCGTAGTAGCGATCGTCGTGGCTGATCACGAACACCGTCTTGCCGCGGGCCCTCAGGTCGGGGAGCAGGCGCTTGTAGAAGATCTCGCGATAGTGGGGATCCTGGTCGGCCGCCCACTCGTCGAACACGTAGATCGGCCGGTCCTCGAGGAACGCGGTCAACAGCGCCAGCCGTTTGCGCTGGCCCTGCGACAGCGCCGTGGTGGACAGCACGCCATCGACGATCTGCAGCTTGGCGTCGAGCTCGAGCTCGACCAGATAGCGCCGGGCTCGGGCGTCGAGGCCGGCGGGGTCGAGCCCGAGCAGGCTGTCGAACAGGTAGAAGTCCGAGAACACCGCCGAGAAGTGCTGGCAGTACCACTCCCGGTTGTCCGCGGTGATCGGCACGCCGTCGAGGCGGATCGAGCCGGCCTGGGCGTCGTAGAGGCCGGTGAGCACCTTCACGAAGGTCGACTTCCCGCTGCCGTTGCCGCCGACGAGGAAGACGAGCTCGCCGCACTGAAAGGTCAGGTCGAGGGGGCCGAGCACGAAGGCCTGGCCGTCGACGTCCGCCGGGTAGGCGAACGTCACGGCGCCGAGGTCGAGCCGTTGCCACGCCGGCAGCGACGCGGGCCCGGCGGCCGCGGCCGGCTCGCCCTCAGCCGGGGCGAGCGACAGCCCGAGGTCGCGCACCTTCTGGAGCGAGATCCCGGCCCGGGCGAAGATCGGCCACGCCTCGATGATGCCCCACACGGGGCCCATCATGTACAGCGTGACGAGGATGTACCCGGTGACGCGCTCGGCGGACTGGCTCTGATCCATCGGCGCCGCGAAGAGCAGGCCGCCGACGAGCCCGTAGAACAGCATCTGGCTCCACGTATCGGCCACCAGGTGGTGCTTGAGGCCGCCGAGCGAGGCGCGGCTCATGGCGGCCGTCGCCGACTCGATCCGCTCGGAGAGGAACGCCCGGCGGCGCGGCGCGTGGAGCTTCAGCTCCTTCATCCCTTCCGTCAGCGCCCGGAAGTGCCGGAACAGCACGTCGCGCGTGTCGCGCGCCTCCTGCAGATACCGGAAGGCCCGCGCGATCAGGACGCGATAGCCCAGGGTCCCGGCCCCGACCACGGCCAGCACCGCGAGCAGGATCGACCACGACAGCCATCCCAGATAGATCGCACAGCCGGCGAGCACCGCCAGGTTCATGGCCAGCACCGGCACGTTCTGGGCGGCCCAGCCCAGCATCGCGACGTCGTCGGTGAGCGTGGCGAGGATCCGCGGGATGCCGACGTCCTCGAGCCGGCGCAGCGGCGTGGCCAGCACCCGGCGCGTGAGATCACGGCACAGATGCATCAGCGTCCGCTGGGTGAAGCGGTCGAGCAGGAGCCGGGCCACGGCCTGGCTGCCGATCTTGGCCATCATCAGGCCCGCGAATCCCGCGATCAGCCGCGTTCGCGGGAGGTCGGCTCGGTGCAGGGCCGTGTTGATCAGCGCGATGAGCGCGGCCGAGCAGGCCCCGCCCACGAGCCCGGCCGCCACCGCGGCGGCCGCCACGACCCACGCGCGACGCGGCGCCAGCGAGAGGAGGATCACGCGCGACGCGTGGCGGCCGGCACCGGCGAGCGCCGGAGGTGGGCCGCGAGCTGGGCGGCGACCACGCGCACGTGCGGCTCCTTCAGCAGCTGCCCGGAGTCGTGGCCCGCCACGCCATACACCTCGAGCTCGGCCGCGAGCTGCCGCCAGCGCAGCCGGCCATCGGGCTCCTCGGTCAGGCGGCGGCCCTCGGCGTAGATCAGCACGACCGGGCCCGGATACGGGCGGGGCTCGTAGCGCTGGAACGCGAACAGGTTGGCCCGGGCCACGGCGTGCCGATGGATCTCGGCCCGGACACCACGGAAGGGATCGCGGTGGCGCACCAGATCGGTGAAGGGCTTCAACCGCCCGAGCAGGTATCGCCACCGCGCGCGGCCCCGCAGACCGGCCAGCGACTCGCGATAGAGCCGCAGGCGATTGCCGACGAACCCGAGCACCGCCGGCACCCGCGACGCCCACGGCCGGCGCGGCGCCGCGACCGTCTCGGACGGCCACGTCTCGATGAGTGCCAGGAGTCCGATCGGCTGCCCGGCCCGGCGGAGCTGCTGGGCGATCTCCCAGGCCACCACCCCGCCCATGCACATGCCCACGAGGTGGTAGGGTCCCTCGCGCTGCACCTCGCGGATCTCCCGCACGCACACCGCGGCGATGTCCTCGATCCGGGTGAGCGGCCGGCCGAGTCCGTCGAGACCGCGGGACTGCAGCCCGTAGAACGGCTGATCCGAACCCAGCAGGCGCGCCAGCGCGTGATAGCCGAGCACGCCGCCGCCGACCCCCGGCAGCCCGAAGATCGGCAGTCGGTGGCCCGAGCGCTGGATCGCGACCATCGAGAGGCCGACCGACGGCCGGGCGGTGTCGCGGATGAAGGCGGCCAGTCCCTCGACGGTCGGCGCCTCGAAGAGCGTGGCCAGCGGCAGGTCGATCGCCAGCTCCGACTCCAGCCGGGCGAACAGGCGCACCGCGAGGAGAGAATGACCGCCGAGGTCGAAGAAGCTGTCGCGGACGCCGACCGCGCCCACGGCGAGCACGTCCTGCCAGATCCCCACGAGCCGGCGCTCCAGCTCGTCACGGGGCTCGACGACCGGCTCGGTCGACGCCGTCCAGCTCGCGGGCTCGGGGAGCGCGGTCCGGTCCACCTTGCCGTTGGCGCCGAGCGGCAGGCGCTCGAGCGTCATGAACGCGGCCGGAATCATGTACGCGGGGAGCGCGCGCGCGAGGAACTCCCGGAGCTCGCGCGGGTCGGTCGGATCGTCGCCGACGACATAGGCCACGAGCCGCGGCTCGCCGTCGGCGAGCTTCCGGGCGACCGACGCGGCGCCGATCCGCGGATGCTGCACCAGGGCGGCCTCGATGTCCCCCAGCTCCACGCGATGGCCGCGCACCTTCGTCTGGTCGTCGAGCCGTCCGTGGAACTCGAGCGTGCCATCGGGGAGCCAGCGGACGAGGTCGCCGGTCCGGTACAGGCGCTCCTCGAGGGCCGGCGCCAGCCGCGCCTCCACGAAGCGCTCGATGGTCAGCTGCGGCCGGTCGACGTAACCGCGGGCGAGGCCGTCGCCGGCGATCCACAGCTCGCCGGGAACGCCGATGGGCACGGGCCGGCGCCGGCGATCGAGCACGTACACCCGGGTGTTGGCGATGGGCCGGCCGATCGGCACCGAGCGGCCCGGCGGCGGCGCGGTGGTGACGGCATGGCAGCAGGTGAACGTGGTGCCCTCGGTGGGTCCATAGCCGTTGACGAGACGCAGCCCGGGCAGCGCGTTGAGCACGCGGGCGACGTGCGCGGGCGACAGGACGTCGCCCCCGGCCAGCAGCCGTCGCAGCGGCCGGAGATCGTCCAGCCCGTGATCGACCATCTCGTGGAAGAGGCCGGCCGTGAGCCACAGCGTGGTCACACCGTACCGGCGGAGCAGGCTCCCGACCTCGGCCACCGAGGGCACGCCGGGCGGAGCGATGGCGAGCCGCCCGCCGTTCAGCAGGGCGCCCCAGATCTCGAACGTCGAGGCGTCGAACGACGGCGACGAGAGATGGAGAAAGACCTCGTCGGGGCCGAAGCTCGCGTAGTCGGTGCCCTTGACCAGCCGCACGACGTTGCGGTGCATGACCCCCACGCCCTTGGGCTCGCCGGTGGAGCCCGAGGTGAACATGACGTACGCCAGGCTCTCGGCGGACGTCGGGGCGCCGAATCGGTCATCGGGCCGGCGCGCGATCGCGTCAGCCTCGGCGTCGACGCAGATCGTTCGGACTCCGAGCGCGTCCGGCCGGTGTCGCATGGCCTCGCGGGTAAGGATGAGGTCGATCTTCGCGACGCTCACCATGTTGGCCAGTCGCGACGGCGGCGCGAGCAGGTCGAAGGGGGCATAGGCCCCGCCCGCCTTCACGATGGCGAGCAGGGCGACGATCAGCTCCGGCGAGCGGTCCATCCAGACTCCCACCACGCCCTCGGCGCCGACGCCGAGGGCTCGCAGGTGGTGCGCGAGGCGGTTCGCCCGGCGATCGAGCTCGTCGTAGGTCAGCGTCCCGCCCTCGAACACCAGGGCCACCGCGTGGGGCGTGGCGTCGACCTGGGCCTCGAAGCACGCCGGAATTGACTGCTGGCGCGGATAGGGGGCGGCCGTCGCGTTCCACTCGACCAGCAACCGGTGGGCCTCGGCGTCGTCCAGGAGCGGAAGCGCCGACAGCCGCCCCTCGGGATCGGCGAGCACCCCCTGCAGCAGCGTGCGGTAGTGCCCCATCAGCCGGGCGATGGTCTCCGGCTCGAAGAGGTCACGCGCGTATTGCAGGGTCGCCCCCAGCCTGCCGTCGAGGCGGTCGCGAACGAACAGCGTGAGCTCGAAGGGCGAGGCCACGGGCAGGAAGCTCACGTCGGTCCCCTCACCGGCGTCCTGGAAGACGAAGCTGATCTCGAACAGCGGATTCTGGCCGAGCGCGCGCGCGGGCTGCAGGTCCTCTACGAGCTTCTCGAAGGGCATGTCCGGGTGCGCGTAGGCCCCCAGACACGTCTCGCGCACGCGCGCCAGCAGCTCCCGGAACGTCGGATCGCCCGAGAGGTCCGTGCGGAGGACCAGCGTGTTCGCGAACAGGCCGATCAGCGGCTCCAGCTCGACGTGGTTGCGGTTGGCGATCGGCGTGCCGACGACGACGTCCTCCTGGCCCGTGTAGCGGCTCAGCAGCGCCTCGAACCCGGCCAGCAGGGTCATGAAGAGCGTGGCGCCCTGCCGGCGGCTCAGCTCGCGCAGGCCATCGGCGAGCTCGCGGGGCAGCACGACGTCGTGACTGGCCCCCATCCGGGTCGGAGCGCTGGAGCGCGGGTGGTCGCTCGGCAACCGCAGCGGCGCCGGGCAGTCGGCCAGGTGATCGAGCCAGTAGCGACGCTGGTCCTCCAGCGCGACGCCCGTCAGCCACTCGCGCTGCCAGGCCGCGAAGTCCGCGTACTGAATCGGCAGCTCGGGCAAGGGTGAGGCGTGCCCGGCCGTGAAGGCCTCGTACAGCACGCTCAGCTCGCGGGCCAGGATGCCGAGCGACCAGCCGTCGGCGATCATGTGATGGAGCGAGATCACGAGGTCGTGCCACTCGGGCTCCAGGCGGACCAGCAGCGGGCGAATGAGCGGACCGCGCGCGAGGTCGAGGGGCCGGTGGGTCTCGCTGCGCACCACCTGCCCCGCGACGCGCTCCCGCACGGCGGGCTCTTCCGGCTCGAGGTCGATGGTCGGGAGCGCGACCGGCCCCGGTTCGGCGACGTGCTGCACGGCCTGGCCGTGCCGGTTCACGAACGTGGTCCGCAGCACGTCGTGCCGGCGCACGATCTCGGTCAGCGTGCGGGTGAGCGCGCCCACGTCGAGCGGCCCCCAAAACCGCTTGCGGATGGCCACCGTGTACGCCCAGGTGCCCGGCTCGAGCTGGTCGAGAAACCACAGGCGCTGCTGGGCGAACGACAGCGGAGCCGCACTGTCGTCGGACCGCAGCCAGGCCAGGACCTCGGCCTTGCGAGCCGTCAGCTCGCGACGCAGGGCCTCGGTCAGGACGCCCTTCGGCGCGCTGCACTGCAGCTGATCGCCGTCCGCAGAGACCCGGATGCCCAGCAGGCGCAGCTGCGTGACGAACTGGGCGACGGTGCCCGCCACTAATGAACCTCGTGGCATCGGCTGACGCCGGCGGGCCGGCGCGGACGCCACGGACGCCGCGGGCGCGCCATCATGGCGAGCCGTCGTCGCCGTTCGAGCGCAGGGCCTGGTTCGCGAGCCGCCGACGGCTCAACGTGTTCGCGCGCCAGCCCCCCCTGGGGGATGGGGGGCCCGAGCGAGCCGGGCCCGGAGCGAGTCACGGCGACAGGCGAGCCATGCTGGCGCGCCCGCGGCGTCCGCGGCGTCCGTGGCGTCCGCGCCGGCCCGCCGGCGTCAGCCGATGCCACGAGGTTCATTAGAAGGTTTCCGTCTCCCGTTCCCCCGGCTTGCCGGAGTCGAGGCGCGCGAGCAGGGCCTCGACTTCGGCGTCGGAGAGCCCGGCCAGACGGGTCAGCAGCTGCTCCCGGCTGTTGAGACCGCGGGTCGGCGACGGCATCGCCGGGACGGCGCCGCTGGCCCGGGCGCGCTCGACCTCGGGACCCAGCCCCGCCACCGTCGGCTCGGTGAACAGGCTGCGCACCGGCAACTCCACGCGCAGGATCTTGCGCACGCGCGCGATGACCTGGATGGCCAGCAGGGAGTGGCCACCGAGCTCGAAGAAATCGTCGTGAATGCCGACCCGGTCGACCTTGAGCACCTCGGCCATGATCGCGGCCAGCGCGTCCTCGGTCGGAGTCCGGGGCGCGACATAGCTCCGCGCGCCCTCGACGGGGGTCGGCGCGAGCGATGCGAGCGCGCGCCGATCGAGCTTGCCGTTGGGCGTCATCGGCAGCGCGTCGAGGAGCATGAACGAGGCCGGCACCATGTGGTCGGGCAGCCGGTCGCGCACGAAGCGCCGGAGCTCGCTCGACTCCGGGCGGCGCCCGCCGGGCACGACGTACGCGATGAGCCGCGCGTCGTCCTCCACCTCGGCCAGCACGGCCACCGCGGCCTGGACCGACGGATGGGCGCGCAGCACGCTCTCGATCTCGCCCAGCTCGATCCGCACGCCGCGGAGCTTGACCTGGTTGTCGACGCGCCCGAGGTATTCCAGATTGCCGTCGGGGAGGAACCGCCCCAGGTCCCCGGTCCGGAAGAGGCGCGCCGGCGGGTCGCCGGCGAACGGATCGCGGACGAACTTCCTCGCCGTGAGC
>JBGQLG010000190.1:0-10663 GCA_041499965.1 Methylomirabilia bacterium
CGCGGGCTCCCAACCCCGGAGCCCCCGCGTCACCGCGCTTCACGAGACTCAGTGGTATCCCGAATCAATATCTTGAGTCACGGAGGCATCGACCTGGGCGGACGCCGGCGCGGCGCGCGATGGGGGCGGCGGGGCGCGGGATGTGGGGCGTGGGCGGTGGGGCGACAGGGTCCCCAGAGGTTCCGTTGGCTTCGATCGTGTATAGCCTCACGTAGGACCAGGCTCCGACCATCCCTTCGCGCAGCCGGTAGTCTCACGCGGAACCGACGGGGACCCTGTCGCCCCGCCGCCCACGCCCCACATCCCGCGCCCTGCCGCCCCCCCGCGCGCCGCGCCCGCGCCCGCCCGGGTCGACGGGCTAGCGCATCAGGCCGTTGTCGGCCATCCATTTCTGGATCATCGCGGCGATCCGATCGGAGTTCTTGTCCATCATCAGCATGTGGCCGTTGCCGGTGACGCCGAGCTTCGGCAGCTCCCACCAGTCGGCGACGCCGCCCTCCGCCCGCAGCGCGGCGGCGTAGCCCTGCGAGGCCGGCACGAAGCGCGTCCACAGCGCGCTCTGCGCGACGAAATCGCCCCACACGACCAGGTGCGGCACCGCCTTGAGCGTCCCGCCGGCGGCCGCCTCCGACTTGGGCGCGCCCGACGGCTCGATCGAGATCAGCGCCTTCACCTTGTCCGGCGCGGCGAGCGCGGCGTTGAAGCCGAAGTTGCCGCCCTGGCTGTGCGTGAGGACCACGCACGGGCAGACCTTCTGCACGAGCTGATTGTAGGCGGCCTGGATCTGGGCGTCGGTGGTCGCCCAGCGTGGCACGCCCTGCTTGAAGAACTGGTCGAACGCCTCGAGCGGGAAGAGCTGGCCGGGCATCGAGTCAGCCGCTCGGGCGGCGGCGTCCGGGCGCCCTGGCCGGCGAAATGGAGCATGGACCAGGCGTGGCAGTACGCCACGACGTTCAGCAGGAGGAAGGCGGCGACGACGGCCGCCACGGCGCCGATCACGATCCGCCTGCGCACGGAGATCACATAGCCGGTTCGCGCCCGCCAGGCAAGCGCGGGCGATCCATGCCATCATCTGGCCCCGGGAGGACGCCATGAGCACCGTCGACTGGAGCTATCACCGCAACGGCTGAACCACCTGCGCCAAGACGCAGGGGTTCCTTGCGAAGCACAAGGTCACCGTCACCGCTCAGGCGGATGCGAAGAAGGCCACCATCAGGGGCGACGCCGCCCTCGGCGTGCTGAAGGGCGTCGACCAGCTCTACGTCGCCAAGGGCAAGAAGGTCGTGCACGTCGATCTCGCGCGCGCCACGCCGCCGCGGACCGAGCTGCTCGGCCTGCTGCTGGGGCCGACCGGCAATCTGCGCGCCCCCACGCTCCGGAAGGGTCGTACACTGCTCGTCGGATTCGACGAGGCGACGTACACGCGCCTGCTCGGCTGAAAGGAAGGCCCGCGATGCCGAACCGAGGGTTCTCGCACATCGGCCTGTCGACGCTCGATCTCGACGCCACCCGCGAGTTCTACGAGGGCGTCCTGAAGTTCAAGGCGGTCCGCTGCGATGTCCTGAAGATCAAGGAGGGTGGGCAGGTGCGCCACATCTTCTTCGACACCGGGCGCGATCAGCTCCTGGCCTTCATGGAGGCGCGCGGGGTGCCGGGCGTGGCCGCGCAGTACGACGCCGGGATCAACCGCGGCCTCGGCGTGCCGAACGCGTTCTATCACTTCGCCTTCGAGGCGGGCTCGGAGGCGGCGCTGGCCGAGAAGCGCAACGAGCTCATCGCCCGGGGCGTCGAGGTGACGGACGTCGTCGACCACGACTGGGCCAAGTCGATCTACTTCAAGGATCCCAACGGGCTGCAGCTGGAGTTCTGCTGCTTCACCCGCAACCTGAACGCCGACGACGCCCGCCTGCAGGACCGCGCCGAGATCTCGATCCGCCGGCTGGGGCTGGAGGGCGCCGCCGCTCCGGGGCCGGCCGAGGGCGCCCGGGTCGGGTAGCGATCCGGTCGCCCGCCCCCGGCCATGGACGGCCCGGGGACGGCCGTGCGCGTGACACCCCAACGCCGGCGCGCCGACGAGTGGGCAGTGGTGCTCGCGGCCGCCGGCATCCCGCACTGGATGCGCCAGCGTCTCGACGGCTGGGCCCTGCTGGTGCCGCCCGACGACGCCCCCACCGCGCTCCAGGCCCTCGACGCGTACGACCAGGAGAGCGCCCGGGCGATCGAGACCGGCGAGGTCGCCGCCCGCCCGGAGCGGCCCCCGACGATCGCCGGGGTCGTCGTCGCGCTGCTGCTGGTCGGCTTCTTCGCGATCACCGGCGCGCGCGCGGGATGGAGCGCGTGGTTCGCGCAGGGCAGCGCGGACGCGGCGCGCATGCTCGCCGGCGAGTGGTGGCGGGCCATCACCGCGCTCACACTCCACGCCGATGCGCCCCACCTGCTCGGCAACGCCGTCGCCGCCGCCGTGCTGCTGACCGCGGTGTGCTGGTACCTCGGGGCCGGCGTCGGTCTCGGGCTAACGCTCCTCGCCGGAGCCGGCGGCAACGCGCTCACCGCGCTGGCCCATCACGCCGATCACGTGTCGGTCGGTGCGTCCACGGCCGTCTTCGGCGCCATCGGCATCCTCGCCACGCTGCGCATCGTCGCGCCCGACCGCGTGGGATCGACCTCCAGGAAGACGTGGGTCATCGTCGCCGCCGCCCTCGCCCTCCTCGCCTTCCTCGGCACGGGCCCCGACGTCGACCTCCTGGCCCACGCCTTCGGCCTCGCCGCCGGCGCCGCCCTCGGCGTGGCCGGATCACTCACGCTTCGCTGGCACGTGCCCGCGCCCGTCCAGTGGCTGCTCGTCATCGCCACGGGCGCCATCATCGTCGCCGCCTGGCGTCTCGCGCTCTGAGACCGCCCCGCGCGAGCACGTCGCCGAAACATCCGCAGGCTGCTCAAAAAGGTCCAGATGCTAGGCGGCTCGTCGTTCGCGACTGAGGCGTAGGCCGCCTACGCCGCAGGGAGGGAACGACGAGCCAACGACGCAGATGGGCCTTTTTCAGCAGCCTGCTACCGGACGAGGAGCGCGGTGCCGGCGGCGACCAGGATCAGGCTCACCACCCGCACGAAGGTGCGCTGGCTCAGCCCCAGGTGGATGCGCCCGCCGACGTAGAGGCCGGCGGCGACCAGCGGCAGCGCCGCCGCCACCGAGATCAGCGTCGCCCACCCCAGCAGCCCGGCCAGCGCGTAGGCAATGAGCCGAACGCCGCCGTCGATGAGAAAGTTGGTGGCGAAGGTGGCGCGGAAGGCGTTCTTGTCGAGCCCGCGCAGGTTGAAGTAGATCACGTAGAACGGCCCGCCGGTGCCGAAGAGCGTGCCCACCAGCCCGCCCATGATCCCGCACCCGATGGCCGCGACGCGCGAGCCGCGTAGCGGCGGCAGCGGCAGGAGCTGATAGAAGGCATAGACGATCACGAAGCCACCCAGCACGCGACTCAGCACCCCGGTCGGCACGCCTCGCAGCGCCAGCAGGCCCAGCGCCACGCCGATCAGCGTGAACGGCACGAGGGTGAGCTGCTCGGCCCAGGCGACGCGCTCGAGGTTGCGCACGCCCTGGCCGGCCGAGCCGACGTAGTCGAGCGAGACGACCACCGGCACCACGGCCGCCACCGGCGCCACCGCCGAGAGCAGCGGCACCGCGATCAGCCCGGAGCCGAACCCGGCGATGCCGCGGACGACGTAGGCCAGGAGCAGGACGAGCGCGGCGTAGACGGCGTGCGGCGTGTCGAGGGCCGTGAGCGCGTTCAGGTCCCCTCCCCGCGCGCCCGGCGAAACGCGCGCTCGAAGCCGGGCAGCGCGCGCACGACGGTGTCGCGCTCGACCGTGAGCGAGATGCGGATGTGTCCGGGCATGCCGAAGCCCGAGCCGGGCACCGTGAGCACGCCCTCCTCGGCCAGCAGGCGCACGAACGCCACGTCGTCCTCGATGGGCGTGCGCGGGAACACGTAGAAGGCGCCCTGCGGCTTCACGCACTGGTAGCCGATGCGCGTGAGGCCTCCGTACATGAGATCGCGCTTCTCGCGATAGGGCGCCACGTCGATGACCAGATCGCCGACCTCGGCCACCACCCACTGCCAGAGGGCCGGCGCGTTCACGAAGCCGAGCACCCGGCTGGTGAACGTGCAGGCCTCGAACAGCGCGGCCGCCTCCGGCATGCGCGGCGAGAACGCCAGGTAGCCGATGCGCTCGCCGGGGATGGCCAGCGACTTGGACCACGAGGTGGCCACGATCGCGCGCGTCACCAGCGGCGGCACCTGGGGCACGATCACGTCGTCGAAGACCAGCGCGCGGTACGGCTCGTCGCTGATGAGCACGATCGGCTGGGCGATCCGGCCCAGCAGCGCCTCGATCTCGACGAACGTCGAGGCGGGGTAGATGACGCCGCTGGGATTGTTCGGCGAGTTGAGGATGATCGCGCGCGTCCGCGGCGTGATGGCGGCCTCGAGCTTGGCGACGTCCGGGGTGAGATCGGCCCGGGGCGGCACGACCACCAGCCGGCCGCCGTGGTTCTCCGCGTAGAACGTGTACTCGACGAAGAACGGCGCCACCGTGAGGATCTCGTCGCCCGGATTGACCAGCGCCTTGATCACGGTGTTGAGGGCAGCGCCCGCGCCCACCGTCATGAGCACGTGATTGGCGGTGTAGGGCAGCCCGGTGGCCGCGCGGAGCCGGCCGGCCACCGCCTCGCGCACGCGCGGCTGCCCGGCGTTGGGCATGTAGGCGTGCAGGTGCGGCTCCGTGCTGTCGAGCACGCGGCGGGCCGCGGCCAGCACCGCCGGCGGCGGCTCGATCTCCGGATTGCCCAGCGTGAAGTCGAAGACCTTGTCGGCGCCGCGCTCCTGCTTGAGGCGCGCGCCCTCCTCGAACATGCGGCGGATCCACGACGACTTCGCGAGGTTGTCGGCCACGGCCCGGGCGATCATCACGGGGGGCAGTATAATCCGGCTACCGTCGGGACATGCCCAGACCGCTCGGCGTCGCCACCACCCTCGTCCGCCTCCGCACCCGCGACGGCATCTGGCTCGACGGTGTCGTCTCCGAGCCGCGGGGCCGGCGGCGCACCGCGCTGATCTGGGTCCACGGCCTCGGCTCGGTCTTCTCCTCCGGCCAGCCGCTCATCCGCGAGCTGTCGGCGCGCCTGGCCGCCGGCGGGATGGGCTACTTCAAGTTCAACACCCGCGGCCACGACGTGGTCGCCGGTCGGGGCGCCCAGCTGGCCGGCGCGGCGTTCGAGCGCTTCGGCGCCAGCGTCGAGGACCTCCGCACGGTGATCGCGTTCGCCGCCCGGCGCGGCTTCCGGCGCCTCGTGCTGGCCGGGCACTCCACCGGCGCCAACAAGGTGCTGCACTACGCGGCCCGCGGCCGCGATCGGCGCGTCGGCGCGATCGTCTTGCTGGGGCCGGTCTCCGACATCGCGGGCGAGGCCAAGCGCATCGGTGCCGCGGCGCTGCGCCGGCGCGTGGCCGCCGCCGCGCGGCTCGCCCGGCGCGATCCGCAGGCACTCGTCCCGCGGGCGTGGGGCTTCTGGAGTGCACGGCGCTACGTGAGCCTCTACAAGCCGGGCCGGGCCGAGGACGTCTTTCAGTACTACCGGGCGAACGCGCGCTGGACGGCGCTCCGCTCGGTGCGCGTGCCCATCGCCGCGATCCTCGGCGGCCGCGACGAGTATCTCGATCGCTCGCCCCAGGCGGTGCTCGCGGCCTTCGCCGCGAACGCCCCGCGCGCCCCCTCCTTCGCCGGCATCGTCGTGCCGCGGGCCGGGCACAGCTTCATCGGCTACGAGGCGCAGCTGGCGGACGTGGTGGTGCGGTGGATCGAGGGCGCCGGGACAGCAGCGCGGCGAGCGCGGCGCTGATCAGCCCCGGGGGCGAAGGTCTTGATGACGAGGCCGCGGGCCGCCGCGAGACCGCGGCGTGAGCGAGGAGGCGCGATGAACGTCGGTGTCTGGATTCCCAACTGCCGGCACCTGGCCACACCCGAGATCATCAGGAGCAGCGCGGCACGGGCCGAGCAGCTCGGCTACGACTCGGTCTGGGTCAGCGATCACGTCGTCGTCCCGAACGCCAACGTCGTCAACTTCGGCGAGACGATCTTCGACCCGCTGGTGACGCTCGGCGTGCTCGCCGGCGTGACGAGCCGGGTGCGCCTGGGCACCACCGTGCTGATCGTGCCCTATCGCAACCCCGTCGTGACGGCCAAGATGATCTCCTCGCTCGACGCGCTGAGCGGCGGGCGGGTCGTGCTCGGCATCGGCGCCGGCTGGGTGGCGGCCGAGAGCGCGATGCTGGGCGTGCCCTTCGCCGCGCGCGGTGCCATGACCGACGAGTACCTGCGCGCGATGCAGGAATTGTGGACGGCCCGGGCGCCGTCGTTCACGGGCGCGTACACGCAGTTCGACGGGCTCGTGTTCGAGCCCAAGCCCGTGCAGCAGCCGCACCCGCCGATCTGGGTCGGCGGACACAGCCGGGCCGCGCTGCGCCGCACCGCCCAGTTCGGCGCCGCCTGGCATCCGATCAATCGCTCACCCCAGGAGCTGCGGGCCGGCCAGGCCGAGATCGCTCGACAGTGCCAGGCTCGCGGGCGCGCGGTGCCCCCCGCGCTCACCCTGCGCTCCGACACCTGCGTGGTGCGCCCCGGTCGAAGCGCCCGGCCCTCCGCGCGCGGTGGCCACATGCTGACCGGCGAGCCAGCCGCGCTGATCGAGCAGATCCGCGAGCTGGGCCAGTGCGGCGTCGAGCATCTGGTGCTCGAGTTCCTCGCCGCCGACGGGCGCGAGCTGGACGAGCAGATGACCGACTTCGCCGAGCGGGTGCGTCCCCGGCTGGCCTGATCGAACCTGGCGGCGCAGTCGGCCGAGCAGGTGGGGCTGGCGGCGGCGCCCATCGTGGCCGTGCTGGCCCTCGGGGCGGGCGCCGGTGCCACGGGCCTCTTGCAGACCGCGCAGACGCTCCCCTTCCTGCTGCTGGCGATTCCCGCCGGCCTGCTGGCCGATCGCACCTCGCGGTGCCGCCTCATGACCGGCGCCGAGGCGCTGCGCGCACTGTCGCTGGGCGGGATCCTGGTGCTCGCGCAGCTCGGCGGGCTGACGCTGCCGCTGCTCGCCGCGCTCGGCTTCCTCGGCGCCTGCGGCACGGTGGCCTACAGCGTGACCGCGCCGGCGATGGTCCCGGGCCTCGTGGAATCGAGCGCGCTGGCCGCGGCCAACGGACGGCTCGAGCTGGCGCGCACCGTGGCGTTCGCGGGCGGCCCCGCGCTGGCCGGCGCGCTCGTCGGCTGGACCGGCGGCGCGCCCGCGTTCGGGGTGGCGACGGCGCTGTCGACGTGCGCGGTGTTCCTGCTGGCCGGGCTGCGTGAGCCCGCGCGGGCGGTACTTCCTCGGCGTCATCCACTCAGCGAGATGCGCGAGGGCGCCGGCTTCGTCTTCCACCACCGGCTGCTGCGGCCCGTCTACGTCACGCAGCTCGTCTTCAACACCGCGTTCTTCATCCTGCAGGCCGTGTACGTCCCGTACGCGGTCCATCACCTCGGGCTCTCGGCGACCGCGGTCGGCGCCACGCTCGCCACCTACGGCGTCGGCATGGTCGTCGGCGCGCTGCTCGCCACGCGCATGCTCCGCGCGCTGCCCTTCGGGGTGGTGGTCGCGCTCGGCCCGCTCGCGGGCCTGGCGGCGGCCGTGGTCATGGTGCTCACGATCTGGATGCCGTCCGTCCTGCTGGCCGGGCTCAGCTTCTTCCTGATCGGCGTCGGACCGATCGTGTGGGTCATCAGCACCGCCACGCTGCGCCAGACCGTCACCCCGAGCGCGCTGCTCGGCCGCGTCTCCGCCATCAACATCACCGCCTACGGCGCCCGGCCGGTCGGCGCGCTCATTGGCGCCGTCGTCGGTGGGGCCTACGGCGCCCCGACCTGCCTCGTGGTGGCGGCGGTGGGCTTCCTCGTGCAGGCGGTGGTGATCGTGGCCTCCCCGGTGCTGGGCCTGGCGCGACAGCCCGAGATGGTGAGGTAGACTCGGACTCCGCGAGGACCGAAACCCTGACGGCCGATCACGCTCCCCGGATGGCAGTGCATCGCAGCGGCAGTGGCCCCGACCTCGTCCTCTTTCACGGCGGCATGGGCTCGTGGAAGCACTGGATCCGCAACGTCGAGCCGCTGGCCCGCCACTTCACCGTGCACGCGCTGGATCACCCGTCCTACGGCGACTCGGGGTCGGTCCCTCGCGAGACGACCGGCCCGGCGTATCTCGACCTCGTCCACGACCTGCTGCTCGAGATGCTCCCGGGTAACCGTCCGCTGCGCTTCGCCGGCTTCTCCTTCGGCGCCGCCATCGCGGCCAACCTCGCCCGGCGGCTCGGCCCCCGGGTGACGCACCTGGCCCTGGTCTCGCCCGGCGGCTTTCCGGCGCGGCGCTTCGGCGATCGGCCGATCCGCAGCTACAAGGAGGCCGGCGACGACGAGCAGCGCTTCCGCGAGGTCTGCCGCCACAACCTGCTCGTGAACATGCTGAGCGATCCGGCCAGCGTCGGCGAGGACACGGTGGACATCCAGGTCGAGGGCGTCCGCCGCACGCGCTTCGACAGCCGCAAGGTGAGCGGCGGCGGCACCCTGCTCGCCGATCTCGCGCGCCTGAGCGGTCGCCTCCGCCTGTTGTGGGGCGAGCGCGACGACTCTCCGTTCCGCCCCGCCAACCTCCTCATCGGCGAGATCCGCGCGGCCGTCGGCACCCTCGACCTGCATCGGATCCCGCGGGCCGGCCACTGGTCGGCCTACGAGAACGCCTCCGAGGTCAATCGCCTGCTGCTGGAGTTCTTCGAGCGCTGAGCCGCCAGGCCCGGATCACGTCCACGCAGCGGCGGCGCTCGGCGGATGACAGCCCGACGTACCACAGCCCCACCAGCGCCAGCGGGATGAGCAGCGCCGTCTGCGCGACGAACACGACGAGGTGCGACGCCGGCCACACGCGCTCGACGAGCGCCGTGGCGCCGACGAACGGGAGGCCCGCCGCGATGGGCCGGCCCCAGGCCGCGACGACGTAGCGCCGCACGCCGACGCCGAAGCTCTGCCGGAGCAGCCACGGCCACACGAGGACCGCGGCCGCCACCGTCGGCACCGTGGTTCCCCAGGCCACGCCGAGCACCCCGAAGGACTGGACGAGCCCCAGCATCGTCGCCACGTTGACCGCGGCCTCGGCGACGAAGATCGCGGCCACGGCGCGCTCGCGGCTGGCGCCCAGCATGACGTTGGCGGCCGCGCCCGTCGCCGCCAGGAAGACGAGGCGCACGGCCAGGATCGCCAGCACCCGCCCCGAGGGCGCACCGTAGGCCTCGCCCATCCAGAGCCCGATGAACGACGCGCCGCGCACCACGAACGTCGCCGCGATGGGCAGCACCAGCAGCGTGCTGAACCGCGCGCCCTGCAGCGTCAGGGCCCGGAGCGCGCCGGCCTGGCCCAGCCCTTCCAGCGCGCTCGCCCGCGGCGCCAGCGTGGTGCGGAGCCCGCCGGCCAGCGCGCGCGCGTAGTCGATCAGCCCGCTGGCGATCGCGAAGACGGTCACGGCCGTCATGGGCAGGAACACGCCGAGGACGATCACCCCCGCGCGCTCGATGATCGTGCTGGCCAGCTGCGCGACGAAGGCGTAGCCGCCGTAGGTGACGATCAATCGCAGATGCGGACGGCTCCACCTCGGGCGCAGCCGCAACCCGGGATACACGCGCAGGCCCACCCCCGCGGTGAGGAGGGCGGCGGTGAGCGACGCCAGGAGCTGGACGCACGCCAGCTCCACGAGGCCGCCGCCGGTGGCGATGACGCCGAGCACGAGTGCGGCGCGCACCAGCGTCGTGGTGACGTCGACCGCGCACACGAGATCGAAGCGCTGCAGGCCCACGATCACGCCCCCGAGCGCGCCGCTCACCAGGGCGATGCCGGTGGAGGCGCCGACCAGCGTCGCCACCACGACCGTCGTCGCGCGGTACTCGGCGGGAATGTGGAAGACGCTGGGCGCGATCAGCCCGAGCGCCGCCGAGGCGACCAGCGCGGCCCCGGCCAGCGGCGTGAAGATCGCCAGCGCCGTCGACGCCATCTGCGGGCCCGTCTCGTGGTCGCCCTGGCTCTCGCTGCGCGCCACGTAGCGGGTGACCGCGCTGCGAATGCCGAGGTCGAGAAGGCCCAGATATGCGATCAGCGTCACCAGCAGCGTCCAGACCCCGTAGGCCGATGGGCCCAGATGGTGAACGATGAGCGGGCTCAGGAAGAAGTTGACGAGCACGCCCACGGCGTAGCCCGTCCAGTTGGCGAGCACGTTGCGGATGGCGCGGGGCGCCCTCGCGCCGGCCGGCGGCGCCGGCCCGGGCCGGCCTCCCTCCACCGTCAGGCCCGCTCGAGCAGGCGGGAAATCGGGCGGCCGGCGGCGGCGGGCCACGCCACGCCCAGCAGGCCGGCCACGGTGGGCGCGAAGTCCATGATGGACACGACGTCCGTCAGCCGTCCGGGCGCGAGCCCGGGCCCCACCGCGACGAAGAGTCCCTGCCGCCGGTGATCGCCGCTACGGCAATAGCGATTGGTGCCCTCGAGGACGCCGATGCGATCGGAGGCCAGCCGAACGACGGCTCCCCGGCCGGTGCCCACC
>JBGQLG010000191.1:0-10566 GCA_041499965.1 Methylomirabilia bacterium
GCTGGGGCTGCTGCTGCAGGCGGGGCTGGTGCTGCTCGTGACGGCCGGCTTTCTGTGGCGCTCGCGCGCGCTGCGCCGCGAGGGCTGAGCTACTTCGTCGCGGGCTTGGCGGCGGCGTCGCGGATCCGGTCGAGCTCGCGCGCGGCCTGCTCGCGCACCTCGGCGTGCTGGGCCGCGTGCGTGAACGCGTCCTGGGCCCCGGCCGTGTCGTTGAGTCGCAGCCGCACCACGCCCAGGTTGAACCACGTCTTGCCGTCGTCGCGCAGCGCCGCCGCCCGCGTGAACGCCTTCTCGCTGCCCAAGAGGTCGCTGCGCTCGTAGTACGTCCGCGCCAGCAGCAGCCAGACCTCGGGTGCGGTGCTGTTGGCGCCGGCCAGCGTCTCCAGGTGGGGCAGGGCGGCGTCGCGCTGGCCCTTGTCGTAGAGCATGAACGCCAGGCGGATCCGCACGTCCTGGTTGTCGGGCCGGCGGGCCAGCGCCGTCTCGAACGCGGCGCGCGCGTCGTCGACACGGCCGAGATGCTCGAGCGCCAGCCCGAGATCGCGCTGGGCGGCGAACGAGTCGGGATAGCGCTTGGTGACGTTGCCGAACGCGTCGGCCGCCTCCTCCCACGCACCTCGTCCCATCGCGGCCTGGCCGAGCAGATACCAGGCGAGCAGGTGATCGGGGTACTGCGCGATCGCCTGCTTGGCCAGCTCACTCGCCCGGGCATAGTCCTTGGTCTCGGCCGCCTGCACCGCCTGGCGATAGAGCGCGAAGGCCGGATCGTCGGTGAGCGTCTGGGCGTGCGCCGCGCCGGCCACGGCGGCGATCAGCAGGGCGGCGGCGAGCACCCGTGTCATGGCTCGCTCAGCTCGAAGCGCACCGGCAGCGTCACCCACACCGGTACCGGCGTGGGGCCGCGGCGCGCGGGCTCGAACTGCCACTGCTTGATCGCCTCGATCGCCGCCCGATCGAGGGCGCGATGGCCGGCCGAGCGTGCCACGACCACCTCGCCGACGCGCCCCGTCGACAGCACCTCGAAGCGGAGCAGGGCCACGCCTTGCGCCCGGTCGCGGCGCGCGGCCTCCGGATAGTCGGGCTTGATCTGGTAGCCGCCGAGCGGCCTGGCCAGCGCCGTGAGACCGGTGCTGGACGAGGCCATCTGTGAGCCGGCCGCCCCGCTGACGGCGAGACCCTGGCCGCGTGGGCCGGCGGCGCCACTGCCGCTGCTGGTGCTCGGGCCCGGGGCCACGAGCAGATCGCCGCCGGCCAAGAGCGCTCCAGCCCCGGCGGGCGCGCCGACCACGGGCCCGGGCGCCGAGGGCATCGACGAGGGCACGAGCGTGCTGTCGATCCGCGGCGCGGTCTCCCGCGGTGGCGCCGGAGCGTCGAGCAAGTTCGGTGTCAGCACGGGAGCGTCGACCACCTTCGGCGCCGGGGCCGGCGTCGCCACGCGCGGCGGAGCCGGCTTCACGCGGGGCGGTGGTGGCGGTGCCGGCGCGGGCGGTTCGGGCATCCGCACGATCTCGATGGTCACGGCGGCTCGCGGCGACAGATCCACCGAGGTCCCGAGCATGGAGACGGCGGCCATGCCCACGGCATGCAGGCCCACCGAGGCGACGATCCACCAGCCGAAGACGCGGTCGGTCATCGCGTCGCCACCGCGGGCCGGATGGCGATGGCCATCCTGGTGACGCCGGCCGTGCGCACCGCGTCGAGCACGTCGACCACCCGGCCGTGGGCGACCTCCTCGTCGGCGGTGATCACGATGGCCACCGCCGGGTTGGCGCCGACCAGGCTGCGCAGCCGCGCGTCGAGCGCGGCGCGGGTCACCGGCTGCCGGTCGAGATAGGCCTGGCCGTCGCGGGCCACGGTGATGGCCGCACTCTCGGCCGGCGTGTCGGTCCCGCTGGTGCCGCGCGGCAGGTTCACCGGCATCCCGCGGTAGACCGTCATGGACAGGCTGGCCATCATGAAGAAGACGAGCAGGAAGAACACGACGTCGATCATCGGGATGATCTCGATGCGTGCCCGCCGCCGCTCCCGCCGGCGCAGGATCATGCCGCGGTGACCGGCTCGCGGTGCGCCGCCGTCTCGGCCAGCAGCAGCTCCAGGCGCGAGCCGTAGCGCTCGATGGTGTCGAGCATGCTCTCCACGCGGCTGTTGAAGAAGTTGAACGGCACCAGCGCGGCGATCGCCACGCCGAGCCCGGCCGCGGTGGCGACGAGCGCCTCGCCCACCCCGCCGGTGATGGCGTTGGGCGAGTTCATCCCCGACTGGCCCATGACGCCGAAGGCGCTGATCATGCCGGTCACCGTGCCGAGCAGCCCCAGCAGCGGTGAGAGCGTGATGATGGTGTCCAGCACGGGCAGGAAGCGCTTGAGGTGCGCCGCCTCCGTCCGCGAGGCCGCCTCCATGGCCAGCGTGGCGGCGGGGTTGCGATGGCGGATGCCCGCGGCCAGCACGCGGGCCACCGGCGAGCGCGAGGCCTCGCCGAGCTGGCAGGCGTCGTCCCACCGACCCCCGGCGGCGCGGGCCAGCACCGCCTCGGCGTCGCCGCTACGCCCCAGCCCGCGCCACGCCCACAGGCGCTCGAGGATCACGGCGAGGGCGACGATGGAGCAGGCGGCCAGCGGGATCATCACCGGCCCCCCGCGGGCGAGCAGGGCGAGGAACCCGCTCACCGCCCCGACCTCCGACACGAACGTGGCATGGCAAATCTCCCGGCTATTTCGTGAGGATCAGCTTGTCGGACCTGGTCAGCCGCAGGTGGTACTCCTGCCCGCGGTGCACGATGACGATCTCGCGCTCGCGCTGCAGGAGGGTGTCGCTGTCGATCCGGCGCACCGGGCCCCGCGCCGGGCGGGCGGTCTCCCCCGAGGGCTCCACGCTGGCCGGCTGCATTCGAGGCCTCCTCTACGCCGTGATTCGGTTACCCGTACCGCGACGGTTAGGGTTACCTAACAACCGGCGCCCTGTCAAGCCAGGAAGTCGCGCAGGGCGGCCAGCACGGCCTCGGGGTTGTCCTCGTGCAGGGTGTGGACGGCCCGGGGGATCTGGACGAGCCGGCCCCGGGGCAGGGTCTTGACCATCCGCTCGGCCACGTCGGCGTCGAGGATCGGGCTGTGCTCGCCGCGCAGGACCAGGGTCGGCACGGTGATGGCCGAGAGCACCGCCCACCAGTCGACGTCGCCGGCGGAGCGGCGCTCCTTCACGCTCGGGTGCCATTTCCAGACCAGGGCGCCGTCGGGGCGCGCGCGGAGGCTGTGCGAGGCGACCCAGCGGTAGTAGTGGATGCCGGGGTAGGGGTTGCCGCGGTACAGGTGCTGCGCGGCCTGCTCGATGCTGTCCCACGTCGCCGGCTCGGGCGGCCCCGACGACGGCGCGCTGGCCTTGGCGCTGATCTCCGGGCCGATGTCGACGACGACCAGCTTCTGCACGCGCCCCGGGCGCTTGGCCGCGAAGTACATGCCGTTGCGGCCGCCCATCGACAGGCCGACCAGCACGAAGGAGGTGAGACCGAGCTGATCGACGACCCCCGCGATGTCGTCGAGGGCGACCACGGCGTTGTAGACGTCAGCCGGATCGCTGTCGCCGTGGCCACGCTGGTCGAGCGCGTAGACGTGGAAGTCCGGCTGCAGCGCGATGCTGAGCGTATCCCAGGCGTGGGCGTGCCCGGTGAACCCGTGCAGGAGCAGCAGCGGCGGGCGGGCGCCGCCGCCCCAGTCGAGCAGACGCAGGCGCAGCCCGTTGACGACGAGGTCGCGTTCGATCGGTCTCAGGAGGTTCATGGGCGAGAGGATATACCAGGGCGCCAAACGGCGGTGCCGGGTGCTACCGTGGCTCAGGGCGATGATCGTTCACAGCGAGTTCCGTGACCTCGACACGCCCACCGGGCCGATGCGCACGCACGTCTACGCGCCCGCGCATCCGACCGGTTCCAAGCGCTACCCGGGGCTGCTGCTCTACCCGGAGATCTACCAGCAGACCGGACCGATCGCGCGGCTGTCCATGCAGTTCGCCAGCCACGGCTACGTGGTGATGGCGCCCGAGATCTACCACGAGCACGAGCCGCCGGGGACGGTGCTCGGCTACGACAAGGTGGGGACCGACAAGGGCAACGACTACAAGGCGAGGACCACGCTCGCCACCTTCGACGCCGACGCCGCCGTCGTCATCCGCGCCCTGGCCGCGCACCCGGCCTGCAACGGGCGCCTCGGCACGGTCGGCTTCTGCATCGGTGGCCACCTGGCGTTCCGGGCGGCGCTGCAGCGGGAGATCCTGGCCGTCTGCTGCATCTATCCGACCGACCTGCAGGGCGGCATCCTGGGCGAGGGCCGGTGTGGCGAGACGCTGGCCCGTGCCCGCGAGGTCCGCGGCGAGCTGCTGATGATCTGGGGGCGCCAGGATCCGCACATCCCCGACGAGGCGCGGGCGTCGATCTACCGGGCGCTGCTCGACGCCGGTGTGCTCTTCACCTGGCACGAGCTCAACGCGCAGCACGCCTTCATGCGCGACGAGGGACCGCGCTACGACCCGGAGGCGGCGCGGAGCGGGATCGGACTGGCGCTCGCGCTCTTCCAGCGCACGCTCTAGTGCCGCGGGGCCGGGTCTTCTACGGATGGTGGGTCGTCGCGGCCGGCTTCGGGCTGGAGACACTCATCGGCAGCCTCATGTTCCACGCCTACGGCGCCTACCTCGTGCTCCTGCGCGAGGAGTTCGGCTGGAGCAAGACGATGCTCTCCGCCGCGTTTGCCATGGCCCGCGCCGAGAGCGGCATCCTCGGCCCCGTGCAGGGCTGGCTCACCGATCGCTTCGGCCCTCGCGTGCTCATCCGCGTCGGGATGACGATCTTTGGCGTGGGCTTCATCCTGTTCAGCCGCATCGAGGGGCCGGTCGCGTTCTTCCTGACCTTCTTCATGATGGCGCTCGGCTCGAGCCTGGGCGGCTACCTGCCGATGGGCGTGGCCATCGTGGCGTGGTTCCGGCGGCGGCGCGCACTGGCGCTGAGCGTCAGCGCCAGCGGCATGGCGGTCGGCGGTCTGCTCACGCCGCTGGTGGTGCTGGCGATGAGCCGGTTCGGCTGGCGCGCCACCGCGCTCGTTTCCGGCCTGCTGGCGCTCGCGGTCGGCGTGCCGCTGGCCCAGATCGTCCGCCGTCGGCCCGAGGCGTACGGCCTGGCGCCCGACGGTGACGCGCCGGGCGCCGCGGCGCCGGACGCGCCGGTGCGCGCCGCACCGGCCGAGCGCAACTTCACGGCGCGCGAGGCCATGGCCACGCGCGCGTTCTGGTACATCTCGATCGGCCACGGTGCGGCGCTGTTCGTGGTCTCGGCGGTCATGGTCCACATGGTCGTGCACGTCACCGAGCGGCTCGGCTACTCGCTGCCCCAGGCCGGCGCCGTCGTGGCGCTGATGACGGTCATGCAGGGGATCGGGCAGCTGAGCGGCGGCTGGCTCGGCGACCGCTTCAGCAAGCGCCGGATCGCCGCGGGCTGCATGCTGGGCCATGCCGCCGGCCTGCTGGTGCTGGCGTTCGCGTCGGCGTTCTGGATGGTGCTCGCCTTCGCCGTGCTGCACGGGCTCGGCTGGGGAATGCGGGGGCCGCTGATGTCGGCGATCCGCGCGGACTACTTCGGCAGCGCCGCCTTCGGCACGATCACCGGCCTCTCCTCGATGGTGCTCATGGTCGGCATGATGGGCGGCCCGCTGGTGGCCGGCATCCTCGCCGACCGCACCGGCAGCTACGTGCTCGCCTTCAGCCTGCTGGCCGCGCTCGCCGCCGGCGGCTCCCTCTTCTTCCTCGGCGCCCGCCGGCCCACGCTGGTCCGCCAATGACTCTCGCGGCTGCCCTCGTGGCCGAGTGTCAGGTGCGGTTCGTGATGCTCGGCGACCTGTCGTTCGTCAGCCGGCGCCTGCGCGCCGACATCGCCGGCCGCCCGATCGCCGACTGGGTGCGCGCCAACGGCAAGCTGGTCGACCAGGCGCGGTGGCGCACGGACGCGCCGGACGGGCGGCGCGGCATGCGGCTGTACGACCTGCGGCCGGACTAGTCGCCGAAGAGACGCTGCCACCACTTGCGCCCGTCCGGCCGGGCCGCCTCGCCACCGACGGGCCCGATCCGCCGCCGGATCTCCTCCATCGACCATCCCGTGAGCGAGGCCAGCGTCGTCGCCTCCTGCTCGGCCCGCGCCCGGAGCGTCTCGCGATAGCGGCGGCCGGCCTCGCACGAAGCGTCACCGGTGAAGACGTTGCGGAGCACGTAGCGGCCCTGGAAGTTGGCGCGGTCCGCCGTCTCCTGGAAGACGAGGTCGTCGGGGAAGTGCCGGGCGTCGTAGCGGACGTGCAGGCGCGTGACGAACGTGTCGAGAGCGCCCGGCCGCCGCGGGCGCTCGCCGGCGGTCTCCGGCTGCCAGAAGACGCCGAGCCGCCGCAGTTCCTCGGCCGAGAGCGGATCGGCCGCGCAGGGATCGCACCAGCTCATGTCCCAGGCGTACTCGAGGAAGACCGCGCGCATGTCCTCGCGCCGGACCTGCTCGGCGAACATCGCGCGATAGAAGTTCGGGAACTCCTCCTTGACGTACGGGGGCAGGTCCAGGCCGGTCGGCAGCCGCACCGTGCGGTAGTTGGTCGTCTCCACCCGACCCCGGCGGGTGAGCGCGAAGACGAACAGCTCCTGGGGCCCGTCGGCGTTCAGGGTGCCGAGCCGGATGGGCAGCATGAACTTTGGTGACTCGAAGGCCATCTGCAGTGGCCGCAGGTAGGTGAAGCCGAGCTTGGCCTGCTCGCCGAGATTCACGCGGGCGACGAAGAACTTCATGCCCTGCTTGAGATAGCTGCCGAGCACGGATGAAGCGCCGGCCGGCAGGCGATAGCCGCTGTCGCGCAGCCAGGTCTCCAGGCCGGCGCTCTCGCGGGCGGACAGGATGAGGATGTCGTACTCGCCCACCGTGTAGCGCGCCTCGATGGTCACGCCGAGGCTCTTTGCCGCCTTCTCCTGGGCCGCGTCGCTCCGGTAGAGGAGCCTCACGCCCGAGCTCGGCGCGGCCATCGGCCGCGGCGGCGCGCAGGGATCGGGATCGAAGTACTCGACCAGGCGGGGCGCGGTGTAGGCGTCGAGGTGCTCGATGACGGCGCGATCGGCGACGCGGATCTGGCCCTTCTCGAGCACCGTCGGCACCGGCACCACGATCGCGAACTCCTTGGGGTCGCCGCGGAAGTCGTTGGCCATCGTGATGACGGTCTTGCCGTCGTCACGGGCCAGGACCACCTGCGACGCCTGGTTGAATAGCTTCGTGTCGGCCTTGGCCACGTAAAACCCACAGAAAGCGAAGGCGCTCGGTGTGGCGAGGACGACCGTGAGCAGCGTGACGGCCAGGGCGGTGAGCGATTTCACGACGGACTCCTTTCTCGACGCCGCCCGGTGCCCGGCTCCGCCCACTCGTAGCGGCGGCTGGGCAGCAGGCGATCGATCAACGGGACGGCCAGCGAGCAGACGGCCAGCGACCACAGCAGCGGGTTGGTCTGGAGCAGCCGGAACTGGATCAGGTAGCCGCCGAGCGCGACCAGGATCGCGAACAGGATGCGTCCCGCCCGCGAGTCCGGCGTCGTCCGTGGGTCGGAGATCATGAAGAACGCGAACAGCACGAGCGCGCCGTTGGCGAGCCGGTGCAGGGGGATGACGACCGGATCGCCCAGCCAGAGTGACCGGCCGACGAGGAGGGCTGCGTGTGCCGCCAGGAACGCCCAGGTGACGTCGGCGCGGGCGGCCCGGTTGACGACCAGGCCCCCAGCCGATGCGAGCAGGAAGGCGAAGACCGCCGTGCTGCCCCATTGCCCGGGAGAGACCCAGACGTGGTCGGTGAGCAGCAGCAGGGCGACCAGCGCGCCGTTGGTTGGATTGAAGACATGCTTGCTCCCCACGCGCAGGAGGAACTTGCTGGCGATGGCCAGCGCGGCGGCGGCCGCCGCCAACGTGGGCGAGCCGGTGCGGAGCAGCAAGCACAGCGACAGCCCGGAGATGAGCGCGCTCCTCGGATCGAAGCGGGTACGGCTCGCGTGCGCCGCCGCGGCCTGCGTGACGAGCACGGTGCCCAGGATGATGACGGCGGTCCGCGGCTCGACGTCGAACCCCAGCCAGGCAATGCCGTAGACGAGCAGGCTACCGAGCGTGGCGATCTGATAGATCCGCGGATCCCATCGCGGTAGCGGGACGGTTGGCGCGGTCTCCATCCGGGTGACGGGCGCGCGCGGCGTCTGCTCGACCTGGGCGACCAGGAGGGTCATGCCGGCTTAGACCGGCCTCGCCCCCGAAAGTTCCCGGGGGGCCGAGGCGAGCGAGGTCAGGCGATCAGCGGGCCGAGGAGTAGAGGTGGCAGGCGACGAGGTGCCCGGGCGCCTCCTCGCGCAGCGGGGGCTCGACCTCCGCGCAGACTGCCATGGCGCGGGGGCAGCGCGGGTGGAAGCGGCAGCCGGACGGTGGATTGAACGCGCTCGGCACCTCGCCGGCCAGGACCACCTCCTCGCGCGCGTCGTCGGGGTGGGCAGGGAGCGCGTTGTCGAGCAGGATCTGCGTGTAGGGATGCAGCGGGTGCGCGTACAGCGCGTCGCTCGTCGTCGTCTCGACCAGCTTGCCGAGGTACATCACGCCGATCCGCGTGCTGACGTACTTCACCACGGCCAGGTCGTGAGCGATGAAGAGATAGCTCACGCCGAGCCGGTCCTGGATCTCGCGCAGCAGGTTCATCACCTGGGCGCGAATCGACACGTCGAGCGCGGACACCGCCTCGTCGAGCAGGATGCACTCCGGGCTCGTCGTCAGCGCGCGGGCCAGCGCCACCCGCTGGCGCTGACCGCCCGACAGCTCGTGCGGGTAGTCGTTCGCGATGCCGGGGCGCAGGCCCACGCGGACCAGCGAGGCCTGGATGCGCTCGTCGACCTCGGCCCGCGTCAGCTCGGGCTGGGTTTGCCGCAGCGGCTCGCCGACGGTCGTGCGGATGGTGAGGCGCGGGTTGAGCGAGCTGTACGGATCCTGGAAGACGGCCTGCACGGCGCGGCGGTACTCGCGCTGCTCGGCGCCCGCCAGCCGGTGGACGTCGCGGCCACGGAAGAAGACGCCACCGGCCGAGGGCTGTTCCAGTCGGAGCACGAGGCGAGCGGTGGTCGTCTTGCCGCAGCCGCTTTCGCCGACGAGCCCCAGCGTCTCGCCACGGCAAAGGACGAAATCGACGCCGTCCACCGCCTTGACGGTGCCGACGCTGCGGCCGAACACGGTGCCGCGCGCCACCGCGAAGTGCTTAGTGAGTGCGCGCGCCTCCAGCACCACCGCGCCGTCGGTCCGCGGCGCGACGGCGGGCGCGAGGGCGGTGACCGTCACGGATCGCCGCGGCGCCGTCGCGGTGTCGGCCACGCGCAGGCAGGCGGCCAGGTGCTCCGGCGCGACACTCTCCAGCGCCGGCCGCGTTTCGCTGCATCGCGCCTCGGCCAGCGGGCAGCGCGGCGTGAAGGCGCAGCCGGCCGGGACGTTGGCCAGGTCGGGCGGCTGGCCGTCGATCGCCGTCAGCGGCTCGCGGCCCCGGCGCAGCGTCGGCAGGCAGTTCAGCAGGCCGATCGTGTAGGGATGCCGCGGCCGGTCGAAGATCTCCCGCGTGGGCCCGGTCTCGACGATGCGGCCCGCGTACATGACGGCGACGCGGTCGCACAGCTTGGCCACGATGCCGAGGTCGTGGGTGACGAACACCAGTGCCAGGCCCGTCTCCCGCTGGATGTCCTTGAGCAGGCGCAGGTACTGCGCCTGGATCGTGACGTCGAGCGAGGTGGTCGGCTCGTCGGCGATGAGCAGGCTCGGCTGGCAGGAGATGGCGATGGCGCCGGCCACGCGCTGGCGGATGCCGCCGCTCATCTGGTGCGGATAGGCGTGCACGCGCCGCTCGGGGTCGCTGATGCGGACCTGGCGCAGCAGCTCGAGCACGCGGGCGTCGAGGGCCCGGCCGCGCAGCCCGCGATGGAGCGTGAGCGACTCGGCGATCTGCGCGCCCACGGTGAGCGCCGGGTTCAGCGAGGCCATGGGGTCCTGCAGGATCATGGCGATGCGCGAGCCGCGCAGCCGCCGCATCTCCTGGGGGCTCTTGGCCAGCAGGTCCTCGCCGTCGAAGACGATGCTGCCGCCGACGATGCGGCCTCCCGGCTCGGGCACCAGCCTGAGAATCGACAGACACGTCATCGACTTCCCCGACCCCGACTCGCCGACGATGCCGAGCGTCTCTCCCCGCCGAACCGAGAACGACGCGCCGTCCACGGCCTTCACGACCCCGCGCCGCGTGTGGAAGTACGTCCGGAGATCGTGGACGTCGAGCAGCGTGTCAGACACGGCGCCTCACCAGAGAGCGTGGGACGCCAGGCGCGCGCCCTCGACCAGCGACCGGAGCTTGTGCCACACGATGTTGGTGTCCACCTGGACCCGGCCGGCAAAGGTGCCGAAGCCGCAGTCGCATCCGGCGATGACGTTCTCGCGCCCCACCATCTGCGCATACCGCTCGATGCGCTCGGCCACCAGCTCGGGATGCTCGATGAAGTTGGTCGTGGA
>JBGQLG010000192.1:0-10241 GCA_041499965.1 Methylomirabilia bacterium
CGGCGCATGAGCGGAAGCCGGAGTTCCAGCCCTCCCGCGCGTCGAACTCGCGGATGAGGTCGAGGAGGCGAGCGGTCGCGGCCTCGAGGTGCGCGGACAGCTCGGCGATCTCGTCGCCCAGCCGGTCCAGTTCAGCGACGGTTTCCGGGATCGCGAGGACGTTCGGTGAGTGAAGTTCCATGGAGTGGCCCCTCTTGGGGCGAATCTACACCCCGGATTCGGAGCCATCTGCGCGCCTCCAGGACGGGCGATTCTCGACGGTCATCGTTTTTCGGCCCCCTCGCGCCGGCTTGCGCGTTGAGGAGCCTGTACCGCCCACTGGGCCGGCATTTGCTCGCGACGGTTGACCCGCCACCAGGGCCGCTGGTGGAAGCTGTCAAGAGTGGAAAATATCAGACAGCGTGCGCGGCCTGAACGATCACCTCGTCGAATGCGCGGGGCCTTCTCGCTCTGACTAGAGCCGCGCCACAGCCTCCAGCGCCTGCTTGAACACCGCCAGCGTGCGCTCCACGTCGGCCTCGTCGTGCACGATCGACACGTAGATCTTGCTGCCGCCCTTCAGCACGCCGCGCTGCAGGCACACCTCGTTGAACCTTCGCAGCTTCGCGCCGTCGCCGGTGAGCGTGGCGCGGTAGTCGACGACCGGGCGGTCGGTGAAGACGATGTCGAACACGGTCGGCTCGCCGACCACCTGGGCGACGACGCCCGTCGTCTTCACCAGGTCGGCGAGACCCTGCATGAGCGCGCCGCCGATCGCCCGCACGCGCTCGTAGACACCTGGCTTGCGGAGCTCGGCCAGCGAGGCCAGCCCGGCCACGGCGGCGATCGGATTGCCGTTCAGCGTGCCGACCTGGGAGACGTAGTCGCCCGAACCGTCCAGCCGCGGGTCGAAGCCGCGCATGATCGCTTGCCGGCCGACGACGGCGGCCAGCGGGAAGCCGCCGCCGATGATCTTGCCGTAGGTGGCCAGGTCCGGCGTCACCCCGTAGTACTCCTGGGCGCCGCCGTACGCGAACCGGAAGCCGGTGACCACCTCGTCGAAGATCAACGGAATCTCGTGGCGCTGCGTGATCGCCCGCAGCCCCGGCAGGAACCCCGTCTGCGGCGGGATGAGCCGCTGGAACGGCTCGACGATGACCGCGGCCAGCTCGTGGCCGTGTGCCGCCAGCAGCGCCTCGACGGTGGCCAGGTCGTTGTAGGGGGCGACGAGCACCTGATCCTGGATCGCGTGCGGGATGCCGGCGGAGTCGGGCATCGGCGCCGGAAACGCCTTGGGTGACTTCGGCGTCTGCGACATCAGCGCGTAGTCGTGGCTGCCGTGGTAGCCGCCCTCGAACTTCATGATCTTGTCGCGCTTGCGGAAGGCCCGCGCCGCCCGCAGCGCGAAGAACGTCGCCTCGGAGCCGGTCGAGGTGAAGCGGAGCTGCTCGCCGCACGGCACCGCCCGGCACACCTCGTCGGCCAGGCGGATGGCCGGCTCGTTGACCAGGAAGTAGGTCGAGCCGTCGGCGAGCTGCTCGGTGACGGCGCGGACCACCGCCGGGTGCGAGTGGCCGAGGAACATCGGCCCCGAGCCCAGCAGGTAGTCGACGTACTCGCGTCCGCTCACGTCCCACAGCCGCGAGCCCTGGGCGCGCTTGACCACGAACGCGAGATCGTCCGTGAAGCGATGCGAGCCCAGCACGCCACCCGGCAGACGCCGGGCGGCGGTGTCGAGCAGGGTCGCCTCGGCCGCCGTCCTCGGCGTCGTGGCCGGCGTCCGCGGCGCCGCGCGCTCACTCACTTGATCAGCCCGTAGAACCTCCCGGCGTTCTCACACGTCATCTTGCGGGTGACGTCCTCCGGCAGGTGCTTGAACTGCTCGTTGATGTATTTCTCCGACTCCGGCCACACGCCGTCGGGATGCGGATAGTCCGAGCCCCACATCAGCGTCTCCACGCCCATCTCGTCGATGAGCTTGGTGCCCACGCGGTCGTACTGGAACGTGGCCTTGCACTGCCGCCGCCAGTACTCGCTCGGCTTCAGCTTGAGGGGCAGGTCCTTGTACTGGTCCTCGTACTCGAAGTCCATGCGGTCGAGCACGTAGGGGATCCAGCCGATGCCGCTCTCGCCGAAGGCGATCTTCAAGTTCGGATAGCGCTCGAAGACGGCCCGGCCCATGAGCGCGGTCAGGATGTTGGCCAGCGTCAGCTGGAACAGGCAGAGGCCGCTAAACATCAGGGCGCGCTGGGTGAGGCCGGTGTACTGCTCGCGCAGCTTGGGCGACACCGACGGGAAGGTGTGGAAGTGCAGCGGGACGCCGACCTCATTGATCGCCTCCCAGAGCGGCTCCCACATCGGGTGCCACATGGGCTCCATGTCCCATGAGCACGACAGCTCGATGCCCTTGAAGCCCATCTTGGCGGCGCGATGCACCTCGGCGACGGCGGCCTCGATGTCGCCGTAGGGCAGGCAGGCCAGGCCGATGTGGCGGTCGGGATAGTGGCGGCGGAAGTCGTTCATCCACGTGTTGTAGATGCGCAGCATCTCGGTGGACGCTTCGCGGTCGTTCAGCTTGGCCGCAGCCGCCAGGATGCCGTAGATCACCTCGGCGTCGACGCCGTCGCGGTCCATCTCCTTGATGCGCAGGTGCGGGTCGCCCGGCCGGCGGATGCCCTTCTTGCCGTCCTCGTAGAGGCCGGTCGACGCCATCACGTCGACGCGCAGCTGCTTGCCGGGGATGTACTTGGTCCCGGAGGCGCCGACGCCGCCGGCCAGTCCGAACGTCGCTCCGTTCTTGGCGACCCACCGCCGTCCGTCCGGCCCGTCCTCGACGTAGGGCATGCGCTCCTTCATCTCGCGGGGCGCCTCCGAGACGAAGAGATCCGGCGGGAGCCAGATCAGGTCGAGATGACAGTCCGCCGAGATCCGGTTGTATGGCATGACGTTCCTCCTGTGGGTCCGCGAGTCGCCTATCGCCCCGCGATGAGGGGAAGCCCCTCTGCTCGCCGCACGTCGTTGATGACCTCGAGCACGCGCGTGTGCAAGCCCGGGAACTCGATCCCGAACTCCTTGCCCAGGCGCGTATTGTCGACCAGGTAATTGCCGGAGTCCTCGCGGCCGCCCTCGCTGGCGAACGTGATCTGCGCGTCGGGCAGGAATCCGCGCACGAGGTCGGCCAGCTCGCCGAGGCTCACCGGGATCCCGCCGGAGTTGTAGATGTGGTGGCGAGGTGCCTCGGCCAGCAGCACGCGGGCGAAGATCTCCGCCATGTCCTCGACGTGCACCAGCAGACGCATCAGCCCCTTCTGGGGCAGGTGCACCGGCTTGCCGCGCGCGGCCTCCGTCATGATCTGCACGTGATCCACCGAGCCGCGCACCTTGTCGGGACCGGTGACGTTGGCCGGGCGCACGCCGACGATCGACATGCCGTAGTTCTTGATGTACTTGCGCGCCTGGAACTCGTTGAACATCTTGTGCATGGCGTACTGGCTGGTGCCGTAGACCGGATCGTCCTCGGTGGCCGGGCGGTCACCGAAATTGCTTTGCTGGCCGCTCACCGCGATCGAGCTCGCGTAGACGACCCGCTTGACGCCGGCCAGGCGGGCGGCCTCGAAGCAGTTGTCCATCCCCAGGATGTCCAGGCGCATGACCTGGTGCGGGTTGCCCTCGCCGGCGCCGAGGCCGTAGGCGAGGTTGATGAGCCGGTCCGGCTTGACGTCGAGCACGGTCCGCATCACGTCCTCGAACCGGGTGACGTCACCGCGGAAGACCGGCGCGCCGATCGGCACGTCGCCGAACGCCGCCGCAGCGGGGTTCAGGTCCATGCCGACCACGGTTTCACCGCGCGCGACGAGCCGACGGATGAGGCGGGGACCGATGAAGCCGGTGGCGCCGATCACGAGCACCGACATGGCGTGGAGCCCTCCCGACGAGACGCGCGGCGACGCGCGAAATCGGGCCGATCCTAGCACGGACTCGCTCGACGCGGCGAGCCGCCGCGGAGGGTGGGGGAGCGCGAGCCCGGCCCGGGCGGACGCCTACGACTGCAGGCGCGCGCTCGGGTCGGGGCAGGGGCGCGTCGTTAGCGCAGGCCGCCGGCGATCAGCAGGGTCTCGCCGGTGATCCAGCTCGCGTCTGCGGAGGCGAGGAAGACCGCGGCCGGCGCGATGTCCCGGGTCTGGCCGATGCGGCCGAGCGGCGTCTGCGCCTCGACCTGCTTGCGGAAGTCGCTCTCGGCGAGCCCGGCGGCGTGCCATCCCTCCGTCTCCACCATGCCGGGGTTGATGGCGTTCACGCGGATGTGACGCGGCCCCAGCTCCTTGGCGAGCGTGCGGGTGATGGCGTCGACCGCCGCCTTGGTGGCGCTGTAGACCGAGGTGTTGGGGGGTGTCAGTGTGCTCGCGCCCGAGCTGATGTTGACGATGCTGCCGCCGGCGGCGTCGAAGTGCTTGACGGCCTCCTTCGAGGCGAGGAGCAGGCCGAGGACGTTCAGATCGAACTGCTTGTGGAAGCGCTCCTCGGTGACCTCTTCGATCGGCGCGAACTCGTAGACGCCGGCGTTGTTGACCAGGATGTCGAGCCGGCCGAACGCGGCCTTGGCCTCGGCGAAGAGCCGCGTAATGTCCGCCGGCCGGGCGACGTTGGCCTGCACGGCGACGGCCCGGCCGCCGTGCCCGGTGATCTCCGCAACCACCTGCTCCGCCTCCGCCTTGCTGGACGCGTAGTTGACGACGACCGCCGCGCCCGCCTCCGCGAGATGTTTCGCGATGGACGCGCCGATCCCCTTCGATGCGCCGGTGACGATGGCAACCTTGCCGGCGAGCTTGCTCATGTTGGTGACCTCCTCACGTGCCCCTTGGGATGCGCCTGGCCCTCCCGCGGTTGCTGGCACCGTCAATCGTTCGCAGACTGGCTCTTCACCGGGCCAGCGACGAATCTACGATGCGGCAGTAGTCATCTGGTCGATGGAGGTCACGGCCATGCAGAACGCCGCAGTCGAGCCCGCTGAGGCCCGCAGCCACGATCTCGAGACCCTGGAGGAGCTCAACCGCGGCTACGTCCGCGCGGCGGAGGCGTCGGACGTGGGCTGGTACGCCGACCAACCTGGCCGAGGACTTCCTGAGCACGGACCCCGACGGGTCGCTCATGGATCGCGCGGCGTTCCTGGCCCGGATGGCTCGGCCGTACCCGGGCTCGCACGCCGAGCCCGTCGACGTGCGCATCCGGATCCTCGGAGAAGTCGCGCTCATCCACGCCGGCTTCCGCGATCGGAAGCCAGACGGCCAGACCGGAACAGGCCGCTACACCGACATCTGGGCGCGTCGGGGTGGCCGCTGGCTCTGCGTGTCGGCTCACTTCACCCGGGGCTAATCGGGAGTCGCCTGATGACCGATCGCGCGCGAACCCGGCTCGCGGCGTGGGCGGCGGGGCGACAGGGTCCCCAGAGGTTCCGTTGGCTTCGATCGTGTAGCGCCACACGTAGGACCAGGCTCCGACCATCCCTTGGCGCAGCCGGTCGTCTCACGCGGAACCTCGGGGGACCCTGTCGCCCCGCCGCCCACGCCGCGAGCCGGGTTCGCGCGCTACCGGACAGCGGACGAATGCTTGAGTCGGGACTACTAGCCGCGGGTCACGTGAGCCGACACGCAGAGCCAGCGGTCGCCGCGGCGGGCCCAGACATCGGTGTAGCGGCCCTTGGCTTCGCGGCCGTCGGCCAGCGTGTACGCCGTCCGTGCGTGGATGATCGCGACGTCGCCGAGGATGCGGACGAGCACGTCGTGTGTTTGCAGATTCGAGATCGTCACGGGGCGCGCGGTCTGGGTCAGGAACGCGGCGCGGTCGATGAGAGAGCCGTCGGGGTTGCTGCAGAGGAAGTCGTCGGCGAGGAGCTCGTCGAAGCGGCGGACGTCCGAGGTCTGCACGGATCGGATGTAGTCGGCGTTGAGCTGCTGCAGGGTGTCCAGGTCCGTCGTGGTCGCGGTCGTGGTCGGCATGGCGCTCACCTCCGGCGTCGAGTTCGGCACGGCCACACGGTAGCGCGGACTCTGGCCGTGTCCAAGGGCCAGTTCGGAGCTAATCTCTGGTGCCAGATGCAGCGATCCCAGGAGGCGGCATGCTGCTGAACCTTCGCGACGCCGGCGGTCCCCTCTATCGGCGAGTCGGCCACGCGCTGAAGTCCGCGATCCGGACGGGGCGGCTGGGTCAGGGTGCGCGTCTGCCCTCGACGCGCTCGCTGGCCGCCGATCTTGGCGTCTCGCGCAATACGGTGATGCTGGCGTACGAGCATCTCGCCGCCGAGGGGTACATCGTCAGCCGCCATCGCTCGACGACGGCCGTTGCCGCCGGCGTGCTGTCTCCGGCACCACCGGCGTCGCCCCCCTCGCTGCGGGCCGCGGCGCCGCGGCTGTCGAGCTACGGCCGGCGGCTGACGAAGGACCCCGCGATGCCGCCGTCAGCCTCGTACGCCGCTCGGCCCGGGATCCGCTACGACTTCCGCTACGGGCGGCCCGCCGTCGCCGAGTTCCCGCACGAGATCTGGCGGCGCCTGCTCGCCGCGCGGGCGCGACGGACCGCGATCGACACGTTCGGCTACGGGCCGCCGGCCGGGTACGAGCCGCTGCGCGAGGCGCTGGCCGCGTACCTTGGGCGGGCGCGTGGTGTCTCGTGCGACGCCGGCCAGATCGTGATCGTGAACGGCTCGCAGCAGGCGTTCGATCTCGCGGCGCGTGTCCTGCTGGACGCCGGCGACCGCGTGGTGATGGAGGAGCCGCATTACTCCGGCGCGCGCCTGGTCTTCGAGGCCGCCGGCGCCCGGCTGACCGGGATCCCGGTGGACGCCGAGGGGCTCGACACGGCGAGGCTGCCGGCCGCCGCCCGGCTCGCCTGCGTCACGCCGTGTCACCAGTTTCCGACCGGCGTCATCATGCCGGTCGGGCGGCGCCAGGCTCTCCTGGACTGGGCGGCGCGCACCGGGGCCTGGGTGATCGAGGACGACTACGTCAGCGAGTTCCGCTACGAGGGCCGCCCGCTCGAAGCGCTCCAGGCCCTGGACCGCACGGGGCGCGTGATCTACGTCGGCACGTTCTCCAAGACGCTGTTCCCGGCGCTGCGCCTGGCCTATCTGGTGCTACCCCCCGCGCTCGTGCGTCCGTTCGTGATCGCGAAGTGGATGACCGATCGGTACACCGCCATGCTCGGCCAGGAGGCGCTGACCGACTTCATCACCAGCGGCCACTTCGAGCGGTACCTGCGCCGGGCGCGCGCTCGCAACGCAGCGCGCCGGCGTGCCTTGCTCGACGCGCTCCAGACGCGGCTCGGCGATCGCGTCACGATCACCGGCGACAACGCGGGGGTGCACCTGCTGGTCTGGCTGAACGACGTCGCGGCGGGCGAGGTCGGCGCGCTCATCGCGCGGGCGGCCCAGGCCGGCGTCGGCGTCTATCCGATCAGCTCGTTCTACTTCCGGCCCCCGCGCCGGGCCGGCTTGCTCTTCGGCTACGCGTCACTGACCGAGGCCGAGATCCGCGCCGGGATCGACCGGCTGGCGACCGTCGTGCAGACGACGCGACGCGCGTCTCCCGGTCAGCTCGTGAAGATGGCCTCGGGAATCAGCGCGGAGACGACGTAGTTCGGGATGTCGACCACGTTGCTGATGCGCAGGTCGGCCGCCACGCTGCAGAGGACGTAGGCCTGCTCGCGGCTCCAGCCGCGCTCCTGCAGCAGGTCGATCATGTTGAGCAGCGCGTTGCGGCAGGCCAGCGTGAGGTTCTCGCCCTCGTTCACGCCGTCCTCACGGATCGGCATGCCCATGGCCGCGACGAATCGCTGGGGCGCCGCCCACTCCGGCGGGGCGAAGTAGCCGGGATGCGAGAAGCGCGGGCCGCGCATCGTGCGCGAGGCCGCCGTGCCCTTGAGGACGCGGAAGCGCACTGAGGCCGTCGCGCCCATCTCCACCGCGGTGACGCAGACCTCGCCGTCGCCCTGGGCGAAGTGGCCGTCGCCGGTCGAGAACAGCGCGCCCTCGACGGCGACGGGCAGCAGCAGCTTGCTGCCCTTGGTGAGCTGCTTGACGTCGAAGTTGCCGCCGTTCTCGCGAGGCGGCAGCGTCCGCAGCCCCTCGGTCGCCGCTGCACCACGGCCCGGCACGGCGGCGGTGGCGTCGGGCGGGAAGACCAGGCCGCCTCGCGACATCAGCTCGGCCTCGCGCGCGGCCCACGTGCGCACCTGCGCCGCCGACGGCGCGACCCCTGACACACCCATGAACGGCGCGCCGGGGATCCGCACCTTCGGCAGCTTTGGCGACGTGGCCCACCCGTCGCGGATCTGCCAGTGGACCAGGTAGGGCGTCGTGAACAGGTCGCGCAGGAAGCCCAGGCCGGGGACGATGGCCGTGAACGCGTGCGGCTGCGGCACGATGTCGAGGAACTCCACTTCCAGCACGTCGCCGGGCTGCGCGCCCTTCACGAAGACGGGGCCGGTGAGGGGATGAATGGCGCCGGCCTCCATGGCCGCCATGTCCGCCTCGCTGGTGGCGGGACCGAGCTGGCCGTCGACGCCGTCGCGCGTGGCCAGGACGACTTCTTCACCCTCGTCGACGGTGACGATGGGTGGGATGTCGGGATGGAAGCGGTTGTGGCCCGTCGCCGGCTGGTCGCGCAGGCGCTTGCTGCGGTCGATCTCCACGCTCTTCATCGACGCCTCCTGTACGCTACCGAGCCATCATGCCCGACCAGCCGTATCACGTCTACGTCATCCAGGGCCGCGGCCAGCGGAACTACGCCGAGTGCCAGGCCGCGCTGGCCGGGGTCCCCGCGCGCCTGACCACGCTGCCCTTCATCGGTGACGAGGATGAGCTGATCGCCAAGGCCCGCGACGCCGACGGGCTGGTCATCTCCGCCACGCCCGTCACCCGCCACGTCATGAGCGCGCTGGAGGGGCTGAAGGTCGTCACGCGCACCGGCGTCGGCTACGACGTGATCGACGTCGCCGCCGCCACCGAGCTGGGTGTGATCGTCGTGAACGTCCCCGACATCTGGGTGCGCGAGGTCGCCAACCACGCGCTGGCGCTGCTGCTGGCCTGGAACCGCAAGATCATCACGCTCGACCGGCAGGTGCACGCGGGCGCCTGGGGGGGTGGCGTGCCCGGCCCCCACACGGGCTCGCTGCACGGCGAGACGGTCGGCATCGTCGGCCTGGGCAACATCGGCAGCGCCTTCGCGCGCCGCGTCGCCGCCTTCGAGACGACGGTGATCGCCCACGATCCCTACGTGGACGAGGCGCGGTTCAAGGCGCTCGGCGTCGAGCGCGTCTCGCTGGAGACGCTGGCCTCGCGCGCCGACTACATCTCCGTCCACACGCTCCTGAACGCCGGCACGCGCCACCTGATCGGCGAGGCGTTCTTCCGCCGCACGAAGCCCACGGCCATCCTGATCAACACCTCGCGCGGCCCGGTGGTCGACGAGCGGGCGCTGCACCAGGCGCTACTGGACAAGCGCCTGGCCGGCGCGGCGCTCGACGTGTGGGAGCGAGAGCCGGTCGCCGCCGACAACCCGCTGCTGAAGCTGGACAGCGTCATCGCCACGCCCCACGCGGCGTACTTCTCGTCGCCGGCGGTGGCCCAGGTGCCGCGGCGCTGCGGCGAGGAAGTCGCGCGCGTCCTCACCGGCCAGCGGCCCCTCAACGTGGTGAACCCCGAGGTCTACGCCCCGGGCGCCGTGCGCCGCGCCCGCTGAGGAGGGCGGCGGCCGCGCCGGCCGCTACTGCTTCACCGCGCCGAACGTGAGCCCGGTGACGATGTGGCGCTGGCCGAGCAGGGCCACGAGCAGCACCGGCAGGGTGATGAGCGTGGCGGCGGCCGCCAGCGTGCCCCAGTTGATCTCCTCGTAGGAGATCATGGCGTACACCGCGATGGGTAACGTCCGCGTCGTCCGGCCGGCCAGGATCACCGAGAACAGGAAGTTGTTCCAGGAGAACACGAAGGACAGGATCGCCGTGGCCATCACGCCCGGTTTGACGAGGGGCAACGCCACGCGCCAGAAGACGCCGACGTGCGAGCAGCCGTCGATCAGGGCGGCGTCGCCCAGGTCGGCCGGCACGTCCTCGAAGAACGCGATCATGACCCAGATGATGATCGGCAGCCCCACGATGAGGTGGGTGAGGATCAGCGCGCCGTAGGTGTCGACCATCCGGAGACTCCGGAAGAAGATGTACCAGGGGATCAGGTACGCGATGCCGGGAATGATGCGCGAGACCAGGATCAC